>JAJZUU010000011.1 GCA_021848325.1 Pseudomonadota bacterium | reverse complement strand
CCAGTCGATATAGTTGAGCGTGAAGCTCTTCACGTCGCCCTCGATGGACTGCTCCAGCGCCACGCCCAGGGTCAGCAGGTCATAGACCGCCTCGTTGGTTTTCAGCAGGCCGTCGTACTTCACGTTTTTCAGGCGTTGGATGGCGCTCTGGATGTTCTCCTCGGAAAAGAGCCACACGCCGCCCTTGTGCTGGATGCGGTTCAGCTTCTTCAACTGCCCGCGCAGGATTTCCTCCAGCAGCACGTTGCCAGCCTTGCCGCCGCGAGCGGCCAAGGCTTCATCGGGCGTCAGGTACTCGAAGCCGAGATTGACCAGCACTTGCAGTGCGGGAATCTGCGAGAGGTATTTTTCGTCGAAGCGGAAGCCCCCGCCGAAATCATTGGTTGTCTCTAACATATGGTTGCCCTATACTGACATTCAAAGGTTCCCCCCCGATGACAAGAGACCAAGGGTCTCTCTCCGCAAGGAGTAGTCGGGGGGGTCAATTTTTTCAGGGCCCGAATACTCATCAGTAGTAATACCTCGTGCCCGTCTGGAAGATGTCGAATTCGCTGCGCACAGCGGGTTTGATCCGGTCGTAAAACTCGGTTTCTCCCTTCTGCCATTTCCTGAAAACCGCCCAGTTGCAGTAGTCCGCCACCTGCAATCCGTAATGCGAACGTGAGGCATGGTGCAGGATGCGGTAACGCATACCAGCGGGCAGCATTGCCGCCAGCGCCCCTTTGATGGCCTTCTCCACTGCCTGCCGTTTCTTCTGGATCGGGATGGTGTCGGTAATGACGATGACTTCGTCTACCGAGTTCTTTAGTTCGCGCGGAATAACGAATTTCAGCAGATGGCCCAACATCTCCGGATAGAACCGCTTGTCTTCCCTCAGCGCCGGCCCGGTCTTGGATTTCTCCACCACCAGGCAATCGATCCGCAGTGAATCCAGGTTGGCGGCGATCAATTCGAACACCCTGCGCCGCACTCGTGGGTTATCGTCTGCGCAATGGAAATACTCCGTATCCAGGCCGTATTCCAGGCAGTCGTGTTTGTAATCGTCCAGCGGGCCATGGGAAGGAAACGGCCGCCGAGTCGCCACGCTGGTCAGCACGAAGTGGCGCGTGCCGCTTGGGCTGAAATCGAAATTTCCACCTTCGTCCAGGAAGAGGTAGGCGCATTCGGCCATGGCTACGATGCCTCCGCTGCCGGCACCTTCACCCGCCATTGGCCGGTGAGAAGTTTTTGCATCAGGCCGCGTTTCTGGATTTTCAGCATTTCTGCGTAAGCGCTGAGGCTGGCAATTTCCTCGCGCAGCACATTGAGATACCGGGCAATAGCGGCCTGCTTGGTGATGTCAGGTAATAAAACTGAGACAGACTCGATATCAGCCTTCTGGATATTGGGCAAACCGGAACCGACACGCAGTGCCATTAACTGGTTCTGTCTGCCCTTGAGATAGTGGTACAGGTAAAGCACATCAACATCAGCGCGAAGACTCTTCAGTGCGTAGCAGTGCCCACCGCACCAGAAGTTGTTGCGATTGAAGTTGACGAAACCACAGGAGTTTCCCCTTCACTGATGGTGATGGTGTTTGCCTTGTAATTCCACGTAGTGGTTTTTCCTGACGGTCCGACACCGCCATTCAGCACGTAATACTCGCCATCCTCGACCATCGCATCCTTGTTCAGTTGCTGGCCTTTCCAGACCGTTGTGATGTCGGAGAGCAACACACGTCCCTCGTGGGCTGCGGGATGATGGCCCCGACTGATGATGCGGGACAGTTCGTGAGTGTAGTGACGTTCCTTCGCCGCGATCAGCCGCTCGGTTTTTTCGATGGCGGTGTCCCAGCATGCAAGGGTGCTAGCGACAGCCACCTGCTCTGTCTCGCTGGGCAGCGCGACCTTCGCGCCAGTAATGTCTGACTTACGAACATGAACGAGACTGGTCTTGAACCCGTGCGCTTTCCCCTCAATCTCCGATGTCACTTCTTCAAGTGTGTAGTGAAGCCAGTTCTTGTTGATCCCGGCTTTCGGTCGAATACGGTAGATATGCTGGTTAAGCACTCCTTTGGGACCGTTCCATACCGTAGGGCCAAAAGAAACGCCCTTCACGCCAGCCCAAGCGAACAGGAGGTCGCCAGGCTCCACGATCCAGTCGGGATCAGGCTCGCCGTCAAAATAGTTGAACGACTGCGATCCATTAAGGTTCTGAATGCGGATGATTGGGAGCCCTCTTGCTTTCCAGTCCTGTGGAGTAAATCCATTACCGCTCTCGAACTCACACACGTCTCCGATGGTGCACGGGAGCCAAGCATGACGGGCATTCATTTCTTCTTCCCCCGCCCCTTGCCTTCCAACTTCTTCTCCACCTGCTCCAGCGCCGCCACGTCCTCCGCATCCGCCGCCAGCCGCGCCGACTCCCGGCGCGCCGCATCGAAGGTCTCGTAGCGCTCCAGCGCCAGCTTTTCAGCCACCTCCGCCCGCAGCTTGCCGGCATGGGTGAGCACATCGCGCTCGTTGAAGGAGAGGAAAGCATCGAGCTTGTCGGCCCATTCCTGCATGGTCACGGTCTTGCGGCGCTGTACCTGGTCTTCGGCATAGTCGAGATACATCACCACGATGCGGTCGAGTTTCTCGATTTCTTCCTTGGCTAGATAATTCTTGGCGATGGCGACATCCTGCTTGCCAACGCGCGCGCCGCGCCAGGTGGTGAGGCCCATGTTGGGCTTGGCGGCATTCGAGCGCTCGGCGATCAGCTCCGCGGCCGTATGGCCGGTGATCGCCCACAGCATTTTGTTCTGCACTTTCTTGAAGAACAGTTGCGCCTGGTCGCTCTGCGGGTCGTAGTCCACCGCCGTGGCGTAGATGTCGCGGATTTTCTGGTAGAAGCGCTTTTCGGAAGCGCGGATGGAGCGGATGCGCTCCAGCAGCTCGTCGAAGTAGTCCCAGCCGCCGGGTTCCTTGAGGCGGGCATCGTCGAGCACGAAACCCTTGATGAGGTACTCCCGCAGGTGTGTGGTGGCCCATTGCCGGAACTGGGTGCCGCGCAGCGAGCGCACCCGGTAGCCCACGGCCAGGATCATGTCGAGGTTATAACTATTTGTTTTGTAGTTCTTTCCGTCGGCGGCAGTTGTCAAGTATTCCTTGACCACTGACGCGTCGAGTTCGCCCTCGGCCAGGATGTTTTTGATGTGCAGGCTGATGTTCTGCTTGGTCGTTTGGAACAGCGCGGCCAGTTCAAGCTGTGTGATCCAGACCGTACCACCCTCGGCGCGGAGCTGGATCGCAACCTTGCCGTCTTCGGCGGTGTAGAGGATCAATTCGCCTTCGGTCATTTCCGCCCTCCCGTCAAAGGCAAGGAGGGGGACAACTTGTCCCCTCCCTTGAACCCGTGACATAGCGTCACAGATTGGGGAGTGGGCATCAGGCCAGCTGATTTCCCACTCATACGCCCAGCTCCTTGAGGTAGGCTTTCATGTTCGCCCGCACCTCCACCAGCTCGGCTTCCAACTGTTCGATTTCCTTCTCCACGGCGGCGACGTCGATTTCTTCCTCCTCCTCGAAGGTATCCACATAGCGCGGGATGTTGAGGTTGAAGTCGTTCTCGGCGATCTCCGCGAGGCTGGCGACGTAGGCGTATTTATCCACCGCCTGCCGCGCGCGGAAGGTTGCCAGGATTTTCTTCATGTGCTCGTCGAGCAGGGCGTTCTGGTTCTTGCTCGATTGATAGTCGCGGCTGGCGTCGATGAACAGCACATCCTTGCAGTCTTCTCGCGCACCGCCCTTTTCCCGCGCCCGGTCGAAGACCAGAATGGCCACCGGGATGGAGGTGGTCGGGAACAGATTGGCGGGCAAGCCGATGACGGCATCGAGCAAGTTTTCCTCGATCAAGGCACGGCGGATGCGACCTTCCGCTCCGCCCCGAAACAGCACGCCATGGGGCACGACCACGGCGACGCGGCCCTCTTGCGGCAGGGCCACTTCGATCATGTGGGAGATGAAGGCGTAGTCGCCCTTGGACTTGGGCGGCATGCCGCGCCAGAAACGGCTGTAGCGGTCGGATTCGACTTCCTTGCCGCCCCATTTATCGAGGCTGAACGGCGGATTGGCGACGACGACGTTGAAGCGCATCAGGCGGTCGTTTTCCACCAGTGCCGGGCTGTTGAGGGTGTCGCCCCACTCGATGCGCGCGCCGTCCTTGCCGTGCAGGAACATGTTCATGCGCGCCAGCGCCCAGGTGCTGCCGTTCACCTCCTGGCCAAACAGGGCGAAATCGCGGCTGCCAGCCGCTTCGACCAAACTCGCCGCCTCGATCAGCAAGCCGCCGGAACCGCAGGAAGGGTCGCAGATGCGGTCGCCGGCCTTGGGCGCGGCCAGTTGCGCGAGCAGGCGGGACACCTGCTTGGGCGTATAAAACTCGCCGGCCTTCTTGCCGGCATCGGACGCGAAACGCTCGATCAGGTAGATGTAGGTGTCGCCGATCACATCTTCGGAAACGCGGGACGGGCGCAGGTCGAGTTTGGCGAAGTCGTTGAGCAGATTCTCCAGGCGGCGGTTGCGGTCCTTGGCCTTGCCGAGGTTGGCCTCGGAATTGAAGTCGATGTTGCGGAACACGCCTTCAAGCTTGGCCTTGTTGGCCTCCTCGATGTGGTCGAGGACGACGTTGATGAGCTCGCCGATGTTCGCAGCCTTGCGGCGTTCGTGAAGGGCATAGAAATCGGCCAGAAATCGGTCGGTTGCCTCGCCGGTTTCGGCGTCCTTGAACTCGACATATGGCAGGAGGAATCGCTCGCGCTCCAGCTTGCGACGGATGCGCTCCTCGTCGTCGCCATACTCGCGCCGATACTCTTCGTAGTGATCGGCCCAGAGGTCGCTGATGTACTTGAGGAACAGCATCACCAGGATGTAGTCCTTGTATTGGGCGGGGTCCACGACCCCCCGGAAGGTATCGCAGGCCGTCCAGGCGGTGCCGTTGACGTCTTGTTGTGTGAGTCGGTCGGTCATGTCGTCCCCTCTTGTGCTTTGCTTGCCAGAATTCGTTCCAACAACCACTTTCGCTTCGATGCGATTTCCGCCATCAACGCTTGCTCCCGATGCGCCAGGCCGGCCGTCTCGACAATCCGCCGTTGCGTTTCCCAATCGGGCACCGGCACCTCCAGCGATTCTAATGCCGCCTTGCTAATCATCCGCACCGCGGTGCCTTCGGCTTGTGCGGCCAGGCTGGTCTGCGTGCTCCGGAGATTGATATGCCAATGCAGATATGCCGGCGACACATGGCGGGGCCGGATCAGCAACATCGGCGCGGCCAGCACCGCATTCATAACCGGCGAGGCAACCAATGCCACGGAATTGCTGCGCCCGCGGGAGCGAAAAACCAGATCCCCTTCCCGCAGTGGGTGGCGAGCCTTTACGTCCGGCAAGCTCACCCGAATGGCGTCTTGGGCATGCAGCAGATCGGTATCGTCGATATCCTTCATCTGGATCACTGCGACGTTGCCATCCGGCTCGTGCTCCAGGCGCGACCGGAATGGGTATCCCATGCGTATTTCGGCGAGCTCGGCAAGTCTCATGTTTCACAGAAACGCGATTACGATAAAATTCAGAAAAGCGAAGCATAGGCGCCGACCGGCGGGATGTCGAACGTCGTAATGCGTTTTCTGTGGCGGCATCGCCGAAAACGTTTGCACCGAGCCGGCCCCGGGGCTTTCTGTAAGTTTGGCGTAAGCCTAGCTACACGCCTTTGCAACCTGCGCGGCCTAGACTTCCTTCGCGTGCCTGCTTAAAGGCCGCGAACCCGAGCGACTTTCCATAACCGGAGGAAATGACTATGCATCGCATGCAGAGCCCCTGGGCTCCATTCAAAAAGATGACCCTTGCGCTGGCGTTGGGCGCTGCCCTTAACGGCAGCGGCATTGCCGCCGCCTATGCCGCCGATCAGGGTACGGCTACCCCGATCAAGCACGTGATCGTGATTTTTCAGGAAAACGTCTCTTTCGACCATTATTTCGCGACTTACCCCCATGCCGCCAATCCGTCGGGGGAGCCGGCGTTTTATGCCTCCCGCAAAACCCCGTCGGTCAACGGCCTCACCGACTTCATGCTGAACCACAATTCCAACTCCGCCAATCCGTTCCGGCTCGACCGCTCCCAGGCGCTGACCTGTGACATGGATCACGACTACACCGCCGAGCAGCAGGCCGCGGATGCGGGACTGATGGACAAGTTCGTGGAGCATACCGGCGCGAGCTACGACAGTTGCGATCCGAAACAGGTAATGGGCTACTACGACGGCAACACCGTCACCGCGCTGTGGAACTACGCCCAGCGCTTCGCCATGAGCGACAATTCCTACGGCACCACCTTCGGGCCGTCCACCCCGGGGGCCCTGAACCTGGTTTCGGGCCAGACCCACGGCGTGACCCCGGCCAACCTGTCCGGGGTTACGACCAACGGTACCGTGATCAGCGACGCGGACCCCGCCTACGACGACTGCTCGGGGGGCTCCACGCTGGCGATGGATAGCGCCAACAAGAATATCGGCGACCTGCTCAATGGGAAGGGGGTCACCTGGGGCTGGTTCCAGGGCGGTTTCCGTCCCACCGCCTATTCGGGCGGCAAGGCGGTGTGCGGAGCGGCGAGCACGAACGTCGGCGGGAGCACGGTCACCGACTACAGCCCGCACCACGAGCCGTTCCAATATTACGCCTCCACTTCCAACCCGCACCATCTGGCGCCCAGTTCCGCGGACAAGATCGGATACACGGACCAGGCCAACCACCAATACGATTTGAGCGACTTCTGGACGGCTGCCGAGTCGGGGCACCTGCCTGCGGTGAGTTTCCTCAAGGCCAAGAAGTACCAGGACGGCCATGCCGGGTATTCCGATCCGCTGGATGAGCAGACCTTCCTGGTGGAAACGCTAAACCGCCTGCAGAAGCTGCCGGAGTGGAAAGACACCGCGGTCATCGTTTCCTACGACGATTCCGACGGCTGGTACGACCACGTACTCGGTCCCATCGTAAACCAGTCAAGCGATCCCGCCGATGCCCTGAGCGGCCCGGGAAGTTGCGGCACCACCTCCCCCGGGGCCTACCCGGACCGCTGCGGTTACGGCCCCCGACTGCCGTTGCTGGTGATGTCGCCGTGGGCGAAAGTGAACTTCGTGGACCATCAGGTCAGCGATCAGTCCTCGATCCTGCGCTTCATCGAAGACAACTGGGGCGTGGGACGGATCGGCGACCAGTCCTTCGACGCCATGGCCGGCTCGCTGCTCAACATGTTCGACTTCAAGCGGCCGCATCACGCGCCCCTGGTCCTGAACCCCTCGACAGGACAGCCGCTGGATGGCGATGACCTGATGCACAAACACGGCTCGTAATGCAGCGGGCCACGGGCGCTCTGCGCCCGTGGCCGGTATGCGTCCTTTTTAGGGCCAGGTCAGACCGACCTGGCCCTTTTTTCCGGCAGTCATAGCTCGAACTCCTGGTTGAGGGTCGGCATCTCGACCCGGGCCCCTTTCAGGAGCTTTGCGAACCGGCTCATGGTTTCTTCTTCGCCATGTACCAGAAAGGTCCTTCCCGGACTGCCGATCCGGCGGTGCCACGCCAGGAGTTCCGCCTGGTCGGCATGGGCCGAAAAGCCGTTGATGGTATGGATACGGGCGCGTACGGGCGTCTCGTCGCCGTAGATCCGTACCTCTTTGGCGCCATCGATGATCTTGCGCGCGAGCGTTCCCATCGCGGCATAGCCTACGAACACGACACTGCATTCCTCGCGGCCGAGATTGTGTTGAAGATGGTGCTTGACCCGTCCGCCGGTGCACATGCCCGAGCCGGCCATGATGATGGCGCCGCCGCCGATGCGGTTGATCGCCATCGACTCCGCCGTTTCACGGGTGAAGTGAAGTCCCGGCAAGTGAAAAGGATCCCGGCCTTCCCGGAACAGTTCCGCGGTTTCCGATTCGTAGCATTCCGGGTGGCGTTCGAAAATTTCCGTGGCCGAGATTGCCATGGGAGAGTCCAGAAACACCTGAGTGGAGCGCGGCAGGTGATCGGCTTCAACTCCTTCGCGAAGAAAATATAGCAGTTCCTGGGCCCGTTCCAGGGCGAACGTGGGAATGACGATGTTTCCTCCGCGCTTGAAGGTGTCGGTGACGGCCTCATAAAGTTCTTCCACCGAAGGTTGGAAGGGTTTATGCAGACGGTCTCCATAGGTGGTTTCCATCACGACGACGTCGGCTTTCGGCGGGGTGACGGGGTTGCGCAATATGGGGCGGCCGGTATTGCCGAGGTCCCCGGAGAACAGCACGCTGCGCCGGTGGTCCTGTTCCTCGAGCTCGAGGAAAATGCTGGCGGAGCCGAGGATGTGGCCGGCGTCGAGGAAGGTCGCACGGACGCCGGGGGCCAGTTCGATAGCTTGGCCATAGGCGGCGGTGCGCCCGAAAAAGTCCAAAACGGAGAAGGCATCCAGAATGGAGTACAACGGCGCCACCGCATGGGCATGCTTGGAATGACGGTTGGCCCCGTGCGTCCGATGGCGCGCCTCCTCTTCCTGAAGATGGGCGGCATCCAGTATCACCAGGCGAGACAGTTCGCGGGTGGCGGCGGTGGTCACGATCTCACCCCGGAAACCCCGCTTGACCAGCAGCGGGAGGCGACCGCAGTGGTCCAGGTGGGCATGGGTGAGCAGCACATAGTCGACAGTCGCGGGGTCGAAGCCGAAGGGCTCTGCGTTTTCCTCCTCCAGTTCGCGCCCGCCCTGGTACAGGCCGCAGTCGATCAGGACGCGGCGGCCGGCGCATTCGACGAGGTGGCAGGACCCGGTGACGCCCCGATCGGCGCCGTGAAAAGACAGTTTCAAGGTGGTCTCCTTTGTGATTTGATCGGCTGCCAGGCCGCGCGGTTTCGCTCAGCAACGTAACAATACGACAATGGAACGGGCCGGGACGGAGTACTGCAAGCCGGTCTGGATCTGCTCCGTGCCCGGTTCCGCGATGTCGAGAGGGCAGTCCAGTCCGGTATCGGCCACGCGGCGCCAGTCCTGGGCGGCGCCTTCCTGAATCGTGAACTCTGCGGAGGAAGGGCCGCCGTTGATCATCACATAGATATCCCGATCGCCCTGGGACGCCCCGTGCAGGCAAAAGGCCAGGGTGTGGCACTGTTCGGACCGGTCGACCTCGGCCCCGGTGCCGTACCACCGGACGTCCTCGCGCCAGAACCGGCTGCGCCCCAGAGCGGGGTGGGCCTTGCGGAAGGCGATCATGTGTTGGAAAAACCGGAATATGTCGCCGTTCCGCTGCAACAGGTCCCAGTCGAGCCAGGTGGTCTCGTTGTCCTGATTGTATGGATTGTTGTTCCCCTGCTGGGTCTGCATGAACTCGTCTCCGGCGCAGAACATGGGAGTGCCGTTGGAAAGCAACAACAGGCAGCAGAAGTTCTTCACCTGACGCCTGCGCAGCGCCGCCACCTGTCCGGGGACGTCCCGGTCGCCCTCCCATCCGCAGTTCCAGGACAGATTGTAATCCGTGCCGTCCGCGTTGTCGTGGCCGTTGGCCTCGTTGTGCTTGCGGCTGTACGCCACCAGGTCGTATAGGCAGAAGCCGTCGTGGGACGTCACGTAATTGACGCTCTGGAAGGCATGGTAGGCGTCCATCAGGGAATCCGGGAACAGGTCGTCGCTGCCGTACAGACGGCGCATCAGGTCGTTGATTCGGCCGGGATCGCCGCGCATGAAGGAGCGCATCTGGTCGCGAAACTGCCCGTTCCACTGCAGCCAACTGACGCCGGGGAAGGTGCGCCCAAGCTGGTAGCTGGCCACGTCCCAGGCCTCGGCGATCAGGCGGGCGTCCCTTAAGTCCGGATCCGCATGGATGGCGGAGACGATGGGCGGGTCCCGCAGGTTGACTGCGCCGTCGTCGCCCAGGGTGAAAATGGACGCCAGATCGAAGCGGAAACCGTCCACATGCATCTCGGTGACCCAATAGCGCAGGCTCTCCAGGATCATGCTGCGCAGGTAGCGGTTGGCGGTGTGCAGCACGTTGCCGGTACCCGCGTCGTTGCGGTACTTGCGCCGGTCCCCGCAAAGGAGATAGTAGGTGGTATTGTCGATGCCGCGGAAGCTGTAGGTCGGACCCGTTTCATCCCCTTCCGCGGTGTGGTTGTAGACCACGTCCAGAATGACCTCGATGTCGGCCTGGTGCAGCGCCTTCACCATCGCCCGGAACTCGCCGAACACCTCGCCGGGATCGGGGCTGGCCGCATAGGCGTGATGCGGGGCGAACAGGCCGATCGGCATATAGCCCCAATAGTTTCCGTCCCGCCAGTCGAACTGGAACACCGGCATGAGTTCCACCGCCGTGACGCCGAGGGACTTCAGATACGGGATCTTTTGAATCAGCCCGGCGTAGGTGCCGCGCTTGTCGGGGTCCACGCCGGAATTGCCGCGGCGGGTGAATCCGCGCACATGGACCTCGTAGATCACCGTGTCGTGGGTGTGCCGCGGCTTCTTGTCCTGGCCCCAGTCAAACGGCCTGCGGTCGGGGCAGATGAATCCCAGCGCGGCTTTGCCGCGGTTGCTTCCCCGGGCGATTGCGGCTTCCCGGCTAAAGGCCGGAGGAAAATAAATCGCCCGCGCGTAGGGGTCCAGCAGAATTTTCTCGGGGTCGAAGCGGTAGCCCTGGGCGGGGTCGAACGGCCCTTCCACCTGATAGGCATAATGGCGCGCGCGCTCGGCCACGGGGGCCGGGATGCGGCAGTGCCAGACACGCCCCGACTTGTTCTTGAGGTAGTCGAAACGGTAGCTGAAAACGGGGTTCACGGGGTCGCCGTCGGCGTAGAGGTGGAGGACGACGCCGGTTGCGTGCTTGGAATACAGGGCGAAATTATAGGCCCGCGCTTCCTTGTCAAAGCTGACCCCCAGCGGCGCAGGCGCGCCTTCCTCGCTAATCCAGTGGTCCATGACCGTCATTCTCGTCCCGACGCGTTTATGGTCACCGAACGGAAGGCCCGGCGGCCGCAACGCGAATGGCATTTGGTATAGCATAGATGCTTCCCGGTCGCCGCGCTGGATGGAACTACCGTTCCTGAAAAACTGTCGGATATTGCGCCGGACCTCGGGCCGTGTCTGCGCCGCTGCCCTGCCTGGACCACAAGGAGAAACGGATGACTTGCGCCGACACTGCAGGCGAAACAAAAGAGACGATCCTGATTGGGGTGTACGACGACGAAACCCGGGCCCGGCGCGCTGTCGAGCAGCTCATGAACAAAGGTTTTGCGATGGACATGCTGTCCGTGCTCGGCCGGGTTCATGCCGCAGGGGATGACGTCCTGGGCATCTATCACACGGGAATGGGCGAGCGCATCGAGGCCTGGGCAAAACAAGGCGCGCTATGGGGCGCGCTTTGGGGCCTGTTGGCCGGTGCCGCCGGCATGTTCGTCTTGCCCGGCCTCGGGCCGATACTCGCGGCCGGCCCCATCGTGGAGGCCATCGTCGGCGTGCTTGGGGGCGCTGCCGTCGGCGGTGCCGCGATGACGGGTGCCGCGGCGGTGACCCATCTAGCCACGGCGATGCACCGAATGGGGATTCCCGAAGAGAAGCTCGATTATCTGCATCGCGCCATCGAGGAGGGGCATTATTTGCTGCTGTTGCGGGGGGCGACCGGCCAAGTGCGGGAGTGGCGGGGCGTTCTCGGATGGAACGGCGCAAGTGAAATCATGGAGCTGCCTTATATCGGCGTCAAAGACCTGGTGTAGTGCTTCGCAAATACCGGCACAAAAGATGACGAGAATCGCCGCCGTGCGCCATATCCGCCGCGCATCCGGGCACAGGGGCGTCAGTACATCCGATGCCTGAACAGCCATCCTGCAATCGCCAGGGCGACCACGCCGATCACCGCCATCGGCCAGAACTGGTGGATAAGCAGGCGGAAAGGGGTGCCTTCGAGAAAGACGCCGCGCAACACCGCCAGGAAATAGCGCATCGGGTTCAGCAGCGTTATGTCCTGCACCAGGGGCGGCATGTTTGCGATGGGGGTGGCGAAGCCGGACAGTATGATGGCGGGCACCAGGAAGAAGAATGCCCCCAGCAGCCCCTGCTGCTGGGTGACCGCAAGCGACGAGATCATGAGCCCCACGCCGACCGCAGAAACCAGAAACAAGAGAATACCGGTGTACAGGGTCAGCAGGCTGCCCAGCAGCGGGACATCGAACCAGAAAACGGCCACCAGAACGATCAGGGTGGCCTCGGCGACCCCGATCAGGAAGCCGGGCAAGGCCTTGCCGATCAGGATCTCCGCCGGGCGCAGCGGGGTGACCAGCAATTGGTCGAACGTGCCCTGCTCCCGCTCCCGGGCCACGGAAAGCGCCGTGACCAGCATGGTGACAACCAGGGTTAGCAGACCGACAATGCCGGGGACAAAGAACCAGCGGCTCTCCAGGTTCGGATTGAACCAGGCCCGCGTTTCAACGTGCGCCGGGAAGCGGTTGCCGCCGTGGGCGGCGGCCCAGTCCCGGTTGAACCGGTCGACTATGGCGCGCGCATAGTTGACCGTCAGCAGCGCGGTATTGGAGTTGCGCCCGTCGACGATGATCTGTACCGGGGCGGGATGTCCGCTCAGCAGGTCCGCGCTGAAACGCGGCCCGATGCGCACGACCATCAGAGCCGCCTTGCGGTCGATCAGGGGCGCGATCTCCCCTTCATGAGTAAGCTGCGCCACCTGCGTGAAACTGGGGGAGCCGCGAAAGGCCGCCGCCAGATCCCGCGAAACGAAGCCGGGGTCCTCGTTGAGGACTGCATAGGAGGCATGCTTCAGGTCGAAGGTGGCAGCGTAGCCGAATACCATCAATTGGATCAGCGGCGGTCCGATGAGCACGAAGCGGCTTGGTTTGTCCTTGAGCAGGGCAAGGAATTCCTTGATCATCAGGGCGAATATCCGTTTCCACATGAGGGGTGCTACTCCAGGCGCTTGCGGGCTTTTTTCCGGGTCAGGCCGAGAAAGATCACGGCGAGGAGGGCGAGGGCCAGCGCGTTCGGAAGGATCACGCTCCATTCATTTCCGGCCAGAAACAGCGTCTGCAGGATGGCCACATAGTAACGCGCCGCAACCATATGGGTAATGGTCTGAACGATCCCGGGCATGCTGTTTATGTCGAAGATAAAGCCAGAGAGGATAAATGCGGGCAGGAAGGTGGCGATGATGGCAACCTGGCCCGCAACGAACTGGCTCTTGGTCAAGGTGGATATGAGCAGGCCCATCCCCAGCGCGGTGAGCAGAAACAGGGCGGATGCCGCAAGCAATACCCACAGGGAGCCCCGCAGCGGGACATCGAACAGCCAGATGGCCATGGTCACGGAAAGCGCCAGTCCGCCCATGCCCAGGATGAAGTACGGGATCAGCTTGCCCAGGATCACTTCACCCATCGCCAGGGGCGTTACCAGCAGTGCCTCCATGGTGCCCCGTTCCCACTCCCGCGCCATCACCATGGCGGTGAGCAGGGCGCCGATCAGCGTCATGATCACCGCCACCAGGCCGGGCACCAGGAAGTTGCGGCTCCTGAGTTCGCTGTTGAACCAGATGCGCTGTTCCATCCGAACCGGCGTCCTCAGCGATTGGCCGCGCTCCAGGGCGGTCTGCTCCAGCCATTTGCCCCACGCCCCTTGCACATAGCCTGAAATAATCTGTGCGGTGTTGGCGTCGACGCCGTTGAGGATCAGTTGAATCGGCGCGCCGTCCGGCTGCCGCAGGCGGCGCGCGAAGTCCTGGCGCAGCACGACGACGGCGTTCACGCGGCCGGCCATCATCGCCTCCTCGGCCGCGCGGGTATCGAGGAACAACGAAGGCCGGAAATAGCGGGATTTGTGGAACGCTGCCGTGAAGCTCGCGGTGTCCGCGCTTGGCTGTTCCACCACCAGCGCCAGCGGGATATGTTCCGAGTCGAGGGAGACGCCGTAGCCGAACAGCAGCAGCAGCACCAGGGGCATCAGGAACGCGATCGCGATGCTGCTGGGGTCGCGGACAATCTGCAGGAATTCCTTGCGGATCAGGCCGCGCAGACGCATCTTCCCGCTTCCCGGCGGGGCCGTGCCGCCGCGGTGGGGGCGGATCTCCCCGCTCATGCCGCCGCTCCCTGCCGGGCATGGGTTTGGATCAGGCCCACGAAGGCGTCTTCCATGGTCGGCTCGGGCAACGCCGATGAGCGTGCCTTGCCCTTGACCTCGGCCGGTGTTCCCATGGTCAGAATTTCGCCTGCGGCCATGATGGCGAGTCGGTCGCAGTATTCGGCCTCCTCCATGAAGTGGGTGGTGACCATGACGGTCACGCCGGTTTCGGCCAGGCCATTGATCCGGCTCCAGAACTTCCGGCGCGCCAGGGGGTCCACGCCCGAGGTCGGTTCGTCCAGAAACAGGATGTCCGGCTCGTGCATCAAGGCGCAGGCCAGCGCCAACTGCTGCTTGTGTCCGAGGGAAAGGTCGCCGCTGACGGATTCGGCCATCGGCGCCAAGGCGAATTCCTCCAGCGCCCAGTCCATGCGGCCCGCGCCCCGGGTGCCGGACAGCCCGTAGGCGCCGCTGAAAAAGCGCAGGTTCTCCGCCACGCTGAGGTTGGCGTACAGCGAAAACTTCTGCGACATGTATCCGATGCGCGCGCGGGCGGCGGCCGCGGCGTAGCGCAGATCGACGCCGGCCACGCGCAGATTTCCGCCGCTTGCCGGCAGCAGGCCGCAGAGCATGCGGAAGGTGGTGGATTTGCCGGCACCGTTGGCCCCCAGGAGCCCGAACACCTCCCCCCTGGATACCGCGAAGGTGACACCCTTTACCGCGTAGAAACTGCCGAAGCGCCGCTGCAGGTCGTTTACCTCGATCACCGGTCTGCCGGGTTCCGCGGGCCGCGGCGCTGCCGCCGTCACCGGCCGCCGAGCCGTTTCCCCGCCCGCTCGCCTCTTGAGCAGGGCGACGAAGCCGTCTTCGAAACGCGGCGCCACCGCTGCCAGTTCGGCGCCTTTCACGCCGGGAAGCAACGCTCCGAGGTCGGGTGGCGCGTCGTTCTCCATCACCAGACGGATATGGTCTCCCTGGACCAGCGCGTCCAGCACGCCCGGGGCCTGCGCCAGGACTGCCTGGAGGGACCGTGTGGGCACATCCGCCGCAGTCACGGCATAGGTCCGTCCGCGCATGGGCTCCCGCAGGGCCGCCGGCGCCCCCTGTTCCAGGAACTGGCCGTCGTGGAGCAGCACGACTTCGTCGCAACGTTCCGCCTCGTCCAGATAGGCGGTGCTGAGCAGCACGCCGGTCCCTTGTTCCCGCACCAGGCGATAGACGATAGACCAAAGCTCGCGGCGCGAAAGCGGGTCCACGCCGACGGTCGGTTCATCCAAAAGCAGCAGGGGCGGCTGCCGTACCAGCGCGCAGGCAAGGCCGAGCTTCTGCTTCATGCCGCCGGAGAGCTGCCCCGCCAGCCGCGCCGTGAACGGGGCAAGCCCGGCCATGTGAATCAGGTCCCGGTAGCGCGCCGGACGCGCCGGCTCTGGCACTCCTTGCAGGTCGGCATAGAGGTCCAGATTCTCCTGAACCGTAAGATCCTCGTACAGGCCGAACCGCTGCGGCATGTAGCCGATGGAACTCTGGACCGCCATGGACTGGGCGGTGGCGTCCTTGCCGAGGATCGTGATTGTCCCCGAATCCGGGGCCATCAAGCCGGCGGCGAGCCGCATGAGCGTGGTCTTGCCGGCGCCGTCCGGACCGATGAGGCCGGTGACCGTCCCCTGCCGAACCCGGAAGCTGACATTCTGCAGGGCCGGAACCCGCCGGTGCCCGGCGCGGAAGGTCTTGGATACGCCGGCTACCCATAGCGCGGTGTCGCCCTCAAGGCCCGGAGGGGAGGAAGGAGCCGTCTCGCGGTCGGCAGGAGTCATCGAGGGTTCTGGCAATGGTCTGTGCTTCCCGTGGCGGGAGCAGGGGGCCGGTCCAGAGGGATGATCACCGTGGCGGGCATTCCGAGGCGCAATTCGTTCTGCGGGTTGCACACGAAAACCCTCACCTGATACACCAGGCTGGTCCGCACGTCGGTTGTCTCCACCGATTTCGGAGTAAATTCGGCACTGGGCGAGACGTAGCCGAGCCACGCGCGATAGCGTTTTCCGGGGAAACTGTCGGTGCTGACCTCGGCGCGCATCCCTGGCCGGAGCCGGCCGAGTTCCGGTCCGGGAACGTATGCCCGGACCCAGACCGGATCGGTAAGGGCAAGGGTGTATACCGGCTGCTGGGGCGAAGCCATGTCGCCAGGCTCGAGAATCCGGTCCTGGATGATCCCTTCGGCCGGCGCATAGAGGGAGGCATCCGCCAGTTCCTTGCGGGCGATCGCCAACGCCGCCTGGTCTGCTTGCTGGGTAGCCCTTGCCGCAGCGATATCTTCCTTGCGCGGCCCCAATACGGCGAGCCTCAGCGTTTCGCGCGCCGCTTGGTACCTGGCTTGGGCGCCGTCGGCCGCGGCCCTTGCATCGCCTGCTTGCTGTTTCGCGACGAAGTGCTGCGCGACCAGGGCATGGAGCCGTTGGTAGGTGCGCTGCGCGTTTTCCGCATCGACCCGGGCGGCGTCCGCGTCCGCCTGCGCCTTGCGGATTTCCTCCGGCCGGCTGCCTGCCATCAGGCGCACAAGCGCCTGATGCTGGGCCGCCAACTGGGCCTGCCGGAGCTCGACGCTTTGCGATAGCCTCCGGGTATCCAGCGTGGCCAGGGGTTGGCCCTTCTTCACGCGCTCGCCCTCCTGCGCAAACATGCGGTCGATTCGCTCCGATCCGTTGAATGCAAGCTGTACCTGTCTTATGTCCACGTTGCCGTAGAGCGTAAGCGACGCGGCGGCCGGGGCGCGGTTGTGGGTGGACCACCAGTAGGCGGCCCCCGCAGCGCCGAGAGCGACGACGATGAAAGGGAGGAGTATTTTTCGTTTCATGCGGCCTCAGCAAATCCGAACCATCGGAGCCTTTTTCCGGGTGCCGGTTGGACGCCCGGAATCCGCGCGGCAACCGAATTCTCGCCCCTGAGCTAAGAATAGGCAAATTCGGCTCGGAGAGCGTCTGAATAACCTGCTGCGCAGATTCCGGAACGGCGAGTTGCAATTTTAACTGCGAACGTCTTTAATTTTTAATCAGGAGGGCTCAACGGGCAAGCCGACGCCATCCGCGATGCGCAGATTGAAGAGTGCGGTCCAAAAGACTCGGCGAGTTATCGAGATAACGAGCAGGATGTCTTGAAAAAGGTCATCGAGGGGCTCAGATAAGGCCGTTATGGAGGCGTCCCGGGGCCCGGGCTGCCGGCTTTGGACCTCCGCCGGCGGGGCCGAAGCCGCCGTCAGAACCGAAACAGCAGCCGGGCACCCAATGTGAGGAGCGGCGTGGCCGCCCGGCGCAGGGACGGTCTGATCCGCATGGATTTGAGGAACATGTTTACCGCCGTGCGGTAGGGATAATGGCGGCGGGCCAGGGAGCGTAGTGACGGCGGAAGGCGCGGTATTCCGCGTCGGTGAAGCTACGCTCCGGGTGACCGGCCTGGAAGGCGTGCTTGAAGGCATAGCAGGCATCCTCCCGCTTGACTTCGCCCACCCGGCCCCACAGGGTCCGTATCACCGCGGAGCGGCCGATTCCCTCCGCCTCCGCCCGGCCTAGGAAGTGGTGGTAGAACTGGCCGTAGTGGCGAACCTCGTCATTCTTGATCCGGGTGGCGAGCTGGCCAAGTACCGGCTCCGGACTCAACGGGGCGAGGGTGGCGTAGAGCGTGGTGGTGCCCGTCTCCACTACGCAGCGGGCAGCGAGCTCCAGCGCCGGGGTGGGTCCGAGCTGACCGAGGACGCAGAACCGGGAGTAATCCCGGTAGAAGCCGCGGTAGGCCCGTTCCCAGTCGAACTCCGGCCACGCTGTTGCTACGTAGCGCCTGAGGGATCGGCCGTGCTGCAGCTCTTCCATCTGCCAATGCACGGCCAGTCAACGCTGTTCGTATGGATCTCGTCGGTGGTGGATTTGAGCCGCTTGCCGGTGGTGGATTTGACGGATTTCGGGGTTCCTCCCCCGGAAATTCGGGCCGGCCCGGCGCTGCGCCGGCCGCTGAATCGGTGTGTCGGTGGCGGTCCTTAAGGTTTGCTGCGCCGCCGTGACGGATGATATTGCAATAGGAGGGCACTCAATGACAACATACCCCCATAATACTCCTCCAGAAGCTGTGCCCCGTGGCACCGAAGGGAGTTGGGCCGGTCCCGGGCCAGCGCTCGGGGCCGCGCGCGCCGTGCTCGCCGCGGTCTTCGGCGATTACCGCGGCCCGGTGGCGCTGCAGCTCCCCGACGGCGAAATCGTGCGGGGACTTCGCCCTGCCCCCTGTACGGTAAAGTTCCGCCGGCTTTACCCCTTGCGGGAACTGGTGCTGCATCAGGATCTGGTCCGCCTCGGCGAGGCGTGCCTTGCCGGCGACATTGAAATCCACGGGGACATCGAGCGGTTGTTCGATCTGGTGGACTACCTGGACGGACGCGCGCTGTCCTGGCCGCGGCGTCTTTCCCTGCTCGGCAATGCCCTGCGGCTGCCGAAAGGATCAACAGAGGCCGCTCGGGATCTGCGCGCCGGCGCCGGCGCACATCGGAACTCGCGCCGCAGCATCGCCCATCACTACGACGTTTCCAACGACTTTTACCGGCTCTGGCTCGACCCGGAGATGGTGTATTCCTGCGCCTACTTTCGCGATCCGGCCCAGCCCCTGGCGGAGGCCCAGCGGGACAAGCTCGATTACCTCTGCCGCAAGCTGCGGCTGGCCCCCGGCCAGCGCCTGCTCGACATCGGCTGCGGTTGGGGCGGGCTGGTGAGTTGGGCCGCTCGGCATTACGGGGTGGAGGCCCACGGCATCACCCTCAGCACGCAGCAGTACGAATACGCGCGCGAGCGGATCCGCCGGGAGGGCCTGGACGACGGGCGGGTGCGCGTCGAACTGCGGGACTACCGGGATCTGCCGTTCACGGCCCGCTATGACCGGATCGTCAGCGTGGGAATGTTCGAGCACATCGGCGTCGCCAACTATCCCGCCTACTTCGGGACCGTCCGCCGTGCCCTGCGACCGGGCGGGCTGTTTCTCAACCACGGCATCACCAGTGACAGCGGCCGGCAGTCCGGTCCCACCGGCCGTTTCATCGAAAACTACGTGTTCCCCGACGGCGAACTCGCCACCATCAGCGACGTCTGCCGCGCCATGGAGCGGGCGGGCTTCGAACTCATCGACAGCGAAGGGCTGCGTCCCCACTACGCACTGACCCTGCGGCGCTGGGTGGCCGCCCTGGAGAGCCGCCGCGAGGAGGCGGTCGCCCTGGTGGGCGAGCCCACCTACCGGTTGTGGCGCCTGTACATGGCCGGCTCTGCCCATTACTTCGAGCAGGGCGATCTCGGCGTCTACCAGGTGCTTGCCGGAATCGCCCGCCAGCCTCTGGCCACGCCGCTGCGCCGCAACGACCTCTATGTGAATTCCTTCGCTACTTCCCGAGATCCATGAAAGGCTTTGTGGAAAAATAAATCACCACGGCAACGGCTGCCAAATACCCGAGAAATCGAAGAGGGTTTTCCTTGATTAAGTCGATGACCGTTCGATTCCTTCCGTCTCTTCGCAGATTGGCGTACTCTTCTTTTACCCTGAGAAGCCGCTCGCTCTGGTATTCGTCAATGAGCCGCCTGGCTTCCCGGAATTGGCTCTCGTCCCGCAGCCAAAGCGCCGACACGGACATTCCCCAAAGGCCGGCGGAAGTCTCGTGGAACTCGATGGCATGGCTCCGCAATAGTTCGCGCACGTCCTCCGCCTCGTCATCGGGCACGTTATTCAGGGTGAACAGTTTTACCGGCATCGTGGGTATATCGATAAGTTGTAGAGCAATGGAGCCGGGGCCGCGGCGAGCGCCCCCTTGAACCGGAACCAGAACAGCTGAGATATGACTGGAAGGTGGGCCCAATGATGAATGATATCAAGTGGTCGAAAGCGGAAAAAGAGGTGGCGAGGCGAGCCTTCGATTCCGCATACGAACGCGAATGCGGCGCCATCCGCGCGAAATTGCAGGAGATGACGGCGTCCGCGTCGCAACCCGCGGACATCTGGGAGATCCACGACTATCTTTCCGACCGGCGGCGCGCGGTGGATGGGAAATACGACTATCGGTACTCCGTGCTCATCATGGTGTTTTCGAGGCTCATCGAAGAGGGTTGGCTAACGGAGCCGGATCTGCTCGGACTGGGCGCGGACAAGATCGAGAAAATCGGGCAGATTGTTAGCTGGCGGTAACGGCCACGCCCGTCAGGGAACGCGGGGGCGCTTCGTTGATGGCGGCCGCTCGTTGAAGTATAATTACAAAGTTTTGTCAAAGCGGGGCGGGCCCTGAACCTGTCCCGCTTCTTTATATACTCGCACAGCCAAGTCTTCAGGAGTTTTTTTCGGTGCCGCATCAAAAGCCTGCCGTTCTTGTGCTCGCGGATGGCACGGTGTTTCGAGGCGTTTCCATAGGTAGCGAAGGCCATACGGTGGGGGAAGTGGTATTCAATACCGCGCTTACCGGCTACCAGGAAATTCTTACCGACCCGTCCTATTGCAAGCAGATTGTCACCCTGACTTACCCGCACATCGGAAACGTGGGGGTCAATCCGGAGGACGAGGAGTCCCATCGGGTATTCGCCAGTGGTCTGGTAATTCGCGACCTGCCTCCGATGTCCAGCAATTTCCGCAAGACCGGGGAGTTGACCGATTATCTGAAGGGGCAAGGCATTGTTGCCATTTCCGACGTCGATACCCGCAAGCTGACCCGCGTATTGCGGGAGAAGGGCGCACAAAACGGCTGTCTCATGGCGGGGGAGGTGGACGAGGCGAAAGCGCTTGGACTGGCGCGAGGGTTTCCCGGTCTGGCGGGGATGGACCTGGCCAAGGTGGTGAGCTGCGAGCGGCCCTACCCATGGCGGGAAGGGGAATGGCACCTCGGGCGCGGGTTCGCGGCCGTGGAGAATGCGCCTTTCCATGTGGTCGCCTTCGATTACGGGGTCAAGCGCAACATCCTGCGCATGCTGGCGAGTCGCGGCTGCCGGATCACGGTGCTGCCGGCCCAGAGTTCGGCGGCCGAGGCGCTGGCCCTGAACCCCGACGGGATTTTCCTCTCCAACGGGCCGGGCGATCCGGAGCCCTGCGACTATGCCGTCGCCGCGATCGGCGAACTGCTGGAAAGCGGCGTGCCCATATTCGGCATCTGCCTGGGCCACCAGTTGCTGGCCCTGGCCAGCGGGGCGAAAACAGTCAAGATGAAGTTCGGCCACCATGGGGCCAACCACCCGGTGCAGGACGTGGCCGGCAGGCAGGTGATGATCACCAGCCAAAATCACGGCTTCGCGGTGGATGCGGCGTCCCTGCCCGGCAATCTGGAGGTGACCCACGTCTCCCTGTTCGACGGCAGCCTGCAGGGCATCGCCCGCACCGACAAGCCGGCCTTCAGCTTCCAGGGGCACCCGGAGGCGAGCCCCGGGCCCCATGACGTGGCCTACCTTTTCGATCGCTTCATCCGGATGATGGAGCAACACAGGCGTTGATTTGAGCCGCGGAGGCGCAGCGTATTTGCGCAATGCTTCCTCGGCGTTTCTGCGCCTCTGCGGTTAGAGCATTATGCCAAAACGTACCGACATAAAGACCATCCTGATCATCGGCGCCGGCCCCATCGTCATCGGCCAGGCCTGCGAGTTCGACTATTCCGGCGCGCAGGCGTGCAAGGCGTTGCGGGAGGAGGGCTACCGGGTGATCCTGGTGAACTCCAACCCGGCCACCATCATGACCGATCCGGAGACGGCGGACGTGACCTACGTGGAGCCGATCACCTGGCAAATGGTGGAAAAGATCATTGCCGCCGAGCGTCCGGATGCCCTGCTGCCCACCATGGGTGGCCAGACGGCGTTGAATTGCGCCCTTGACCTGGCGCGCAACGGGGTGCTGGAAAAGTACGGCGTGGAGATGATCGGCGCGTCCCGGGATGCGATCGACAAGGCCGAGGACCGGGAAAAGTTCAAGCAGGCGATGGACAGGATCGGCCTCGGCAGCCCGCGCTCGGCGATCGCCCACAGCATGGAAGAGGCGCTGCAGGTGCAGGCCATGGTGGGCTTTCCCACCATCATCCGGCCGTCCTTCACCCTGGGCGGCACCGGCGGCGGGATCGCCTACAACCGGGAAGAATTCGTGGCGATCTGCGAAGGCGGCCTGGACGCCTCGCCGACCCACGAGTTGCTGATCGAGGAGTCGGTCATCGGCTGGAAGGAATACGAGATGGAGGTGGTGCGGGACAAGCACGACAACTGCATCATCGTCTGTTCCATCGAGAACCTGGACCCGATGGGGGTGCATACCGGGGATTCCGTCACCGTCGCCCCGGCCCAGACCCTGACCGACAAGGAATATCAGATCATGCGCGACGCCTCCATCGCGGTGCTGCGCGAGATCGGGGTGGACACCGGCGGCTCCAACGTGCAGTTCGGGGTGAACCCGAAGGACGGGCGCATGGTGGTGATCGAGATGAATCCCCGGGTGTCGCGCTCTTCCGCGCTGGCCTCCAAGGCCACCGGTTTCCCCATCGCCAAGATCGCCGCCAAGCTGGCGGTGGGCTACACCCTGGACGAGCTGAAGAACGACATCACCGGCGGCAAGACGCCGGCTTCCTTCGAGCCCAGCATCGACTACGTGGTGACCAAGATTCCCCGGTTTGCCTTCGAGAAATTCCCCCAGGCCAACAATCGCCTGACTACCCAGATGAAATCCGTGGGGGAGGTGATGGCCATCGGGCGCACCTTCCAGGAATCCCTGCAAAAGGCCTTGCGCGGGCTGGAAACCGGCAGCGACGGCCTGGACGAGAAAACCACGGACGAGGATATCATCGCCAACGAGTTGGGCAACCCGGGGCCGGAACGGATCTGGTACCTGGCGGACGCCTTCCGCATCGGCATGAGCTTTGACGAGATCCAGGAGTTGAGCGATATCGATCCCTGGTTCCTGGCCCAGATCGAGGACTTGGTGCAGAGGGAGCGGTCCCTGGCCGGAAAGGGCATGGATGATCTGGCGGACGGGGTGTTGCGCAGCTTGAAGAGACGCGGTTTTTCCGACCGGCGCCTGGCGAAGCTGCTGGGGACCGACCAGCACGCGGTGCGCGCCCGGCGCCGGCAGGCGGGCATCCATCCGGTGTACAAGCGGGTGGATACCTGCGCCGCCGAGTTCGCCACCCACACCGCTTACATGTATTCCACCTACGAGGAGGAGTGCGAGGCGCAACCCAGTGCCCGGCGCAAGGTGATGGTGCTGGGCGGGGGACCCAACCGCATCGGCCAGGGTATCGAATTCGACTATTGCTGCGTCCATGCCGCCCTGGCCATGCGCGAGGACGGGTTCGAGACCATCATGGTCAACTGCAACCCGGAGACCGTGTCCACCGACTACGACACCTCCGACCGCCTGTACTTCGAGCCGCTCACCCTGGAGGACGTGCTGGAGATCGTCGCGGTGGAAAAGCCGTTCGGCGTGATCGTGCAATACGGCGGGCAGACACCCCTCAAGCTGGCGCGGGACCTGGAAGCCAACGGCGTGCCCATCATCGGCACCACGCCGGACATGATAGATTGCGCCGAGGACCGGGAGCGCTTCCAGAAAATGCTGCAGGACAACGGCCTGCTGCAGCCCCCCAACCGCACCGCGCGCGACCCGGAGCAGGCCCTGCGCCTGGCGGAGGAAATCGGTTATCCCCTGGTGGTGCGCCCGAGCTACGTGCTGGGGGGGCGCGCCATGGAGATCGTCCACCAGCAGTCCGACCTGGAACGCTACATGCGGGAGGCGGTGAAGGTATCCAACGATTCGCCGGTGCTGCTGGACCGCTTCCTCAACGATGCTGCGGAAGTGGATGTGGATGCGGTGTGCGACGGGGAAGATGTGCTGATCGGCGGCATCATGGAACATATCGAGCAGGCTGGGGTCCATTCCGGAGATTCGGCCTGTTCCCTGCCGCCCTTCAGCCTGTCGCCGGAGGTCCAGGACGAGTTGCGGCGGCAGACGGTGGTCATGGCCACGGCGCTGAACGTGGTCGGGCTGATGAATGTCCAGTTCGCCATCCAGGACCACACCGTGTACGTGCTGGAGGTGAACCCGCGCGCCTCGCGCACGGTCCCCTTCGTATCCAAGGCGACCGGCCTGCCCCTGGCCAAGATCGCGGCCCGCTGCATGGCCGGCCGCACGCTCGCCCAGCAGGGGATTACAAAGGAAGTGGTGCCGCCTTATTTTTCCGTCAAGGAAGCGGTGTTCCCCTTTATCAAGTTCCCCGGCGTGGATATCATTCTGGGGCCCGAGATGAAATCCACCGGCGAGGTGATGGGGGTGGGGAATACCTTCGCCGAGGCGTTCGTCAAATCCCAGTTGGCCGCGGGCGCCCGCTTGCCTTCGGGCGGCAGGGCATTCATCAGCGTGCGCAATGCGGACCGGCCGCGGATCGTGGATATCGCCCGGCAGCTCGCCCAATTGGGCTTTTCCCTCTGCGCCACGCGCGGCACGGCGGCGGTGCTGAACGGGGCGGGTCTGGCCGTGACGCCGGTGAACAAAGTGGCCGAGGGCCGCCCCCATATCGTGGACATGATCAAGAACGGCGAGATCAGTCTGATTGTCAACACGGTGGAGGACAGGCAGGCGGTGCAAGATTCCTATGCGATCCGTCACGCCGCCCTGCACAACAAGATCACCTATTATACGACCCTGGCCGGTGCGCGCGCCGCTTGTGTCGGTATGGGGCACATGCAGGAATTGCAGGCGTACGACCTGCAGGGCCTGCACAAGAGGTTGGTTTAAGTTTTTGTGGACGCATATGCCGTCGGGAAGGCCTGGGCATGGTCTTCTCGGCGGATCTTGCGTTTTAGAAGGGACATTCTGGCTATGAACAAAATTCCACTGACGGTTACCGGTGCAGAGCAACTGCGGACTGAACTGCATCGCCTGAAGACCGTGGAGCGCCCGGCGGTTATTGCGGCCATCGCCGAGGCGCGATCTCACGGCGATCTCTCGGAAAACGCCGAATACGACGCGGCCAAGGAGCGCCAAAGCTTCATCGAGGGCCGCATTGCCGAGGTGGACGGAAAGCTGGCCAACGCCCAGATCATCGATCCGGCCCTGTTGGACGCGGACGGTAGATGCGTGTTCGGGGCGACGGTGGAGCTGGAAGACCTGGAAGGCGGGGACAAGGTCACCTACCAGATCGTCGGCGACGACGAGGCGGACATCAAGCTGGGCAAGATTTCCATCAGTTCCCCCATCGCCCGGGCCCTGATCGGCAAGTATGCGGGGGACGTGGCGGAGGTGCACGCCCCGGGCGGCGTGCGGGAATACGAAGTCCTCGACGTCAAGTACATCTGAGCGCACCGACCATGAGGAAGCTCGCCGACCATCTCGGCCTGGTTGCCGTGACCCTGTGGGTCGGCGGCCTGTGGGCCATTGGCTACGTGGTTGCGCCCACCCTGTTCGCGTCCCTGGAGAACAAGATCCTGGCCGGCATGCTGGCGGGCAAGCTGTTTACCATCATCGCCTACGTCGGGCTGGTCTGCGGTTCCTACCTATTGCTGTTGCGCTTGTCCCGGTTCGGGTTCGGGGCATTCAGGCAGTCGGCGTTCTGGCTGGTGCTGGCAATGCTGCTGCTGACCGTGGCGGGCCACTTCGGCATTCAGCCGGTCATCGAAACTCTGAAGGCCCAAGCCTTTCCCAAGGAGGTGATGCGGTCCGTGGTCAGGGACCGCTTCGCCACCTGGCACGGGATCGCCAGCGGACTGTACCTGGTGCAGAGCCTGCTGGGGCTGGGGCTGGTGCTGAAGCAGGGGAAATAGCCGGCGGCCTATTGCGGCAGCACCAGCTTGGGTTTTTCCGCCGGACGGTAGAGCACCAGTATCTTGCCGATGTGCTGCACCGGCGCTGCTTCGAGCGCCGCACACAGTTGTTCCATTATCCCTTCCCGGGCTCGGCGGTCATCGCTCGCGACCTTGACCTTAATCAACTCGTGGCTTTTCAGGCTCCTGTCCGCCTCCCGGACGACGGCCTCGGTCAGCCCGGAATCGCCCACCATCACGACCGGATGGAGCGCATGGGCCTTGGCCTTCAGGAAGCGGTGCTGGGCGGGGGAGAGTGACAACATGCGCGACCTCGAAATGACCGATTTTACCCTATGAAACGAAGCAAAACCAGCAAGGCCTGGATGCGCGAACACGTAACCGATTACTACGTGAAACGCGCGAAGCATGACGGCTACCGGTCCCGCGCGGCCTTCAAGCTGCTGGAGATCGACCAGCGCGACCACCTGTTGCGGGGGGGGATGACCGTGGTCGATCTGGGGGCCGCCCCGGGCGGCTGGTCCCAGGTGGCGGCCGGCAGGGTCGGCCCCGCCGGCAGGGTGATCGCCCTGGATCTCCTGGAGATGCCGCCCCTGGCCGGCGTGACGTTCATCCGCGGCGATTTCAGGGAGGCGGCCACGCTGGCGGAGGTGGAGCGCGCGCTGCAGGGACGGCGGCCCGATCTTGTTATTTCGGATATGTCGCCCAATATCAGCGGGGTGGAGAGCGCGGACCAGGCAAGGATCATGTACCTTGCGGAACTGGCCCTGGATTTTGCATCCGCCTGGCTGCAACCGCAGGGCAATTTCCTGGTCAAAGTGTTTCAGGGGGCGGGTTTCGAGACCTTCCTGCGCGTCATGCGCGCCCGTTTCAGGCAGGTGGTATCGCGCAAGCCGAAGGCCTCCCGCGACCGAAGCAGCGAACTTTACCTGCTGGGCAAGGGGCTGCTTCGAGAGGAGGATGGCGGGAGCGGGGTCATCAGCGCGGAGGGATGATCCGGCAAGGCCGGCCCTTGCAATTTCCCAAGTAGGCCTAACATTAATCGGAAAATGTGGTTTAGAATAGGTTTCGACACAGTTCAACTTGCCATCGGCGTCAAGGAGTAAACTTGAATAATCTGGTCAAAAACATTGGCATCTGGCTGGTGATCGCGCTGGTGCTGATGACCGTATTCAACCAATTCAGCAGCAAGCAGGCGGCCCTCAACCAGATGGATTACTCCCAGTTCATCGAAGAGGTGAGACAAGGCCATATCGCCAAGGTCACCATCGAGGGCCATGTGCTGAAGGGTCAGATGAATGACGGCAAACGCTTCACCAGCTATGCCCCGTCGGATCCGTGGATGGTGAGCGACCTCCTGAAGAACGGGGTGAGCATTCAGGCCAAGCCGGAGGAAGAGCCCTCGTTCCTGATGAACCTCTTCGTCTCCTGGTTCCCCATGCTGCTGCTGATCGGGGTCTGGATCTTCTTCATGCGCCAGATGCAGGGCGGGGGGCGTGGCGGGGCCTTTTCCTTCGGCAAGAGCCGGGCGCGCATGTTGGACGAGAGCACCAATACGGTGACCTTCGCCGACGTTGCGGGTTGCGACGAGGCGAAAGAAGACGTGGCCGAGTTGGTGGAATTCCTGAGGGACCCCAGCAAGTTCCAGAAACTCGGCGGGCGGATTCCGCGCGGGGTGCTGATGGTGGGCAGCCCGGGCACCGGCAAGACCCTGCTGGCCAAGGCTATCGCCGGGGAGGCCAAGGTGCCCTTCTTCAGCATCTCCGGCTCGGATTTCGTGGAGATGTTCGTCGGCGTCGGTGCGGCCC
Organism: Pseudomonadota bacterium; assembly: GCA_021848325.1. GTDB lineage: Bacteria > Pseudomonadota > Gammaproteobacteria > Burkholderiales > JAJZUU01 > JAJZUU01. The sequence continues at coordinate 36,429 of JAJZUU010000011.1, read as the reverse complement.
GGGTGCGGGACATGTTCGAGCAGGCCAAGAAAAACGCCCCTTGTATCATCTTCATCGACGAGATCGACGCGGTGGGCCGGCAGCGGGGTGCCGGGCTGGGCGGCGGCAACGACGAGAGGGAGCAGACCCTCAACCAGTTGCTGGTGGAAATGGACGGCTTCGAGGGCACCGCGGGGGTGATCGTCATCGCCGCCACCAACCGCCCCGACGTGTTGGACCCGGCGCTGCTGCGCCCCGGCCGTTTCGACCGCCAGGTGGTGGTGCCGCTGCCGGACATTCGCGGCCGCGAGCAGATCCTGCTGGTGCATATGCGCAAGGTGCCGGTGGCGCCGGACGTGCGCGCCGATATCCTGGCACGGGGGACCCCGGGCTTTTCCGGGGCCGACCTGGCCAACCTGGTGAACGAGGCGGCCCTGGTCGCTGCCCGCAGCAACAAGCGCCTGGTGGACATGGACGACTTCGAGCGGGCCAAGGACAAGATCATCATGGGTGCGGAGCGGCGTTCCATGGTGATGCCGGAAGAGGAACGGCGCAATACCGCCTATCACGAATCCGGTCACGCGGTGGTGGCCAAGCTGCTGCCCAAGACCGACCCGGTGCACAAGGTCACCATTATTCCCCGCGGGCGTGCGTTGGGGGTGACCATGCAACTGCCCCAGGAGGATCGCTATAGCATGGACCGGGAACAACTGCTGGAGAACATTGCGGTGCTGTTCGGCGGACGTATCGCGGAAGAGGTGTTCATGGGCCACATGACCACCGGCGCCAGCAACGATTTCGAACGGGCCACGGAAATGGCGCGCCGCATGGTGACCCAGTGGGGCATGAGCGACGCGTTGGGGCCGATGGTGTACGGCGAGAACGAGGGAGAGGTGTTCCTCGGGCGCTCCATCACCACCCACAAGAACGTGTCCGAGGCCACCATGCAGCAGGTGGACGCGGAGATCCGCCGCATCATCGACCAGCAGTACGCCCTGGCGCGCCGCCTGATCGAGGAAAACCGGGACAAGGTGGAAATGATGGCCCAGACCTTGCTGGAGTGGGAAACCATCGATGCCGATCAGATCAACGACATCATGGACGGCAGGGCGCCTCGTCCTCCCAAGCCCAGTCCGGTTCCCCCTCCCTCCCAGGGTAACACTCCCAGCGCCGCCGCCGGAGCCACCAGCAAACCGGTGCAGGAAGCGTAGCGGGGCGGGGGCGCGACGCCCGGGAGGGTGTTGCGCCCCCGCGATTTAGTTCCGGATCCCTATGTCCTTTCTGCTGTGCGGTAAATTCCGTCTCCCCCTGGACCGTCCCCTCGTCATGGGGATCGTCAACGTCACTCCCGACTCATTTTCCGACGGCGGCATGCACGCTTCCCCCTCGGCCGCCCTGGAGCATGCGCTGTCGCTGATCGAGGAAGGCGCGGACATGCTCGATATCGGCGGCGAGTCCACCCGCCCGGATGCATCGCCGGTGACCGTGGAACAGGAATTGCGGCGGGTCTTGCCCCTGGTCGAGGCGTTGCGTGGCGGGAGCATCCCGCTGTCGGTGGACACCAGCAAACCCGAGGTCATGCGCCAGGCCATCGCGGCGGGGGCCAGCCTGATCAACGATGTCAACGCCCTCCGGGCGCCCGGCGCCCTGGCCGCGGTGGCGGCCTCCGGTGTGGGTGCGTGCCTGATGCACAGACGGGGCGATCCGAGAACCATGCAGCTCGCGCCGCGCTACGACGACGTGGCGGCCGAAGTGGGGACGTTCCTGGGCGCTCGGCTGGCGGCCGCCCTTGATGCCGGCATATCCCGGGATCGGCTGCTGGTCGACCCCGGCTTCGGGTTCGCCAAAAATCTGCAGCATAATGTAGAATTACTTCGTCATCTGGATCGGTTCGAGGCGCTTGGCGTTCCCATCTTGGCGGGCTTGTCCCGCAAGTCCATGCTGGGCGCAATCACCGGGCGGGAGGTGGGCGAACGTCTCCCCGCGAGTATCGCGGTGGCGGTATTGGCCGTGCTAAAGGGTGCCAAGGTGGTCCGCGTGCATGATGTCGGGGCCACCAAAGACGCACTGAAGATCGTCAGCGCAATAGAGGGATCGGAATGAGCAGGAAATACTTCGGTACGGACGGGGTTCGGGGTAAGGTCGGAGAGGCGCCCATCACCCCCGAATTTGTGATGCGCCTGGGCCATGCGGCGGGAAGGGTTCTGGCGAAATCCGACCGGCGGCTGCCCCGCGGCGAGCGGCCGGCGGTGCTGATCGGAAAGGATACGCGCATCTCCGGTTACATGCTCGAGTCGGCCCTGCAGGCAGGATTATCCGCGGCCGGGGTGGACGTCATGCTGGTAGGGCCCATGCCCACGCCGGCCATCGCCTATCTCACCCGGGCATTGCGCTTGCAGGCGGGCGTGGTGATCAGCGCATCCCACAACTCCTACGAGGACAACGGGATCAAGTTTTTCTCGGCGGCGGGCAGCAAGCTGCCGGACAAGCTCGAACACGCCATCGAGGAGGGGCTGGATGAGCCGATGGAGACCATGTCCTCGGCGCGTCTGGGAAAGGCCAAGCGGATCGACGACGCGGCGGGCCGCTATATCGAATTCTGCAAGAGCACCTTTCCCAACGAGTTGGACCTGCGGGGGATGAAGATCGTGGTGGATTGCGCCCACGGCGCCACCTATCACATCGCACCCCACGTGTTCCACGAACTCGGGGCGGAGGTGGTCCCCATCGGGACCTGGCCGGATGGCTTGAATATCAACCATGATTGCGGCTCGACCCATCCCGATGCCCTCAAGGCCGCGGTTCTGGAACATCGCGCGGACCTGGGCGTGGCCTTCGATGGCGACGGGGATCGGGTCGTGTTTACCGATGCGTCAGGGCGCATCTTCGACGGTGATCAACTGATCTATATGATCGCCAAGCACCGCCACAGAAACGGCGGGATGCGCGGCGGCGTGGTGGGCACCCTGATGACCAATCTGGGCATGGAGCATGCCCTGGAGAAGATGAATGTCCCCTTCGCCCGCGCCGACGTGGGCGACCGCTACGTGCTGGAACTGCTGCTGCAGAACGGCTGGCAGCTCGGCGGGGAGGGCTCCGGCCACATCCTTTGCCTGGACAAGCACACCACGGGGGACGGGATCATTTCCGCGCTCCAGGTACTGCATGCGCTACGGGTCAACAAGACCACGCCGGCGGAATTCAGCAAGGACCTCATCCTCTATCCCCAGGTCCTGGTCAACGTGCGCGTGCCGAAGTCGTTCGAATTCCGCGACAGCATCCCGGTACAGGCTGCGCTGGTGGAGGCGAAATGCGAACTGGACGGCAACGGCCGGGTGCTGCTCAGACCATCCGGCACGGAGCCGGTGGTGCGCGTCATGGTGGAAGGCAAGTCCCGCGAGCAGGTCCAGCAGTGGGCCGATGCCATCGCCAACACGGTGCGCGAGGCAGCCGCTTCCCCGGCGCAGTGAGGGAAGGCAAAACGCCCCAGGGCGCGGTCCTGGAGCGGGCTAGCCGAACTTGCCGGTGATGTAGTCTTCGGTGGCCTTCTTCCTGGGAGTGGTGAAGATCATGTCGGTATCCCCGAACTCGATCAATTCTCCCAGGTACATGTAGGCGGTATAGTCGGAGACCCTTGCCGCCTGCTGCATATTGTGGGTCACGATGAGGATGGTGTAATCCGCCTTCAGCTCGTGTATCAGCTCTTCGATATGGGCGGTGGAGATGGGGTCGAGGGCGGAGGCCGGCTCGTCCAGCAGCAGCACCTCCGGCTTCACGGCGATGGCACGGGCGATGCACAACCGCTGTTGCTGCCCGCCGGAGAGGCTGTTGCCGCTTTGCTTCAGCTTGCTGTTTACCTCGTCCCACAGGGCCGCCTTGCGCAGTGCCCACTCTACCCGGTCAGCCATGTCGCGACGGCTCATGTTTTCGTACAGATTCACCCCGAAGGCGATATTGTCGAAGATGGACATGGGGAACGGCGTCGGTTTTTGAAACACCATCCCCACCTTGGCCCGCAGCTTGTTCAAATCTTGCCTGGGGTCAAGGATATTTTCCGTGTCCAGCAGGACCTCCCCCTTCGCCTTCTGTTTCGGGTAGAGCTCGTACATCCGGTTGAACACACGCAGCAAGGTGGACTTGCCGCAGCCTGAAGGGCCGATGAACGCGGTGACCTTGCGCTCCGGGACGTCCAGATTGATGTTTTTCAGGGCATGAAAATTACCGTAATGGAAGTCTAGATTCCGTACGGTAATCTTGGGATTGGTAATGATCGGGGCATCCATCAGTTCGTCCTGTCAACGATTTAATGCAACGTGGTCTTCTGTCGGAAAAGGACACGCGCGACAATGTTAAGGGCGAGCACGCCAAAGGTGATAATCAGGGCGCCGGCCCAGGCCAGGCGTTGCCAGTCCTCGTAGGGGCTCATGGCAAACTGGAAGATCACATTGGGGAGGTTGGCCATGGGCCTGTTCATGTCGGTGCTCCAGAATTGATTGTTCAGGGCCGTGAACAGGAGGGGTGCGGTCTCCCCGCTGATGCGTGCTACTGCCAGCAGCAGGCCGGTGATGATTCCGGCGCGGGAGGCGCGCAGAGTGATCATGACAATTACTTTCCACTGGGGCGCACCCAGGGCGGCGGCCGCCTCCCGCAAGCTGTTCGGTACCAGCCTGAGCATGTTCTCGGTGGTGCGCACCACCACCGGGATCACGATCAACGCCAGGGCAAACGATCCCGCCCAACCGGAGAAATGTCCCACCTTGGCCACGTACGCTTCATAGATGAAAAGCCCGATCACGATGGAAGGGGCGCTCAGCAATATGTCGTTGATGAAGCGCGTGGCGGGGGCGAGCCATCCCCTCCGTCCGAACTCCGCCAGGTAGGTGCCGGCCAGAATGCCGACCGGCGTGCCGATGAGTGTGGCCAACAGGGTCATAAGAACGCTGCCGGCGATGGCGTTGAGCAGCCCGCCGCTGCTCCCCGGCGGGGGGGTCATCTGGGTGAATACTGCAAGGGTGAGCCCGGGCAGGCCCCGCGCCAGCAGTGTCCAGAGAATCCAGCCCAGCCAGAACAGGCCGAAGGCCATCGCGCCCATGGAGACGATCAGATTGAGCGCGTTGACGAACCGCCTGCGGGTATACAGGGAAATCATGAGGTTACCTTCAAGATTGCTGGCCCTCACGCTTGGACAGTTGGAGCAGCAGCAGTTTTGCAAGCGAGAGCACGACAAAGGTGATGAAGAACAGGATCAGCCCCAGTTCCACCAGGGCCGAGGAATAAAGCGTCCCGACCGCTTCGGTGAATTCGTTGGCCAGGGCGGAAGCGATGCTGTTGCCCGGCATTAGCAGAGAGAAGTTCAGTTCATGGGCGTTGCCGATCACGAAGGTGACCGCCATGGTTTCGCCCAGCGCCCGGCCCAGGCCGAGCATAATGCCGCCCACCACGCCTACCCGGGTATAGGGCAGCACGACGTGCCAGACCACTTCCCAGGTGGTGGCCCCGAGGCCGTAGGCGGATTCTTTCAGCAGGGAAGGAACGACCTCGAATACGTCACGCATGACCGAGGCAATGAAGGGGATGACCATGATCGCCAGGATCAGGCCAGCCGTGAGCATGCCTATGCCCATGGGAGGGCCCTGGAACAGGGGGCCGACCAGAGGGGCGCTACCCAAATGGTCAGTGATCCAGGGTTCCAGATGATCGGCAAATGCCGGGGCGAGCACGAACAGCCCCCACATGCCGTAGATGATGCTGGGAATGCCGGCCAGGAGTTCAACCGCGATGCCTAGGGGCCGCTTTAGCCAGGGCGGCGACAATTCTGTAAGGAATAAGGCGATGCCGAAGCTTACCGGGATGCCAATGAGTAAGGCAACAATGGAGGTGGCCAGGGTGCCGAAAATGGGCACCAGGGCCCCGAACTGTTTTGTTACCGGGTTCCATTCGCTGCTGAACAGAAACTTGAAACCGAATGCCTTGATGCTGGGCAGACTACCGACGAGGAGCGAGACGACGATGGCGGCAAGAAGTGCGAAGACAGTGAAGGCGAAGAGCCAAGTGGTGCCGTGGAAGATCTGATCGATGAGGTACTGCCGTCTCAGGCGCGAGTCGGAAAATAGCTTGGGCATTGTCTTAGCATTATCAAGATTAAGGGGCCACTATGGGCCCCTTGGTATTATATTAGCAATGAGGTCGAATTGTTATATCTGACGCACTAACAATTTCCCGGCACCGCTTCAGTTCCAAACCGGCTTCCCGTTGGCGTCCTTGATCGTGCTCTTCCAGTGCTGGTGGATCAACTTCACCACGCTTGCGGGCATCGGAACGTAGTCCAGGGACTCGGCCATCTTATCGCCGTTGGCGTAAGCCCAGTCGAAGAACTTCAGTACTTCCTTGGCGGATTCAGCCTTGGCCTGCACCTTGTGCATCAGGATGAAGGTGGCGCCGGTGATGGGCCAGCTCGTCTTGCCGGGCTCGTTGGTCAGGATCTGATACATCCCCGGTGCGTGTTCCCAGTCGGCACCGGCTGCCGCGGCCTGGAAGGTCTCGCTGGCGGGCTTCACATAGTGGCCGTCCTTGTTCTTCAGGAGAGTGAAGGCCATCTTGTTTTGCAGGGCGTAGGCATATTCCACGTAGCCGATGGAGCCCTTGATGCGCTGTACGTAGGAAGCCACACCCTCGTTGCCCTTGCCGCCGACACCGGTGGGCCAGGAGACGGAGGCGTCGTTGCCGACCTTGTCCTTCCAGTCCATGCTCACCTTGGACAGGTAGTTGGTGAAAATGAAAGTGGTGCCGGAACCGTCGGAGCGATGCACCACAGTGATGGCCTCATCGGGCAGCTTGACGCCCTGGTTCAGGGCGGCGATGGGCGCCTCGTTCCAGCGCTTGATCTTGCCCAGGTAGATGTCCGCCAGCACGCTGCCGTCCAGCTTGAGTTCGCCGCCATGGATGCCCGGCAGGTTGAGGACCGGGACCACGCCGCCCATCACGGTGGGGAACTGCATGAGCCCGTCCTTGTCCAGCTCTGCCGCCTTGAGCGGCATGTCGGAGGCGCCGAAATCCACCGTCTTGGCCTTGATTTGCTTGATGCCGCCGCCGGAACCGATAGACTGGTAGTTCATGCCGATGCCCGTCTTGGCCTTATAGGCTTCCGCCCATTTGGCGTAGACCGGGAAAGGAAACGTTGCTCCGGCGCCGGTGATATCGGCGGCGAAAGCAACAGTGGCGCTACCCAGGCCGACGGCCAGGGCCACCGAGGCGATCAGACCCCGAGCAGATTTTGCCTTCATTAATCGTTCTCCCATTATGTCGTTCTCCTTGACTATAGAGGTTTGTCGTTCCTCGAAACAACCAGGCGCAATGCTAGATTCCTGCTTGCTGCCGCCCATGGTACTGAAGCACCATTGCAAAAATATTACAATTGTTACATCCGGGGTATGCGGCCCGCCGAGGGCCGGGCGAACGTGGCCCTGTTCTCTCCAAATCCGGTGTCCTTTGCCGCCGCCTGCTGCCGCGTAATGCGGAAAAGCGGCGCCCCTGATCCATAAAAAAATATTATGTATCCATTATTATATGTTTTTCTTCAGTATATTTTTATATTGTTAAATGGCCGTTCCGGGCGGGATTGACCGCCAGTTCCATCATAGGTACTATGCAGGGGGTTTTCAAAGCGAGGGTGGAAATGCGCAAGAAACTGGTGGCGGGAAACTGGAAGATGCACGGCAGTCTGCCGGAAAACAGGGCGTTGCTGGATGCGATCATTTCCCCCATCGGCACGTTCGAGGGGGTTTCCTGCGCGGTGTGCGTTCCCTTCCCTTATCTGTTCCAAGTACAGTCGGCCCTGCAAGGTACCTCCATCGCCTGGGGCGCGCAGAACTTAAGCCAGCACGAGAAAGGTGCGTACACCGGCGAAGTGTCGGCGCGCATGCTGAGCGATTTCGCCTGTTCTTATGTGATCATCGGCCATTCGGAACGGCGCAGCCTTTACCGCGAAGATGACAAGACGGTCGCGGCCAAGTTTGTGGCGGCGCAAGCGGGGGGTATAACGCCTATCCTGTGCGTGGGTGAAACCTTGCAGGAGCGCGAGGCCGGCGTTACCGAGCAGGTTGTTGCGCGGCAGTTGGATGCGGTGATCGAACTTGCCGGCGTCAAGGCGTTGGACGACGCTGTTGTGGCTTATGAGCCGGTCTGGGCGATCGGTACCGGAAAGACCGCCACGCCGGAGCAGGCCCAGGCGGTGCACGCCTTTATCCGTGGCAAGATCTCGGCCTTGGCCGTGGACGTTGCACAGAAATTGGTGATCCAGTACGGCGGCAGCGTGAAGGCGTCCAGCGCGGCGCAGTTGTTCGCGATGCCGGACATCGACGGCGGTCTCATCGGCGGGGCCTCGCTGGTGGCCGAAGAGTTCGTGGCCATTTGCCGGGCCGCGCAGACAGGCGCGTGAGCGCCCAGTGGCTATGGCTGATTGAGGGAAAAGGATGGAAGTCTTTGTTTGGGTGCTGCATGTGCTCGTGGCGCTGGTTATTATCGGTCTGGTCCTGTTGCAGCATGGCAAGGGAGCGGATATGGGCGCGGCATTTGGCAGCGGTGCCTCCGGTAGTTTGTTCGGTGCCACCGGTTCGGCCAATTTTCTCAGCCGGGCCACTGCGGTGGCGGCGACGATATTTTTTCTCACCAGCCTCAGCCTGACTTATTTTTCCGGCCACAAGACCAAACCGGCGGGCCTGATGGAATCCCAGAAAGCGCTCATCCAGCCGGCGCCGGCGGGTGGAGTGAAGCAGGCGGTTCCGGAAGGGGTGGGCGGCCCGGCCGGGTCAAAAGCCAAGGAGATACCGAACTAGCATAAGTAGTAGCGTCTCTCGCGGAGCTTCGTTGCCGGACGATGCGTGTCGCCCCGTGGGTAGACCCGCCGTTGACGATCGGAGAAGGTGCCATGGAAGCGGTTTGCTGCGGCTTCCGCCAGAAGGGTAGGCCGATGTGGTGGAATTGGTAGACACGCCGTCTTGAGGGGGCGGTGGCGAAAGCCGTGTCAGTTCGAGTCTGATCATCGGCACCAAGCACGAGTAGTTGTGAAATAACAGCCTGGATCGATGTCCGGGCGCAGAACAAGAACATCACTTAGCAAGCACATCAACCTTAGCGAAGCCGAGGGTTTCCGGCGCCATGCCGACGCTCGGTGAGCCAAAATGGAGTGGATGGGATGCTGGAAAACTACTTTCCGATCTTGTTGTTTATTCTGGTCGGGCTAGCCGTGGGTTTCGGCCCGATCCTGATGGGCTGGCTGGTCGCCCCCAATCGGCCGGACAGCGAGAAGCTTTCTCCCTACGAGTGCGGCTTCGAGGCATTCGAGGATGCGCGCATGAAATTCGATGTGCGCTATTACCTGGTTGCCATTCTCTTCATCCTCTTCGATCTGGAAATCGCCTTCCTCTTCCCCTGGGCGGTGGTGCTCAAGGATATCGGCCTGTTCGGCTTCCTTTCAATGGTGGTCTTTTTGGCCATCCTGGTGGTGGGATTCGCTTACGAGTGGATTAAGGGGGCCTTGGAATGGGAATAGAGGGCGTCCTGGAAAAGGGGTTTGTCACCACCACCGCGGACAAGCTCATCAACTACACGCGTACCGGGTCATTGTGGCCGATGACCTTCGGCCTGGCGTGCTGCGCGGTGGAGATGATGCAGGCCGGGTCGTCGCGCTACGACCTGGACCGTTTCGGTATCGTGTTCCGACCAAGCCCCAGGCAATCGGACCTCATGATTGTGGCGGGCACCCTCACCAATAAGATGGCACCGGCATTGCGCAAGGTGTACGACCAGATGGCCGAGCCGCGCTGGGTGATCTCCATGGGTTCGTGCGCGAACGGGGGGGGCTATTATCACTATTCCTACTCGGTGGTGCGCGGTTGCGACCGCGTCGTTCCCGTCGACATCTACGTCCCCGGTTGCCCGCCTACCGCCGAGGCGTTGCTGTATGGACTGATTCAGTTGCAAAACAAGATCAAACGCACCAATACCATAGCCCGCTAAGAAAGCCGACCATTATGATCTCCCCGTTGCATGACCTAGCGCTTCGCGTGAAGGAGGCCTTGGCCGACCAGGCGGTCAGTCTGACCGAGCGGCTGGGAGAGCTGACCGTAGTCGTCAAGGCGCAGGATGCGCTGGCGGCGGCGCGCACCTTGAGGGACCATCCCGACCTCCGCTTCGAGCAGTTGATCGACCTGTGTGGCCTGGATTACCTGGGGTATGGCGATGGCACGCGGGAAGGTCCGCGGTTTGCGGTGGTGTATCACCTGCTGTCGGTGAGCAAGAACCAGCGGGTGCGCATGCGGGTGTTCGCGCCCGACGACGGTTTTCCGGTGCTGGATTCGGTAATCGACGTGTGGCCCGTGGCAAACTGGTTCGAAAGGGAGGCCTTCGACCTGTTCGGCATCGTGTTCGAAGGGCACCCCGACCTGCGCCGCATCCTGACCGACTACGGCTTTGTCGGCCACCCGTTCCGCAAAGACTTCCCGCTTATCGGCAACGTGGAGGTCCGTTACGACCCGGATCAGCGGCGCGTCGTCTATCAGCCGGTCAGCATCGACGAGCGCGAACTGGTACCTCGCATCGTGCGCGAGGAGAATTACGGTGGGTGAGGCTCGCCGCGCAGGAAATCCCGACAAACAAGGTGACTTTGCATAGCTGGACTGGCTCATGGCGGAAATCAGAAACTACACGCTGAACTTTGGCCCGCAGCATCCCGCCGCGCACGGGGTGTTGCGCATGGTGCTGGAACTGGACGGCGAGGTGCTGGAGCGGGCCGATCCCCATATCGGGCTGTTGCACCGGGGAACCGAGAAGCTGGCGGAGCACAAGACCTTCCTTCAGGCTGGCCCATACATGGACCGCCTGGATTATGTCTCCATGATGTGCAACGAGCACGCCTACGTGATGGCGGTGGAAAAGCTGCTGCAGATCGAGATCCCGATACGGGCCCAGTATATCCGCGTCATGTTCGACGAGATCACGCGGATACTGAACCATCTGTTGTGGTTGGGGGCGCACGCCCTGGATATCGGGGCCATGACGGTGTTCCTGTACGCCTTCCGCGAGCGGGAAGACCTGATGGACTGCTACGAGGCGGTTACCGGGGCGCGTCTGCACGCCGCCTACTATCGCCCGGGCGGGGTCTACCGGGATTTGCCGGACACCATGCCGCAATACGAGGTCTCCAAGTCCAAGAAGCACAGCGAGGCGGAGGTGAGGCGGCTCAACGAAAACCGGCAGGGTTCGTTGCTGGATTTCATCGAGGACTTCACCAACCGGTTCCCCAAGTGCGTGGACGACTACGAGACCCTGCTTACCGATAACCGCATCTGGAAGCAGAGGACCGTGGGAATCGGGGTGGTGCCGCCGGAGCGTGCCCTGGCCCTGGGTTTTACCGGACCAATGCTGCGCGGCTCGGGGGTGGTGTGGGACGTGCGCAAGAAGCAGCCGTATGAGGTCTACGACAAGGTGGACTTCGATATCCCGGTGGGCACGAACGGCGATTCCTACGACCGCTACCTGGTGAGGATGGAGGAATTCCGCCAATCCAACCGCATCATCGAACAGTGCGTCGAGTGGCTGCGCAACAACCCGGGCCCGGTGATTACGGACAACCACAAGGTGGCTCCTCCCTCCCGTGCCGCCATGAAGCAGGACATGGAAGATCTGATCCACCACTTCAAGCTGTTCACCGAAGGCATGCATGTCCCTGCCGGGGAGGCCTATGCGGCGATCGAGCATCCCAAGGGGGAGTTCGGCATCTACCTGGTTTCGGACGGTGCCAACAAGCCCTACCGCATGAAAATCCGGGCGCCGGGCTTTGCGCATCTGTCGGCGATGAACGAGGTGGGGCGCGGGCACATGCTGGCAGACGTGGTTGCGCTCATGGGGACAATGGACATCGTTTTTGGGGAAATAGACCGCTAAATGCTCTCGCCGGAATCGCTTGCACAAATCGACCAGGAAATCGCCAAGTATCCCGTGGAACACAAGCAGTCCGCGGTGATGTCGGCGTTGCGTATCGCGCAGGTGGAGAAGGGGTGGTTGTCCACCGAAACCATGGACTTCGTCGCCCGCTATCTGGAGATGCCGCCCGTTGCGGTATACGAGGTGGCGAGCTTCTACAACATGTACGACCTGAAGCCGGTGGGCAAGTACAAGATCACCGTGTGCAGCAATTTGTCCTGCACCCTCAGGGGGGCGGAAGGCGTGATCGAGCATTTGAAGGAGAAACTCGGGATCGACTTCGGCGAAACCACCCCGGACGGGCGGTTTACCCTCAAGGAGGGCGAATGCATGGGGGCTTGCGGGGACGCCCCGCTGTTCACCATCAACAATCACAAGATGATCGGCTTTCTGACACCTGAAAAGGTGGATCAGATTCTGGCGGAACTGGAATAGCCATGGCCAACGAAGTCATTTTCGGCACCCGGCATCTGGACAAACCCTGGACGCTGGCCACTTATCGCAGCGCCGGCGGCTACGAAACCCTGAAAAAGGTCGTGACCGAAAAGGTTTCGTCGGAAGAGATCATCAACGAGGTCAAGAAATCCGCTCTGCGCGGCCGCGGCGGCGCCGGATTCCCGACGGGGCTGAAGTGGAGCTTCATGCCGCGCCAATTCAAGGGTGACAAGTATCTGGTGTGCAATTCGGACGAGGGCGAGCCGGGAACCTTCAAGGATCGCGACATTCTGCGCTACAACCCGCATCAACTGATCGAAGGGATGGCCATCGCCGCTTACGCCATGGGCGTCAAGGTCGGCTACAACTATATCCACGGCGAGATCTGGGAAGTCTACGAGCGCATGGAGCAGGCGGTGCAGGAGGCGCTGGCCGCCGGCTTCCTGGGTGACAATCTGTTCGGCACCGATTTCAGTTTCCGTGTGTATAACCACCACGGTTACGGCGCGTACGTCTGCGGCGAGGAAACCGCGCTGCTGGAGTCGATCGAGGGGAAAAAGGGGCAACCCCGCTTCAAGCCGCCATTCCCCGCGAGCTACGGCCTGTACGGCAAGCCCACGAACGTCAACAACACCGAGACCCTCGCCAGCATCCCCTACATCATCCGCCATGGCGGCCAGAAGTTCCTGGAGCTGGGCAAGCCAAACAACGGCGGGACCAAGATCTTCTCCGTGTCCGGCCACGTCAACAAGCCCGGCAACTATGAGGTGGGCATGGGGACGCCGTTCAAGGATCTGCTGGAGATGGCAGGCGGCATGCGCGACGGCCGCCCGCTCAAGGCATGCATTCCGGGTGGCTCGTCGGTGCCGGTGGTGCCGGGGCACATCATGATGGACCTCACCATGGACTACGACTCCATTGCCAAGGCCGGGTCGTCCCTGGGCGCCGGTTCGGTGATCGTCATGGACGACACGGTGTGCATGGTGAAGGCCCTGGAGCGCCTGTCGTACTTCTATTTCGAGGAGTCCTGCGGCCAGTGCACGCCTTGTCGCGAGGGCACCGGCTGGCTGTACCGGATCGTCCACCGCATCGAGCACGGCCAGGGCCGGACGGAAGACCTGGATCTGCTGCTGAATGTGAGCGAAAACATCGCCGGGCGCACCATCTGCGCCCTGGGGGAGGCCGCCGCCGGGCCGGTGATCAGTTTCCTGAAGCATTTCCGGGACGAATTCGAGTACCACATCGAGCACGGCAAATGCATGGTGTAGGCGCGGCATTCGGATGGCCTGTCGGGTGGTCGGCGAAGGTAACCATTTGTGTGAGCAAGGCGATGAAAGGCATGCCGGACCGGGGCGGTACCCGGCCCATGTCGCGGGTTCACTGAGATCGGACTATGTTAGAGATCGAGATTGACGGCAAGCAGGTCAGCGTACCGGACGGCAGCACCATCATGGATGCCGCCAACCAGGTGAGCGTCTACATTCCCCATTTCTGCTATCACAAGAAATTGTCCATAGCGGCCAATTGCCGGATGTGCCTGGTCCAGGTGGAAAAGGCGGCCAAGCCGCTTCCCGCCTGCGCCACCCCGGTCACCGACGGGATGAAGGTGTTCACCCATTCCGAGATGGCGGTGCGCGCCCAGAAAGGGGTGATGGAGTTTCTGCTGATCAATCATCCCCTGGATTGCCCCATCTGCGACCAGGGGGGCGAATGCCAACTGCAGGACCTGGCGGTGGGTTACGGGGGCGGCAGCTCCCGCTACCAGGAGGACAAGCGGGTCGTCTCCAACAAGGACCTGGGGCCGTTGATTTCCACCGACATGACGCGCTGCATCCAATGCACCCGCTGCGTTCGCTTCGGCCAGGAAATCGCCGGCATCATGGAACTGGGGATGATCGGGCGGGGCGAGCATTCCGAGATCATGACCTTCATGGAACACAGCGTGGACTCCGAGCTTTCCGGGAACGTCATCGATCTTTGCCCGGTGGGCGCCCTCACCAGCAAGCCATTCCGCTACAGTGCTCGCACCTGGGAGTTGTCCCGGCGTACCTCCGTGAGCCCCCATGACGGGCTGGGCAGCAACCTCATCGTGCAGGTCAAGCAAGACCGGGTCATGCGTGTGGTGCCGCGGGAGAACGAGGACATCAACGAGTGCTGGTTGTCCGACAAGGATCGTTTCTCCTACGAGGGCCTGAATTCCGAGGAACGGCTTACCCGTCCGATGATCAAGGAGGATGGGCAGTGGCGGGAATGCGAATGGCAATACGCGCTGGCGCATGTGGCCAACGGCTTGAAGCGGGTCCGCGATCAGCACGGGGCGGAACAAATCGGCGCCCTGGCGGTGCCCCATAGCACCCTGGAGGAGCTGTACCTGCTGCAAAAGCTGATGCGGGCCATGGGTAGCGGAAATGTGGACCATCGCCTGCGCCAGTCGGACTTCGGGGCGGACGCCCTGCTGCAGGGTGCGCCATGGCTGGGCCTGCCGATTCCGGCCCTGGCGGAACTGGACGCGGTGCTGGTAATCGGAAGCACCCTGCGCAAGGACCATCCCCTGCTCGCCCAACGCTTGCGCCAGGCAGTGAAACGAGGGGCGCAGATGAATATCGTCAACCCGGTGGACGACGATCTGCTGATGCGAGCAGCGAACAAGGCCATCGTCGCGCCGCGCGCGATGGCGAATCTTCTGGCCCAGGTGCTGAAGGCCCTGGCCACGGAGCTCAAGAGAGAGTTGCCCGGCGGCCTCAAGGGCCCGCTGGAAGGCGTGGCCGTCTCCGATGCGGCGCGGGCGATCGCCGCCAGCCTGGGCACGGGCGAACGGCGTGCGGTGCTGCTGGGCAACCTGGCCCAGCACCACCCGCAGTATGCCGAACTGCACAGCCTCGCTCAGGAAATCGCCGTCCTGGCTCAGGCCAAATTCGGCGTCCTGGGAGAGGCGGCGAACAGCGTCGGCGCGTATGTTGCCGGCGCCGTGCCCATGTTCGGCCCCTTGGGCGAAGCGGCCGAGACCGGCCTGAGTGCCGGGGCCATGCTGGCCGAGCCGCGCAAGGCCTATCTGTTGCTCGGCGCGGAGGCCGAGCTGGACACCTATGATCCGCAGCAGGCCATGCGGGCCATGCAAGGGGCCGAGTTTGTGGTGGCCATGCATGCCTACCGGGGCAAGGTCCTGGACTACGCCGACGTGCTGCTGCCGGTGACGCCGTTTTCCGAGACCTCCGGCACCTTCATCAATACGGACGGGCGGATGCAGAGTTTTCGCGGCGTCGTCAAACCGCAGGGGGAAGCGCGGCCGGCATGGAAGGTGTTGCGGGTGCTCGGCAACCTGCTGGGCTGCGAGGGGTTCGACTACGACAGCACCGAGGCGGTGCGCGCCGAGTTGCTGGTGCCGGACGCGGATGCCGTGCGCGCCATGCTCAACAGCCAGATCAAGGGCGCGGCGCTGGGAGATCTCGGCGCGGCACAAGGCGATGCGCTGCAGCGCATCGGAGAGGTACCGATCTATCAGGCGGACGCCATCGTGCGCCGGGCGCCATCCCTTCAAAGCAGTCAAGATGCGGCGTTGCCCGGTGCCTGGATGAATTCGGCACTGCTGCAAAGGTTTGGGCTGGCGGAGGGCGCCCTGGTGAAAGTACGCCAGGGGGAAGGGTACGCCGTATTGAGGGTGGCGTGCGACGACAAGCTGCCGGGGGATTGCGTGCGCATTGCAGCCGCGCATCCGTTGACCGCGGGGCTGGGGGAGATGCTGGGCGAGCTTGTCCTGGAGCAGGCCTAGGAGCCTGTCGGACTTGAAGAATCGAAGCGAAAATTCGGCTGGTCGAGGACAGATTTTGTCGATTTTGCAGATCAATAGTCGTTCTATTGACCAAAAAAGCGGCGAAATATGGACCGGTCAGGCGGATTTGCAGCCGATTTCCTTTAAGTCCGACAGGCTCCTAGCATGCAATGCCCTGTTTTGTCTTTGAGAGTTAGATAAAGAGAACCCATGGCTTTCTTTCAAGAGTTGCTCGGTCCCGCATGGCCTGTCGTGTGGGGACTGGTGAAAATTGTGGCGATCGTCGCGCCGTTGATGGTCGGTGTGGCCTATTTGACCTACGCGGAACGCAAGATCATCGGCTACATGCAGGTGCGTATCGGGCCGAACCGGGTCGGGCCCCTCGGCTTGCTCCAGCCTATTGCCGACGGGCTGAAGCTGCTGTTCAAGGAAATCATTATCCCGTCCGGCGCCAACAAGTTCCTGTTCGTGCTGGGGCCGGTGCTGACCATCGCCCCGGCGCTGGCCGCCTGGGCGGTGGTGCCGTTCAGCCCGGACCTGGTGCTGGGCAATGTGGATGCGGGCCTGCTCTATATCATGGCGATCACCTCCATGGGGGTATACGGCATTGTGATGGCGGGTTGGTCGACCAACTCCAAGTATGCCTTTCTGGGCAGCCTGCGTTCCGCCGCCCAGATCGTGTCCTACGAGATCGCCATGGGCTTCGCCCTGGTGGGCGTGCTGATGGCGGCGCAGAGCCTCAACCTGGTGGATATCGTCAGGGGTCAGCAGGGCGGCCTGTTCCACTGGTATTGGCTGCCTTTGCTGCCCATGTTCGTCGTCTACCTGATCTCCGGCGTAGCCGAGATCAACCGTTCGCCATTCGACGTGGCCGAGGGCGAATCGGAAATCGTGGCCGGCTTCCATGTGGAATACTCCGGGATGGCGTTTGCGGTATTTTTCCTGGCGGAATACGCCAACATGATCCTGGTCGCGACGCTGACCTCCATCATGTTCCTGGGGGGATGGGGTCCGCTGTTCGAATTCGCGCCCTTCACCTGGATTCCAGGCTTCGTCTGGCTGATGTTCAAGATCGCCTTCGTGCTGTTCCTGTTCCTTTGGTTCCGCGCGACCTTTCCCCGCTACCGCTATGACCAGATCATGCGCCTGGGCTGGAAGGTGTTCATACCCATAACGCTGGTTTGGCTGCTGGTGGTCGGTGCGGCCATGCAAACCCGTTACGCTTACTTGTTTCACTGACGAGGGACGAGAATCTAGCCATGAATCGGATCAAGCAGTTCTTCTCGAGCCTACTGTTGACCGAGCTGTTGAAGGGGATGGCCGTTACCGGCCGGCACCTGTTCGCGCGCAAGATCACCATCCAGTTTCCGGAGGAGAAGACGCCCCAGTCGTACCGCTTTCGCGGGCTGCACGCCCTGCGCCGCTATCCCAACGGCGAGGAGCGCTGCATCGCCTGCAAACTGTGCGAGGCGGTGTGTCCGGCGCTGGCAATTACCATCGAATCGGAGCAGCGGGCCGACGGCACCCGGCGCACTACCCGCTACGACATTGATTTGACCAAGTGCATCTTTTGCGGCTTCTGCGAGGAATCCTGCCCTGTGGATTCCATCGTCGAGACGAGGATTCTGGAATACCACGGTGAGCAGCGCGGGGATCTCCACTACACCAAGCAGATGCTGCTGGCGGTAGGAGAGCAGAACGAGCAGCAGATCGCAAAGGACCGGGCCACGGATGCCAAATACCGCTAACGGAACGAATCGCGAAGACGCAGGGACGGCACCGGCCGTGTCCTTCCCGTCCGCGCCTAACTGGCAAGGCTTTAATGTTACTTAGGCTTAACCCATGAATTTTGAAACCTTTCTGTTTTACTGCCTTTCGGCGATCCTGCTGTTCGCCGCGGTGCGCGTGATCACCGTGCGCAACCCGGTGCACGCCGCGCTGTTCCTGGTGCTCGCGTTCTTTACCGGGGCCGGGCTGTGGCTCCTGCTGGAGGCCGAGTTTCTGGCGATCACTCTGGTGCTGGTGTACGTGGGTGCAGTGATGGTGTTGTTCCTGTTCGTGGTGATGATGCTGGACATCAATCTGGAAAGGCTGCGGGAAGGGTTCTGGCACCACCTGCCGCTGGCGGTGGCGGTGGCCCTGCTGATGGCCGTCGAGATGGCCCTGGTGGTGGGCGGCAAGCATTTCGGGCTGGCGCTGTCCGCCGTCCCGGCCCACCCTGCCGGCTATAGCAACACCAAGGAACTGGGCCGCTTGCTCTACACGGAGTATGTCTATCCGGTGGAGATCGCAGCGGTCATCTTGCTGGTGGCCATCATTGCGGCCATCGCGCTGACCATGCGCCGGCGCAAGGATAGCAAGTATCAGGACCCGGCCGAGCAGGTGGCAGTCAAGCGCAGTAGCCGGGTACGCCTGGTGCGCGTGCAGGCGGAAGAAAGACAGGCGGTGCAAGCCGAGCCCGGCGAGTGAGCGGGGCGGTTTGGTTGACAACGTAACAAGAGGGGAACCCCGGTGCTTTCCTTGTCCCACTATTTGGTGCTTGGCGCGATACTGTTTGCTGTCAGCGTGCTGGGAATCTTTTTGAACCGCAAGAACGTGATCGTCCTGCTGATGGCGATCGAACTCATGCTGCTGGCGGTGAACATGAATTTCATCGCTTTTTCCCATTTCCTGGGCGATAGCGCGGGACAGGTTTTCGTGTTTTTCATCCTTACCGTTGCGGCGGCCGAGTCGGCGATCGGCCTGGCTATCCTGGTGGTGCTGTTCCGCAACCTGAAGACCATTAATGTGGAAGATTTGAACAGCCTCAGGGGCTAGGATGCATGCTGGCCCCCGAGAAAATGCCGGGGGCCGATCCCCGCGACTGGCAGACCTGGACTCGATTATATGACTGACATGCAAAAACTCTATCTGTTGGTTCCTCTGGCACCCTTGTTTGGTGCGGTGATCGTCGGTCTCTTCGGCCATTGGATCGGACGCAGGCCGTCCCACTGGGTCGCCATTATCGGGGTCGCCGTCTCGTTCGCGGCGTCGGTGACCATCTTCAAAGACGTCCTGGCCGGCAATACCTTCAACGGGAGCGTGTATACCTGGCTCACCTCGGGAGACACCCGGTTCGAGGTCGGCTTTCTCATCGACCGCCTGAGCGTTCTGATGATGCTGGTGGTTACCTTCGTCTCCCTCATGGTGCATATCTACACCATCGGCTACATGCGCGACGACCCCGGATATCAGCGTTTCTTCAGCTACATCTCGCTGTTCACCTTCTCCATGCTGATGCTGGTGATGTCCAACAACTATCTGCAGTTGTTCTTCGGCTGGGAGGCGGTGGGGCTGGTGTCCTACCTGCTGATCGGCTTCTGGCACACCCGGCCCAGCGCCATCTACGCCAACCTGAAGGCCTTTCTGGTCAACCGGGTGGGCGATTTCGGCTTCCTGTTGGGCATCGGTCTGGTGCTGTGGCAGTTCGGCACCCTGGACTACGCGGCGGTATTCGCCCGGGCGCCGGAGATGGCGAGCCAAACCATTCAACTGTTCCCGGGGCATGCGTGGTCGCTGATGTCGGTGATCTGCATCCTGCTGTTCGTCGGAGCCATGGGCAAGTCGGCGCAGTTTCCGCTGCACGTCTGGCTGCCGGACTCCATGGAAGGCCCCACGCCGATCTCGGCGCTGATCCACGCCGCGACCATGGTGACCGCCGGCATATTCATGGTGGCGCGCATGTCGCCGTTGTTCGAACTGTCCGATACGGCACTCTCGGTGGTGATGGTGATCGGCGGCATTACCACGCTGTTCATGGCCTTTCTGGCGGTAGTGCAGACCGATATCAAACGCGTCATCGCCTACTCCACGCTGTCGCAGCTCGGTTACATGACGGTGGCCCTGGGGGCCTCGGCCTATGCGGCGGGGATCTTTCACCTGATGACCCATGCCTTTTTCAAGGCGCTGCTGTTCTTGGCGGCCGGCTCGGTGATCATCGCCATGCACCACGAGCAGGATATGCGCAAGATGGGTGGACTGTATAAATACATGCCCATCACCTATCTCACATCGCTTATCGGCGGGCTGGCCCTGTCCGGGATTCCGCCGTTTGCAGGATTTTTCTCCAAGGACGCCATTATCGAGGCGGTGGGAATGTCGCACCTGCCGGGGTCCGGGTTCGCCTATTTCGCGACGGTGAGCGCGGTATTCCTTACTGCGCTGTATACCTTCCGCATGCTGTTTCTCACCTTCCACGGCAAGCCGCGCATGGACGAGCACACGCGGCAGCACCTGCGCGAATCTCCGTGGGTGGTATGGTTGCCCCTGGTCCTGCTGGCGATCCCGTCGGTTTTCGCCGGCTGGCGCTTCATCCAGCCCCTGCTGTTCGGCGACTATTTTGGCAGCGCCATCGTGGTGAGCCCGCAGCACGACGCGCTGATTGAGATGGGGCAAGAGTTCGCGGCCCACGGCGGCCTGAGTGGATTCATTGCCCACGGTGTGGCCGCGCTGCCGTTCTGGCTGGCGCTCGCGGGCATCGGCACGGCGTGGTTCCTGTACATGAAGCGCACCGACCTGCCGGCCAAAATCGCCGAGCGATCGGGGGTGGTCTACACCATCCTGTTGCGCAAGTACGGGTTCGACGAATTCAACGACTGGTTTTTCGCCGGCGGGGCGCGCAGGATTGGCGGGTTCCTGTGGAGGATCGGGGACGTCACCATCATCGACGGGTTTTTTGTCAACGGCACCGCCCGGGTGATCGGGTGGGGCTCCAGGTTGATCCGTCGCCTCCAGTCCGGGCTCATCTATCATTATGCCTTTACCATGATCATCGGCGCCTTGGTGATGGTTACCTGGTTTGTAAGAAGCTAACAAGAACCGGTGCGGGAATGGCCTGCCCGGCGGGGTCGGGGTGGCACACCCCGCCCGGGCCGACGCCACCCACCATTTTGATGGGATTTGTATGAGTTTGGGAATTCCGCAGTTAAGCTTGGTAATTTGGGTCCCGATATTGGCCGGTGTGGCGGTGCTGTTCACCGGAAGCGATCGGAACGCCGCGTTGGCGCGATGGCTCGCCTTGTTGGGGGCGCTCGCTGGCTTTCTGGTGGCTATACCCCTGTATACCGGGTTCGATACCCTGAATCCGGGGATGCAGTTTACCGAGATGCATCCCTGGATCGAGACCTTCAATATCAACTACCATCTCGGGGTGGATGGGCTGTCGGTCCTGTTCATTCTGCTCACCAGCTTCACCACGGTACTGGTGGTGCTCGCCGGCTGGCGGGTGATCGAGAAAAAGGTGGCGCAGTACATGGCCGCCTTCCTGATCATGTCCGGCGTCATGAACGGGGTCTTCGCCTCGCTGGATGCGATCCTGTTCTACGTGTTCTGGGAGGCCATGCTGATCCCGATGTTTATCGCGATCGGGGTATGGGGCGGCCCGAACCGGGTATACGCGGCGGTCAAGTTCTTCCTCTACACCTTGCTGGGCTCGCTGCTCATGCTGGTCGCCTTTATCTACCTGTATCACGTGTCCGGAGGCAGCTTCGAGATACTCGACTACCAGAAGATGCCCATCCCCATGGTGCCGCAGGTGCTCATCTTCCTGGCGTTCTTTACGGCGTTTGCGGTCAAGGTGCCCATGTGGCCGGTGCATACCTGGCTCCCCGATGCCCACGTGGAAGCACCCACCGGCGGCTCCGTGGTGCTGGCGGCGATCATGCTCAAGCTGGGGGCCTACGGTTTCCTGCGCTTTTCCCTGCCGATCGTACCCGACGCGAGCCATATGCTGTCCGGCTTCATGATTACCCTGTCGCTGATCGCGGTGGTGTACATCGGGCTGGTGGCGCTGGTGCAGGGCGACATGAAGAAGCTGATTGCCTACTCCTCCATCTCCCACATGGGCTTTGTCACCCTCGGCATATTCCTCTTCAACGCCTATGGGATGGAAGGCGCCCTGGTGCAGATGCTCTCCCACGGTTTCGTCTCGGGCGCGCTGTTCCTGTGCGTGGGGGTGATGTACGACCGGGTCCATTCGCGGCAGATCGCCGACTACGGCGGGGTGGCGAACCGCATGCCGATGTTCGCGGCCTTTTTCATGCTGTTTGCCATGGCCAATTCCGGGCTGCCCGGCACCAGCGGTTTCGTGGGCGAGTTCATGGTGGTGATGGGTGCCATCAAGAGCAATTTCTGGTATGCGTTCTTCGCTGCCACCACCCTGGTGTTCGGGGCGGCCTACACCTTATGGATGTACAAGCGCGTGGTGTTCGGCAAGGTGGCCAACCAGCATGTGGAGCAGTTGAGCGACATCGGGCTGCGCGAGTTCGTGATACTGGCGCTGCTGGCGGTTGCCGTGCTCGCCATGGGCATCTATCCGCTACCGTTCACGGAGGTGATGCATGCCTCGGTCAACGGTCTGCTGAATCATGTGGCGCAAAGCAAGCTGTATTGAGTGGTCCTGACAATGTAATGTGTAGTAGAGGGCCGGCGGGTGCACCCGCCGGCGGAAAACCGACCCCCGTTTTTGGGATGAAGGAAGCCAGATGAGTTTCACCCTGCCCGACTTGGTGCCCGTGTTGCCGGAAATCTTTCTGCTGGTCATGGCATCCGCAATACTGATATTGGACCTGTTTCTGACCGACGAGAACCGATTCATCAGCTACGCTTTGACGCAGATCACGCTCCTGGGCTGCGCCTGGATCACCCTGGCCGGGAGTGACGGGCAGGTGATCCACACCTTCGGTGGCATGTTCGTCCGCGACCCCATGGCGGACGTCCTCAAGGTGATGGTCTATATCGCGGTTTCCGTCCAGTTGGTCTATTCGCGGCAATATATCAGGCCGCGCGGCATGTACCGCGGCGAATTCTTCGTGCTGGCCCTGTTTGCCATGCTCGGCATGATGATCATGATCTCCGCCGCGAACTTCCTGATCCTCTACCTCGGGCTGGAATTGCTGTCCCTCAGCCTGTACGCGCTGGTGGCCATGCAGCGCGACTCCGCTTCGGCGGTGGAGGCGGCGATGAAGTATTTCATCCTGGGGGCGCTCGCCTCCGGCATGCTGCTGTACGGCCTATCCCTGCTTTACGGGGCGACCGGCAGCCTCGATATCGGCACGGTGGCGGCCGCCATCCATCAGGGTGTCGGGGACCATATTGTGCTGGCCATGGGGCTGGTGTTCGTGGTGGCGGGATTGGGCTTCAAGCTTGGACTGGTGCCGTTCCATATGTGGGTCCCCGACGTGTACCAGGGCGCGCCTACCGCGGTGACCCTGTTCATCGGTAGCGCCCCTAAGATCGCCGGCTTCGCGCTGGTGATGCGCCTGCTGGTGGAGGGGCTGCAGGGGACGGTGCATGACTGGCAGGGGATGCTGGTCATCATGGCGGTGCTCTCCATCGCCATCGGCAATATCACGGCCATCGCCCAGACCAACATCAAGCGCATGCTGGCCTTTTCCTCCATTTCCCATATGGGTTTCCTGGCGCTGGGCTTCGCCAGCGGCACCTTGAACGGGTACAGCTCGGCGATGTTCTATGTCTTGGTGTACGTGCTCATGAGCCTGGGGAGCTTCGGCATGATCATGCTGCTCTCGCGCCAGGGTTTCGAGGCGGAGAACCTGGAGGATTTCAGGGGCCTGAATCAGCGCAGCCCGTGGTACGCCTTCATGATGCTGTTATTGATGTTCTCCATGGCCGGCATACCGCCCACGGTCGGCTTCTATGCCAAGCTGGCGGTGCTGCAGGCGGCGTTGCAGGCCGGTCTGCTGTGGCTGGTGGTGGCCGCCGTGCTGCTTTCCGTGGTGGGGGCATTCTACTACCTGCGCGTGGTGAAGCTGATGTATTTTGACGCGCCCAAAGATACCGCTCCCATTGTCGCGGACTCCGACGCGTGGGTGATGATGAGCGCCAACGGCCTGGCGATCCTGGCGCTGGGCATCCTGCCGCAGCCCTTGATGGCGCTGTGCGTCTATTCGCTCCAATCGATCCAGCATTCATTATGACATTGAGCGTATTCATTCTGCTGGCGCTGGCATTGGCCGCCGCCAATTCGCCTTTCTTCAGCGAGCGGCTGTTCCTCGTGCTACCGATGAAAGGGGGCAGCAAGGGTTTTGCTTGGCGCCTGCTGGAGTGGTCGGTGTGGTACTGCGCGCTGGGGGGGGTTGCCTACCTGCTGGAAGCCAAGATGGGTGCGGTGCAGCATCAGCGTTGGGAATTCTATGTGGTGACACTCTGTCTGTTTCTGGTATTCGCCTATCCGGGCTTCGTCTACCGCTATTTCTGGCGCAAGCATTCCCGATGAGGCACCCGTCCCCCGCCCGAAGCGGGGGACGGGCGGGCGTCAGGCCGCGCTCGCGTATTGTGCCTTGGCGGCGCGAGCCAGCGCCGCCTCCTCGGCGGAATAGGCCTTGCCGGACCAAAGCATGTCGTAGGCGATCTCTTCGTTGCCGTTTTCACACAGTTCCAGCGCCTTGGCGAACAGCGGCTGAAACGTCTTACTACGGTGGGACTGCTCGTGCTCTTCAAGGCTGCGCCAGAAGGTCACGATCAGCGCCTCCTTGTCCTTCAAGGGGCTCGCCACCGCCTGGCCGATGGTGCTGCCCTCGTTGGACACGTTGCCGCTGTTGAGGAGGACGAAGCCTCCCACGAAGCCGGTATCGGAATGGTAGGTCTTGACATTCTCGCACAGGGTCGCGACCCGCTCTTCCAGATCTTCAACGCTGAATTCGGGTTTCAGGATCACGCGGTTTACGGTTACCACGCCGTCGGAAGGAAATCCATTAATCAAGCTGGCCATAAAAACTCCTTTTAGCGTATTAGAATAAACTGATAGTTAGGCCTAGAATAACTCTAAAATATTGAGTCCGTCAATAGTGAAGTGAATTTGTCAACTATTTGTTTCCGCAACCCGACGGGAAAGGGCGCCACCTTATGAAGAAGCGCGATCTGACCGAGAGGCGGCTCGCCTCCAGGAGCGTGTTCCGGGGCCGCTTGCTCGACGTGAGGGAAGACCGGGTGGCACTGCCCGACGGCAAGCCATCCGTGCGGGAATACATCGTCCATCCCGGGGCGGTGGTCATCATGCCGCTGCTGGAAAACGGAGACGTCCTGCTGGAACGCCAGTACCGCTACCCCCTTCAGCGGGACTTCTTCGAATTCCCCGCCGGCAAGATCGATCCTGGGGAGGAGCCCCTGGCCTGCGCCAGGCGCGAGCTGCTGGAGGAAACCGGCTATCAGGCCGGGGAGTGGCGCTACATCACCACCATCTATCCCTGTATCGGCTATTCCGATGAGCGGCTGCTGTATTACCTGGCCACGGACCTCAGCTTTCGGGGGGAACAGCCGGACGACGACGAATTTCTGGAAATCTTCAGGCTGCCGCTCGAGAAGGCGCTGGGGCAGGTGCGCAGCGGCGAAATCTGCGAGGCGAAAACGGTGGCCGGGCTGTTCTGGCTGGAAAAGCTGCTTCGGGGCGGATGGTGAAGGGGCTCGTTAATGCGGGGTCGGCCCTTCGCTGACCTGGATCAGCCGGTCGGGGCGCACCCACTTGGCGAAGGCCGCCTGAACCTGGGCGGCGCTGAGTTGCTGATAGTGGCGCGCGGCCCGGATCGGCTCATCCAGGGGCAGGTCGTGGCTGGCGCGGAAGATCAGCCCTTCGGCGATGTTGTCCACGCTGGCCTCGGACAGGGGGATCTCGCGCAGCAACAGCGCCTTGGCCTGGTTGAGTTCCTGCGCCGTGACCGGCGCGGTGCCCATCTGTTCCAGTTCGTGCCGGATCACGGCGTGTACCTTGGATACGTTGGGTGGATCGCAGGCATAGCTCACCGAATACACGGCGCGGGTCCGGCCCACGTCGAAGTCGGAGGATACGTAATACACCAGCCCCGCCTTCTCGCGCAGATCCCGGTACAGACGGGTGGCGTAGAAGGCCCCCCCCAGCACGTGGTTGCCCAGTTCCAGGGCGTAGTAATCAGGGTTGGAACGGGTCAGGCCCAGGGTTTCCGCCAGGGCGACCCGGTCCTGCACCCGGCTCCCGTCCGGTACCGCGATGCTGGACGGCCGGTTCGGCGGCACCGGAGGCAGCAGGGTGTCGGGTTTCGGGCCCTCGGCCCGCCAGGCGCCGAAGTACTTCTCGACCACTTCCCGCGCCCGCTGAGGGCTCACCTTGCCGATCACCACGATGGCGGTCAGGTCCGGCCGGAACACCCGTGCACGGTAATCCTTTACCTGCTGCAAGGTGAGGGAGGAGACCGTGGCCGGGGTGGCCTGGCGCAGCGTCGGGTCGTGGGGGGGGAACAGGGCCCGGTGCACTGCGCGTCCCATCAGGTAATCCGGGCTGTGCAGCCGCCCGGCGGCGGTGTCGGCCACCTGCCGGCGGACCACCTTGAAGGCCTGTTCCGGCAGGGCCGGATGGAGTTCGTTGCCGGCCAGCAGTTGCATGCCCCGGTCGAAATGGCCGCTCAGCACCTGCAGGGAGAAGTCCGTACCCGCGGATTCGTCGGCGCCGATATCGTCCAGGGCCTTCTGGAACGCCAGCCGGTCCAGGGAATCGGTGCCGAAGGACAGCAGCCCGCCCAGCACCTCATCCAGCCCTTCCTGTCCCTTTGGCGTCTGCAGATAAGGGTTGTTCCTGATGTGCCCGACCACGGTCACGGTGTCGCTGACGGACTCCGGCTGCACGATCAGGGTGATCCCGTTGGGCAGGGTAGTCACGCTGGGGTGAACGGCGGAGGGCGGTACCGCAACCCGCCCCAGGGCCTTCTGCGCCCAGTCCGGCAGGCTGACCGGCTTGACCTGCTTGGGTGCGAACGACTCCTTGCCGCCGAATCCCCTGGAGGAAACCGGCTTGCCCGATGCCTGCGGCTTGAGGATGGCCACGACGGCGTGGGCCGGGTCCAGGTACGCCCGCGCCACCCGGTTGACATCGGCCACGCTAACCTCCCGGATGGCCCGCATGTCGTCAGCCGGGGAGGTCCTGCCCTCGACCGCGAGGGCCTGGGACCATTCGGAGGCCAGGTCGGACACCGAGTTCTTCTGAAATTCCGCCGCCGCCAATTCGTGCCGCTTGGCCGCTTCCACCAGGTCCGGAGAAACCCCTTCCTTCACCTGTTGGGCCAGTATCGCCCGGACCTGCTCGATCAGGGCGGCGGCATCCCCTCCCTTGGGGAAGGCCGCCATGGCAAAGCCCAGGCCGGAATGCGGCAGGCCGTTCATGGAGAATCCCGCAAACAGGGCCTTGCCCTCGGGCACCAGGCCGTAGAGCCGGCCGCGCTGGCTGTTCAGCACATCCGCCAGCACCTGCGCCGCCGCATAGTCGGGGCTGTCGAAACCCGGCAGCCGGAAGGTCAGCAGCGCCAGCCCGTAGGGCAGATCGGTATTCAGTTGCAGGGTGGTCGCCCGGACCGGCGACAAATGGATGGCCGGCCGCGGGGGCAGGGGTTTGGCCGGGATGTCGCCGAATAGCGCCTTGACCCGGGCCAAGGCCTGCTCCGGGTTCACGTCTCCGGCGATTACCAGGATGGCGTTGTTGGGGACATACCAGGTGTCGTAGAACTGCTTGAGCATGGCCCCGCCGGTACGCTGGAAGGAGGGGCGGGTGCCCAGGGCGTCGTGGGCGTAGGGGGTACCCTTGAACATGGCCGCCAGCAACTGGGTGTAGAACACGTACTGGGGGTTGGAGTTGTCCTGGGCCACCTCTTGTTCGATGGCGCCCCGCTCCTGCCGCCACAGGGCGTCGCTGTCGAGCACGCCGCGCATGCGGGTGGCCTCGATGTGCAGCGCCACGTCCAGGTCCTTCGCCGGCACGGTGAAGAAATACTGGGTCACCGTTTGCTGGGTGTCGGCGTCAAACTTCCCCCCCATGGCCGCGGTGATCTGCGCCAGTTGGGCCGCCGACAGGCCGGGGCTGCCGCGGAACATCATGTGCTCCTGGGCGTGCGCCATGCCGGGAAAGCCCGGCGGCGCCTCGTTGGAGCCCACCAGGTAGTTGACCTCCGTGGTCACTACCGGCGCCAGCGGATCGCGCACGATGACCACCCGCAGCCCATTGGCCAGGGTGGCGCGCAGGGTGCTGTCCGCCGACACTGCCGCCGCGGCCCGGACGGTTGGCACCCACGCCAGTGCGGCGGCCAACAGCAGAAGGGGCCATATCTTCCATGGGGCCGCGATGCGAGACAGGAAATATGCGCGCCCGCGGGGATCGCAGGGCGGGTCGTAATGTGTCCGGTGCCGCTTGCTCATAGGATTGAAGAACTCCAGCGGGGTCATTGGTAGGTGGTGCTCGTTTGCCGCACGCAAGCGGCGTATTCGGGCGTCCCCTTGAGGTTGCCCAACTGCTCGCAGTAAGGCCCGAAGCGCTGGGTCGCGGTTTCCGAATCGACGGAAGCGGGGGCCCGCAGGGTGCTGCATCCTCCCAGGGCGGTTATTGCCGCCGCCAGGAACCATGCGGGAAAGGTCCGTGTTGCCATGCCTGTGTCCTCCTCTGTGCTCGGCTATTGGTACGCGAAGTCTGGCAGTCCTCACACTGGACAGCGGCGGCGCGCCAAAGTTCGCGCCGGAAGCGGCGTCGGACGGGCGGGATTCGGCGGCCGCTTCTGGTAGAATGCCCACCCATGATCATCCTGCGCAAGCTTACTTTGCAAAGGGGCGGCAAAGCGCTCCTGGAAGAGGCGGACCTCACCATTCACGGCGGCCAGAAGATCGGCGTCAGCGGCGCCAACGGCTGCGGCAAATCGACCCTGTTCGCGGCGCTGCGCGGGGAGATCGACCCGGACCGCGGCGAACTGGAGATGCCCCGGCTGGAGATCGCCCATGTGGCGCAGGAAACCCCGGCCCTGGACCGCTCCGCCATCGATTACGTGATGGACGGAGACCGGGAACTGCGGGGCCTGGAACACGAATTGCAGGCGGCCGAGGCGGCGGCGGACGGGGAGCGGCTGGCCCATCTGCACGAACGGATCGAGGCGGTGGACGGCTACGGTGCCCGGGCCCGGGCCGCCCGCCTGTTGTACGGGCTGGGCTTTCGCCCGGAGCAGGCGGAGAGGCCGCTGCTGGAATTTTCCGGCGGCTGGCGCATGCGCCTCAATCTGGCCCAGGCCCTGATGTGCCGCTCCGAACTGCTGCTGCTGGACGAACCCACCAACCACCTGGACCTGGAAGCCGTGTTCTGGCTGGAACAATGGCTGAAGACCTATCCCGGGACCCTGCTGGTGATCTCCCACGACCGGGACTTCCTGGACAACACGGTAACCGCCATCGCCCATTTCGCCCAGCGGCGGCTGTCGCTCTACACCGGGAACTACGCCGATTTCGAGCGGCAGCGCGCGGCCCAGTTCGCGTCTCAGGACGCGGCCTTCAGCAAGCAGCAGCGGGAGGTGGCCCACCTGCATGCCTTCGTCGAGCGCTTCCGCGCCAAGGCCACCAAGGCGCGCCAGGCCCAGAGCCGCATCAAGGCGCTGCAGCGGATGGAACTGATCACGGCGGCCCACGTGGACTCCCCGTTCCGCTTCGGTTTCCGTTCCGCTCCTGCCTGTCCCAGTCCGTTGCTGCGGCTGGACGCGGTGAGCGGCGGCTACGGCGGCCACACGGTGCTGCAAACCGTGGACCTGGACCTCGCGCCCGGGGCCCGGCTCGCCCTGCTGGGCGCCAACGGCGCCGGCAAGTCCACCCTGATCAAGATGCTGGCGGGGCTGTTGCCGATACAGGGCCGCCGGATCGAGGGGAAGGGGCTGCGTATCGGCTATTTCGCCCAGCACCAACTGGAGCAGTTGCGGCCGGAGGACAGCCCCTTGCGGCACCTGCAGCGGATCGAGCCGGAGGCGGGCGAGGCCGAGCTCAGGGATTTTCTCGGCGGTTTCGGTTTTCGCGGCGATGTCGCGTTGAATCCCATCTCCGGCTTTTCCGGGGGCGAGCGGTCGCGCCTGGCGCTGGCGCTGCTGGTGTGGCAGCGGCCCAATCTGCTGCTGCTGGACGAGCCCACCAACCACCTGGACCTGGATATGCGCCACGCCCTGAGCCTCGCTTTGCAGGAGTTCGAGGGGGCGATGGTGCTGGTTTCCCATGATCGCCATCTGCTGCGGGTCTGCGCCGACGGTTTTCTGCTGCTGGAAAACGGCAGGCTATCCCCGTTCGACGGGGACCTGGAAGACTATCGCCGCTGGCGCACCCAGGGGAGCGACGGCGATTCGGCCGCAGACGCGTCCGGGCGGGAGGGGAGTCCCGATCAACGGAAGCTTCGCAAACGCCTGGAAGCTGAGGAGCGCGGGCGGCTGGCTGCGCTGCGCCGGCCCATTCAGGCCGTCGTACGGCAACTGGAAGCCGAAATCGCCGAGCTTTCCCAAGAGAAGGCCCGATTGGACGCCCTGCTGGCCGATCCCGACACCTATGGGGAGGACAACAAGGAGGCGTTGCAACAGGCCTTGCTGCGGCAAGCCGAGGCGAGCGAACGCCTGCATCGGGCGGAAGAGGCGTGGCTGGCCCGTAGCGAGGAATTGGAGGCCCTTTCCGGATGACCCTCCCTTCAAGGGTAGGAGGCGAAGTGCAGGAATATTCGACGATTGCAGCGGTGGACCTGGGCTCCAACAGCTTTCGCCTGCAGGTTGCGCGGGTGAGCGAGGACCATATCTATCCCCTCGATTCCCTGCGGCAAAACGTTCGGCTGGGGGCGGGGCTGACCGCCGACAAGCTGCTGGATGCGGATTCCCAGGCGCGCGCCATCGAGTGCCTCAAGCTGTTCGGCGAGCGGCTGCGGGGCTTGGCCCCGCACGCCGTGAGGGCGGTGGGCACCAATACCCTGCGGGTGGCGAAAAACGCACCGGCGTTTCTGGCGAAGGCGCAGGCGGCACTGGGCTTCCCGATCGAGGTCATCGCCGGACGCGAGGAGGCGCGCCTGATCTATTTGGGGGTGGCGCACAGCCTGCCCGCCTCCCGGGAACAGCGGTTGGTGGTGGACATCGGGGGAGGATCGACCGAGCTCATCATCGGCGTCGGCATCAAGCCCAGAAAGATGGAAAGCCTGTACATGGGGTGCGTAAGCCACAGCAGGCGGTTTTTCCCGGGTGGAAAGATCAGCAAGGCGGCCATGCAGGCAGCGGAAACCGCTGCGCGCCTGGAACTGCAATCCGTGGAGGCGGAATTTTCCGCCAGCCATTGGCGGGAGGCGGTGGGTTCCTCCGGCACCGCCCGGGCGCTCGCCGACATACTGGAGCAAGGAGGCCACGGCGGGATCAGCGCAGATGGTCTGGAAAAGTTGCGTCAGGCGCTGCTCAAGGCGGGGGACTGCAAGCGCCTGGACCTGCCGGGGCTGAAGGAGGAGCGACGGGCCGTCATCCCCGGGGGATTCGCCATCATGGCAGCGATCTTCGCAGAACTGGGGGTGGAACACATGACCGTGGCCAGCGGGGCGTTACGGGAAGGGGTGCTGTACGACCTGGTGGGCCGCTTCCATCACCGGGACATGCGGGATGCCACGGTGGACCATCTGATGCGGCGCTACCAGGTGGATTCGGCGCAGGCCACGCGGGTCGAGCAACTGAGCGCGGCGCTGCTCGCCCGGTTGAGCGAAGCGGACGACGAACCTGCCCGGCAGCGGCTGGCCTGGGCTGCGCGGCTGCACGAAATCGGCATCTCCATCGCCCACAGCGGGTACCACAAACACGGCGCCTACATCCTGGAACATGCCGACATGCCGGGCTTCTCCAAGATGGAGCAGGGGCGCCTGAGCGTCCTGGTGCGGGCGCAGCGGGGCTCGCTGGCCAAAGTGCAGGGGCTGGTTCCCGCAATGGATGAGTGGGCGGCGATCCTGGCGTTGCGGCTGGCGGTGATCATGTATCGCAGCCGCATGGATCTCGTCTTGCCGGAGATGCACATCCAGCGTTTGCAAGACGGATTCCGGCTCAAACTGGACAAGCGCTGGATCAAGCAATACCCGCTGACCGCAGCCGCCCTGCAGGCCGAATCCCGGGAGTGGGCCACGGTCGGCCTCGAATTCGCGCTGGTCACCGCCAAATACGCCTGAGAGCGTCCTGATGTTCCCGGGTTAGCCGCGCTTTCTGTCGAGCAGGGTGGTGGAATAGCAGCCGCGAGCGGCACATGTCTGCTTCGGCTGGGCACAGTAGCGGCGCTGATCGATGAACAGGCTGTTTCCGGGCTGCCGTTTTGCCTGTTTCTTGGCCTGCGCCGCCACGGCGGAGATCTCGTGATGGGAATTGAAGGCCCCGGGCTCGATGCGCACCGCCCCGATGGACAGGCTCATCAGGGGATGAAATACCTGTTGTCCCTGCCTGTCTTCGGTGAAGTATCCGCCGCGCTCGATGTCCTCCCGGCTGAAGAAGCGGGGGCTTGTTTGGCCGAACTGCTCCAAGGCCAGCCGGCAGCGTGCCTCCCAGTCGGGGCTCTGGAACAGGATAATGAAATCGTCGCCGCCGACGTGGCCGATGAAATCCCGCTCGTGATCGCAGATTTGGGCCAGTATCTTGCCGGTCAACTGGATCGCGTCGTCCCCCTTGCGGTAGCCGTAGCGGTCATTGAACGGCTTGAAATGGTCCAGGTCGCAGTAGCAGGCGGCGAACGCGGCGTGGCTTTGCAGCAGCCGGTCGATGTGTTCGTTGATGGGCACGTTGCCGGGCAGCAGGGTGAGCGGATTGGCGTAGCGGGCGGCGTTGATCTGCATCTGGGTGATCTCCCGCATCAGGTCGTGCCCGGTGCCCACGCCCGCGTAGGTTCCGCCGTCTGTGATAATGAAGCCGTCGGACAGATAACGCCTTTCGCTGGCCACCACCAGGTGGCTGAGTTCCTGCAGGCTGATCCCCTTGTCCACGATGAGGGGGACGGGGTCCATGAACTTGGAGCAGGGTTTTTTCCCGTACAGCTCGCGGGAATACAATTTGGAAAAGACGTCGATGAACCGGTGGCGGCTGATGAGGCCGACCGGGACGCCGTCCTTCCTTACCACCGCTATTGCGTGCAGCTCGGGCGATGCGGCGAAAAACGGGTGGATCTCCTCGTTGGGTGTGTCCGGAGTGACGCGGGGCGCCTCGATCAACAGCCTCCTGGCGGAGAGCGTTTTGTGGCTGAGGCCGTTGCTGTGGGGGTAGACGGTGATGCCCGGCTGTCTCAGGGCATCGCTAACCTCGGGAGAGACGGACACGGCCGGGATGCTGTTCGGCCGGGCGATATGGTAGCCCTGGCCGAACATGATGCCCAGGTCCTTGATGATCATCAACTCGGCCTGGGTCTCGATCCCTTCGGCGATGACCTGGGCCCCGCAATTTTCGGCCAGTTGCTGGATGGAGCGGACGAATTGCAGCTTGATCGGGTCCTGGTTGATGCTCTGGACGAAATGCCGGTCGATCTTCACGTAGTCCGGCCCCAGTTCGGACCATAGGCGCAGGCTGGAAAAACCCTCCCCCAGGTCGTCGATGGCGATCTCGAACCCCTCGCTGCGGTAGTGCATGGCGGCCTCCCGCAACAGGTTGTACTCATAGGTGGGGTGGCTTTCGGTCAGCTCGATAATGACCCGGTCCGGCGTGAGTGCCGCGTTGCGCAGGTGGCCCAGGGACTCGCCCCGCCTGAAGTCGGGCCGGGTGAAGCACTCCGGGCTGACATTCAGGAAAAGTTTCCCGGGGAGTTCCAGCCCGGAGAAGGTCTCCAGCACGACCTCGCGGCACAGTCTTTCCACCTCCGGCGACAGGCCGTGCAGCCGCGCGGCCTTGAACAGATTGACGGGAGAGTGCAGGGGGCTGTCGGAGGGACCGCGAATCAGTCCCTCGTAACCCACGATCTTGGCGCTGGTCATGGAGATGATCGGCTGGAAAATCGCGGAGAGGAGTCTTTGCTCGATGATTTCTTGCAGGTGCAGCAGCATTTTCCGGGGTTCCTTGTTGTTCCGCCGTGGGTGGGAAAGGCGCCTCCATTGCGCGGTTCCAGAGCGGCGGCGTTCGAAGGGTCCCACAAAAGGCGGTTTTTTTTACCGTGCCGCGCGAGCTTAGCAGGGTATTGTGACGCTATTATGACCCGCCGCGGCCGAGGCTTTCCGTGCCTTCGGCGTTATGCGCCCTGGCCGCCCGGGGCGACGTTGGCGAGGATTTCCAGCAGGCGGCCCTGGGCGCTGTAGGGCTTGCCGCGCCGCGGCGTCTTGCGGCGATAGTTGCCCGCGGCGTCCATCTCCCAGGCCTGGCAATTGTCTCTTAGGCAGGGCTTCAATCCTTCGCTGACGACCCGCTTTTTCAGCCGCGGGTCCAGCACCGGAAAGCATGCCTCGATGCGCCGGAAGAAGTTGCGGTCCATCCAGTCGGCGCTGGACAGATAGACGTCCTGGCGGCCATCGTTGTAAAAATAGAAGATCCGCGAGTGTTCGAGGAATCTGCCCACGATCGAGCGCACCCGGATGTTTTCCGATACCCCGGCGATGCCGGGGCGCAACGCGCACACCCCGCGCACGATGAGATCGATCTTGACCCCGGCGCTGGAGGCCTCGTAGAGGGCGGCGATAATCCGCGGCTCCAGCAGCGAATTCATCTTGGCGATGATCGACGCCCGCCGTCCGGCGCGGGCGTGCCTGGTCTCGTTGCGGATCGCCTTGACCAACTGCTCGTGGAGGCTGAACGGGGACTGCCACAGATGTCTGAGCTGGCCCGCCTTGCCCAGCCCGGTGAGTTGTCCGAACACGTCGTTGACGTCGTTGCACATCTCGTCATTGCAGGTGAATAGTCCGAAATCCGTGTACAACTTGGTGGTCCGCGGATGGTAGTTGCCGGTCCCCAGGTGCACGTACCTGCGCAGACGGTCCTCCTCGCGCCGCACCACCAGGGCCATCTTGGCGTGGGTCTTGTAGCCGACCACGCCGTACACCACATGGGCGCCCGCCTCTTCCAACTTGGCCGCCCAGTTGATGTTGGCCTCCTCGTCGAAGCGCGCCAGCAGTTCCACCACCACGGTCACGTCCTTGCCGCTCTGGGCGGCGGCGATGAGCGCCTCCATCAGCGCCGAGTCGGTGCCGGTGCGGTAGACGGTCTGCTTGATGGCCACCACCAGGGGATCGCTCGCGGCCTGGCGAATGAAGTCGATCACCGGCTTGAAGGACTGGTAGGGATGGTGCAGCAGGATGTCCTGTTTGCGGATGGCCTTGAACATATCGCCCTCCTTGCCCACGGCCGGGGGCAGGCCGGGCAGGAAGGGGCGGAACTTGAGGTCGGGGCGGTCCACCGAATCCGGCGTCTGCATCAGCCGCACCAGGTTGACCGGACCGTGTACCTGGTACAGGTCGTCCGCTCCCAGGCCGAACTGGTCCAGCAGGAAGTTGGCCATCTCGCGGGAGCAGTTGTCCGCCACTTCGAGGCGCACCGCGTTGCCGAAATGGCGGTGAGGCAGCTCCCCCTGCAGCGCCAGCCGGAGATTCTTGATCTCTTCGTCGTCCACGAACAGGTCGCTGTTGCGGGTCACCCGGAACTGGTAGCAACCCAGCACGTGCATCCCGGAAAATAGCTCCCCCACATGGGCGTGCAGGATGGAGGACAGGAACACGAAGCCGTTTTCGCATTCGGCGACGTCCCGGGGCAGGCGGATGACCCGGGGCAGGGCGCGGGGCGCCTGGACGATGGCTGTGCCCGAGTTGCGGCCGAAGGCGTCCTTGCCTTCCAGTTCCACCGCGAAATTGAGGCTCTTGTTCAGCACTCGCGGAAAGGGGTGGGCGGGGTCCAGGCCGATGGGGGTGAGGACCGGCATCACCTCGCGGAAGAAGTAGGACCGGATCCACTCGCCCTGGGTGGCGTTCCACTGGGTGCGCCGCAAGAAGCGGATCTCCTCCTGCGCCAGCGCCGGGATGATCACCTTGTTGAACAGATAGTACTGCCGTTCCACCAGCCCGTGCGCGCTGCGGCTGACAAGGGTGAATATCTGGCGCGGGGGCATGCCGTCCGGTCCCGCGTGGAGCACGTTCAGCTTGATCTGCTCCTTGAGGCCGGCGACCCTGATCTCGAAGAACTCGTCCATGTTGCTGCTGACGATGCACAGGAAGCGCAACCGTTCGAGCAGGGGATTGGCGGGGTCTTCCGCCTGCGCCAGCACCCGCTCGTTGAACGCCAGCAGGCTCAGCTCTCGATTGAGGTAATATTCTTGTGAAGCGTAGTCGGACATGGGCCTCGTTGCCGCCTTCCCGGGCGGTCTTGCGCGATCCGCCGTCGCTAAGGCGTCGAGAAACAATAACTTGGACATTTGCCGTGACTGCTTTGCGCACAGGCCACGAAGCAAGTCGCGCCGTTGTGTCATTCACAACAAGCGGCTTGCGACACCGG
>JAJZUU010000010.1 GCA_021848325.1 Pseudomonadota bacterium | reverse complement strand
TGGCTCCCCGACCTGGACTCGAACCAGGGACCTGCGGATTAACAGTCCGTCGCTCTACCGGCTGAGCTATCGGGGAATCGCAAAGTTGCCTATGATAGCGATTTGCGGCCGGACGGTCAACCTGACGGGCTAGAAACGGGTGCGATTCAAACTGATGTGGGGTAATCTGCGGGTTTTAACCATCGACAAGAGGGGCCGAGCATGTCTGCAAATCACCTGAGTGACGCGGAATTACTGGAAAAGCTGAACGCCAATCCCTTTCTAAGGGAACGCATCGGGTCTTACTCTTGGCGGTCGAAGACGAGTCGGGCAACTTGAGGGAAGCGGATGCCGCTGAAATGCGCATTATCGATGAGATGCGCCAAATGGGGCAGGAATCCCTGGCGGCGTGGGCGCGCCACCAAGTGCACAAGACCGCCCAGGAAGTCAGCCAGGCGGGCCAGGTGTGGCACGAGGGTAAAAAAACTGCGATGGCACAGCACCTTTGGAGAAATAAGCCTGGAAGAGCCGCAATTTCGTTGTGGAACCAAATGGATACGGCCGTTTGTCCGTAGCGCCAAAATCCGCCATCGGGGTTGTTCCCGCCCCTTGCAGCGAGTTGTCACTGACTTTGCCGCCGATGTTCCCTTTGCCCAGGCGATGGATAAATTGGTCGAACACTATGGCGTGCTGCTGAGCGAGAGCACTATCCGTCGAATTGCCGAGGGCCACGCCCAAAAGATCTTTGAGACGCTCAAGCCGCAGGAGGCATGGCCGCAGCAGGCTGGCTGTGAAGTGGTGGTTGCCGAGATGGATGGCGGGATGGTGCCTATCGTTGAGCCCGACACGACACGGAAGGACCAGCGCAAAGGCAAGCGCCTGCAATGGAAAGAGGCCAAGATTTGCCTGGCGCACGCGCAGGGTAGCCCCTGACCTACGGCGGGACGTTGCAAGGCGATGTGGAGAAGGCGGGGCAACAGCTCTTTCACTGCGCGGCGATGGCGGGTTTTGGCAAGCACACCCACCTGCACGCTGTGGGGGATGGAGCTTCGTTTATCGCCGCGCAAGTCGAAGGCCGGTTGGGGACACACGGCAGGTATCTTGTTGATTTCTATCATGTCTGTGATTATCTGAGCGCTGCCGCCAAAGCGATACGCTCCGATGAAAAATCCGCTGCGGAGGGGGTGGACACGCAGAAAGACCGATTGAAGAGCCGGCGCGCCAGCGAGGTTCTCCAAGCACTGCAAGCGCATCTTGAACCCACGGCGGTTCAAGAGACGGATGCACCGGTGCGGCGCTGCCATCGCTACTTGAGCCACCGGATGCATCAACTCGACTATCAGGAGGCCATCGCGCGCGACTTACCAATCGGTTCAGGAGAAATCGAAAGCGCCCACCGCTACATTGTGCAACAGCGTCTGAAGCGCCCCGGCGCCTGGTGGCGGGCGGCAAACGCCGAACACATGCTGGCATTACGCCTCAATCGGGCCAACAACCAATGGAGGGCGTACTGGGCAAGGGATTCGAAGCTTGCAGCATAACGCGGTTTTCCACATCAGTTTGAATCGCAGCCGGGGAGCAAAGTTTGCTGCGTGGCCTGCTCGACCACGTCGCAGCGAGGGACGTGATACTGGCGGACGCGCTATTGGCGACAGGGTGGATTATCGAAGGGGCGCTGGCGCGCGGCGGCGATGTCGTCATGGCGCAGCACGGATGCAGGATCACGGATTTTACGCGCGGCGAGCGACTGGGCAAGCATGACCACATGGTGGAATGGCCGCGCCCCCCGCGCCCCGCCACCATGAGCGTCGCGCAATATCAAAGCTATCCAGAATGCATTCGGATGCGAGGGGTGGAAGTCAATGGACGCATCTTGGTGACCACCCTGCTTGACCCCAAAGCGGTGTCGGGAAAAGCCCTGGATGCGCTTTACGCGATGCGCTGGAACATAGAGGTCGATTTCCGCACCATCAAGCGACGTTGCAAATGGATGTGCTGCGCTGCAAATCAAAGGCGATGATCGAAAAAGAAATCGCGGTTTATCTGCTGGCCTACAATTTGGTGCGATGGACCATGGCCACGGCGGCAACGCTCGCGGATGTGCTGCCGCGCGCGTTGAGCTTTACGGGAGCCAAGCGCGTATTGAACGCGTTCGCGGATCAGCTACGACAGGCCGCGAGCCCTCTGCAACCGGCCACGGTGACGACCGTGCTCACGAGCATCGCAAAACCAACACTGCCGCACCGTCCCGGCCGTATCGAGCCTCGCGCGCTCGCGCGAAAAAGCGACGACCAAAACACTAAATACACGTGGACTATACTCATTGAGCATGGCTGCGATCCTGGAGGGCAAGTCATGCGGCGTCTGCCATGGCAAAGTGGCCTTCCCGAGTTCCCAGTGCTTTCGCTGTCATTCCCAAAACAAAGCTGGGAAGACCGGGATACCGGCCAGCGCTGACGCGCATTCGTGAAACGCGCGGCCCCCCCTCAGCATAGGCAGGCCGGGTCCACCCCACGCTCGCGACCCAGCCGCCTTCAGCTTTTCTGCCGCCTCAGCTTTTCTGCCGCCGTATTCACCGCCTGTTTGCGCTCAAGTTCGTGCAAGCGCCCGGCAAGGTGCGTCGACTTCTCAAGCCGTTCGGTCAAACTCCGAATTTCTTGCGGCCTGATCCAGAGGCGTCGCAGCGCAAAGAAATAACGGCGGACAATGCGTCAGGGGGCACCGGACAGATCGTGTCCCAGCCGCTTCGCGGCCTCCCCCATTGCCGCCCCCGCGGTTATTTGATTGCCGGAACCTCCGGGCTTGTGGCTGAGTGAATTCATCAAGAAAGAAACACCGGAGGAAGCAACGGAGGCCAGCACAAGGACCAGGATGCCGCGTGTCATACCCTTGCCGATGCCCTGCTCGTCAAGGTAACGATTGAGGAAAAAGGCGGCAACGAAAAAGGCAATGGTGGAAAGCACAAAGCTTATCATGGTCCACTCCGGTAAGGGCCGTCCGCCAGGGTTGGCGTGGCGCCGGATATTGAGGGAAAACCGGACGCATTTGCAAGCCGGCTGTAGTTGCCAAAAGCGCCCTGCGCTTGCTGTAATCCGACGTGACCGGGCAGTCGCGACACTACAGGCGCTGTCGTCCAGTGCCCGCTTCCCACCATGGGGCGGCCCCGCTCGTCACGTTTTCGAGCTACGGGTGGCAGAGGGAAGGGGCATCGCGTAATCATATGACGGATAGCACCGGATGGCAAACCGGCTGCGGGCCCACGAAGGGGGAAATTCACATTTCCCAAGGGAGTATACGGGGTTCTTCCTTGCGAACAAGGCATTCCAGATCGCGCGCGTATCGGTGAGCACCATGCGGTGGAAAGGGCGCGGATAAGCCGGAGCTGAATTTGGCGAAACGTGGACCTCTCTCCCGCTCTTGCACGCGTATCCAGAACGGCAAACGGGCAGCGCCTTGCCGCCTGCACATCAATGCCGATCACAATGTCGGTCACGTATCGGAAACCTCTACCACGCCCGGCCCCAGGTCCCCCAGAATCTCCCGAAACTGTTCCAGCGCTGCTTCCAGGTCTTCCACAATTTCCGCAGCAATCACCTCCGGCGCAGGCAGGTTGTCGGAATCCGACAGCGACTCGTCCCTGAGCCAGAAAATATCCAGGCTGGCTTTGTCGCGGTTGGCGAGTTCCTCGTAGTCATAGGCGCGCCAGCGGCCCTCCGGTGTCATCCCGAGCGAATGCGAGGGATCTTGCGACCACGTCGCCTTCCGGTCATGCTGGTTTTCCGGGTGGTAGCACTTCACAAACTCATCCAGATCCTCCCGCTTCAGTGGATTGGTCTTGAGCGTAAAGTGTATGTTGGTGCGCAGGTCGTAGATCCACAGCTTCCGGGGCCACGGGGTTTCGGAGGCGGGCTTCTTGTCGAAGAACAGCACGTTCGCCTTGACGCCCTGGGCGTAGAACAGGCCGGTGGGCAGGCGGAGCAGGGTATGGACGTCGCATTCATGCAGCAGCTTGCGACGGATGGTTTCGCCCGCGCCACCCTCGAACAGCACGTTATCCGGCACCACCAGCGCGGCTCGGCCGTTCTGCTTGAGCAGGGTTTTCACGTGCTGAACGAAGTTGAACTGCTTGTTCGAGGTGGTGGCCCAGAAGTCGTCGCGCTCGACGATGTCGCGCTCCTTGCTGACCTTGCCTTCCTCGCCGACGATGGTGGTGCTGCTCTTCTTGCCGAAGGGCGGATTGGTCAGCACCACGTCGAAGCGCTCGCCGGGGTCGGCGGCGAGTGAATCCGACACCGCAATCGGCTCGAACTCCTGGCTGCCGATGCCGTGCAGCAGCATATTCATGGCGCACAGCCGGGCGGTGGCCTGCACCAGCTCCCAGCCCTTGAAGCTTTCCCCTCGGAGTTTCTTTTTCTCCGCTGTCGTCATGTTGGGGTTGTGCTTCACCACATAATCATGCGCCGCCAGCAGAAAGCCGCCGGTGCCGCAGGCCGGGTCGCAGATGGGTTTCATTGGGTTTGGGCGCCATGGCATCCACAATCGCCTGGATCAGCGGGCGCGGCGTGAAGTACTGCCCCGCGCCGGACTTGGTATCCTGGGCGTTCTTCTCCAGCAGGCCCTCGTAGGCGTCGCCCTTCACGTCGGCGCTCATCGATACCCAGGTTTCCTTGTCGATCAGGTCCGCGATCAGCCGCCGCAGCTTGGCCGGGTCCTGGAACTTGTTCTGCGACTTGTTGAAGATCAGACCCAGCAAGCCCTTCTTGCTGCCCAACTGCTCCAGCGTGTGGCGGTAGTGGTCGAACAGTTCGTCGCCGTCCTTCTTCACCATGCTCGGCCAGTCATAGCCGGCGGGCACCGGGCTGTTCTGGTTGTAGGGCGGCCGGCTGCGCTCGTCGGCCATCTCGAGGAACAGCAGATAGGTGAGCTGTTCGACATAGTCGCCGTAGCTCATGCCGTCGTCGCGCAGGACGTTGCAGTAGTTCCAGAGTTTTTGGACGATGGTTGCGGTGTTCATGACAGCGGCCCCAGTGTTTCAATTTTTTTTCATCAATGCCCCTGCCACCTGCAACAGATCATTCACCAATTGTTCGTCGATATCGAGGTCGCCTTCATATTCGGCCAGATTGCGTCGATCATGGCACAGCGTCAGTACGCGCCACACTTCCGGCCCCAGGCCGAGGGTATGTGGAACGCATTGGAATACGGTGTAACGCTTGTCCGATCGATAACCCTGCCAGCGCAATGCCGCCAAGGCTAGCGCATGGGCGGCGTTGTAAGCCAAATCGAACCTGCTCTCCATAGAAAGCGTGCTGTTGTGCGCATCGGCCAAGCGCACCCGGGCGGACCGCACGAGGCCAGCAAACTCCTTCGGGTCTCCGGGCTCTCGTTTCAGGTGGCCGGTCTTAACCAGATTTTCCAGGTTTTGGGATGTCATCTTCCGCGCCAATCAAAAAAATCTTCGGCTGATCCACAACCTTGCTCAAGAAGGCATTGTCCTCAGCCAACTTTCGCGCAAAGTCCGCCGGTTTATAGAGCGTCGGGTTAACTGCTCTGCCGAGGCGTGTTTCCGTTTCGGCAAGCAAGGCGACCACCTCCGAATAGGAAAGATCCGGGGCGACTATCATCAGATCGATATCGCTGCTCGCCGTGTCCGTCTCTTTTGCCACCGAGCCATAGATAAAAGCCACCTTGATCCTGTCCGTAAAAGTAGCCAGCACTTCGCGCAACACGTCAGCCAGGCCGAAGGTCTTCAGAACAATGCCGCGCAGCTCCTCGAAAATCGGCGCCTGACGATTCGCCTGATAGTGCTTTTGGTTGCCTATTCGGGTCACGGTCAGCAAACCAACCACGCTAAGTTTCTCCAGTTCGCGTTGCACCGATCCGATACCAACACCGGCAAGACGGACAATCTCCTTGGCGTAGAAGCTTCGCTCCGGATTGCCGAACAAAAGGCCCAGCACCTGGCGCTGGGTCTTGGTAAACAAGACATCGCCCAGTCCGGTTTCAGTGGCTGCAGCAATAGTTCCCATATTGGGAACGATATCACCCTTTTAGGGAACGATCAACATTCAACGACAGGAACTCGCTACAAGCGCTCACAAATCACCATTCTTTATCAGTAGTG
The DNA here is from genome assembly GCA_021848325.1 of Pseudomonadota bacterium. Classification (GTDB taxonomy): domain Bacteria; phylum Pseudomonadota; class Gammaproteobacteria; order Burkholderiales; family JAJZUU01; genus JAJZUU01. Next base: position 58,650 of record JAJZUU010000010.1, on the reverse strand, counting down.
TCCGGTTAAATGAAGGAGTGAATCGCTGAAAGCCATGACTGACGCTGGATTCCAAGCGATGAAGGGTGTCTCCGATTTGAACGGCGACAGGCGGTTCTGGCAGTCTTCCGGTTTTTCTTCCGGAGACCGCCATGAACATCGGCAAGACGCTGTTCGCCCAACTCATGGACTTCCTCCCCTGGAAGACCTTCCATCGCATCGTCGATCGCCACGACGGCGATCGCTACGTAAAGTCCATGACATGCGCCGATCAATTCCGCGTGATGGCCTTCGCGCAACTGACATACCGCGAGAGCCTGCGCGACATCGAAGTTTGCCTCTCGGCGCAGTCGGCCAAGCTCTATCACATGGGCTTGCGGCAGGAGATCAAACGCTCGACGCTGGCCGATGCCAACGAGGCGCGAGACTGGCGTATCCACGCGGAATTCGCCCAGCGTCTGATCGAGCAGGCACGCAAGCTCTATGCGGGCGACGGCTTCGGCATTGCGTTGGAGAACACGGCTTACGCGCTGGATTCGACAACCATCGACTTGTGCCTGTCGCTCTTTCCTTGGGCACCGTTTCGCACCACCAAGTCCGCAGTGAAGATGCATACGTTGCTGGACTTGCGCGGCAACATTCCCAGCTTCATCCACATCTCCGACGGCAAGCTGGGCGACGTCAATGTCCTCGATGTGCTGGTGCTGGAGGCCGGCGCGATCTACGTCATGGATCGGGGCTATCTGGACTTCGCGCGGCTTTACACGCTGCATCTGGCACAAGCCTTCTTCGTTACTCGTACCAAGTCGAACACCCGGCTTCGGCGCGTCTATCCGGCTACGGTGGATCGCAGCACAGGCATCATCTGCGATCAGACCATTGCACTCACCGGCACCACCAGCCGCAAGGACTATCCCGAACATCTGCGCCGCATCCGTTACAAGGATGCCGAGACCGGCAACACATTGGTTTTCCTTACCAACAACTTCGTGTTGTCGGCAGCCACCATCTGGGCGCTCTACAAGAGCCGTTGGCAGGTGGAGTTGTTTTTCAAATGGATCAAGCAGCATCTGCGTATCAAGAAGTTCTACGGCAATTCCGAGAATGCGGTGAAGTCACAAATCTGGATTGCCGTGTCGGTCTATGTCCTCGTCGCTATCGTCAAGAAGCGTCTCAATCTGGACGCTTCGCTCTACACTTTGTTACAGATATTTTCGCTCACCCTGTTCGAGAAAATGCCCATCCAGCAGGCCTTTGCGGGCAGCGAATACAAATTCGATCAGGCCAGCAACGGCAACCAACTGAATCTGTTCGCGTTTTAACCGGACACTACTGATTCTTTATTCTTGTTCAATGAGGGCGTTCAGTTCATCGCCGAAGAGCTGATACACCTTGCCCAATCCGCCTTCCTGGGCGAAGGGGGCGTATTCGAAGTCGTCCGGTGCTATGCCGAGGTTGGCGGCGATATGGTCGCGGATCATTTCCAGCCATTTCATTTGTCCGGGGGTGAATCTGCCCTCACCCCCAGCCCCTCTCCCCGAGGGCGAGGGGAGTGAAGATTCCTGCCCTGCCAGTCAGGCCTTGAAGTTGGCGTTGACGCGTTCGGGGAAGGGAACGAGTTCGTTGTCCTGGTGGATGGCGAAACGGACCAGGGAAACCAGGTCGGTGAGGATGCGGCGGCCGCTGGCGCCTTTGACCTTGCTGGCTTCCAGCGCGGCGTAGGCCTGCCAGAGCTGGGATTCGTTCCACAGGTAGGGCGGTTTTTCGATGGCGTCGGCGAGTTCCTGCACCGCCTCGAAGGTGAGGCGCTGTTTGTAGGGCTTGCAGAGGATTTGCAGGGCGGTGATTTCGTCTTTGTGGTCGGCGATGAATTGCTCGAAGGATTGCACCAGACCTTTGGCGCGGTCGCGGGCGGCTTGGCTGAAGCCGGCTTCGATGGCTTGGTCTTGGCTGACGTGGTCGATGGTGAGTTCGTTTTTGGCTTTGATGTCGAGGATGAGCTGGCGCAGGGCGGGGTCGCAGAGGGGTTTGGAGGCGACGATTCGCGCATGTTGCGCGGCCCCCTCACCCTGGATGGCGCCCTCACCCCCGCCCCCTCTCCCCGAGGGAGAGGGGAGTAAATCCAGGTCGGGCGAGAGTGACTGAACCAGTTGGTGGGCGAGGTCTTTTAGGCCGAGGCCGCCGCTGGCGATGCGAATCCTGGCGTCGTCTTCGGCGCTGATGCGGTGTTCCATTCTGGCCAGGCGGCCGGCGATGCTGGTGATGACGTCGTCTTCGGTGTTGCCGAAGGCGACGGCTTGCAGCAGGCGTTCGAAGCTGACGCTGGGTTTTTTCTCCATGGGGCGGGCGTCGGTTTTGTCCTGCTCGCACACGCCGACGGCATCGATGATGACGAAGTGGTCCTTGGCCTTGGCATCGGGCGTGACGGCCTTGAGCTCGTCAGGCTTGATGACGCGCACGCCGCGGCCTTTCATCTGCTCGAAGAAGCCGCGCGATTTGACGGCGCGCATGAAAAAGACGATTTCCTCCGGCTTGATGTCGGTGCCGGTGGCGATCATGTCGACGGTGACGGCGATGCGCGGGTGGTAGCTGTTGCGGAAGGCGGAAATGAGTTCCTTGGGCGTGGCACCCGTCGTTCTGTAGGTGATCTTCTGGGCGAATTCGTTGCCCTTGCCGAATTCCTCGCGCAGGATTTCGACGATGTTTTCGGCGTGGTTGTCGTCCTTGGCGAAGATGAGGGTCTTGGGCACTTCGGTTCGATCACGAAAGATTTCGCTGAACAGTTTGTCGCGGAAGGTGCGCACGATGGTGCGGATCTGGTCGGGGGTGACGACGTCGCGGTCGAGCTGGTTGGGGTCGTAGGCGAAGTCGTCGTCCAGTTCTTCCCAGCGGGTCTTGCGGGTGTCGCGTTCCTGCTTTTCCACGTAATAGCCGGCTTCGACCTTGGAGCCGCCCTCGGTGATGGCGGTCTTGACGCCGTCGGCCACAGCCATTTCGTGGTTGTATTCCATCACCAGGTTCTGGTGGAAGAAGCCGAAGGTCTGCTTGCCGGGCGTGGCGGTGAGGCCGATGAGGTAGGCGTCGAAGTACTCCAGCACCTGGGCCCAGAGGTTATAGATGGAGCGGTGGGCCTCGTCGGTGACGATGATGTCGAAGGTCTCGATGGGGATGGCCGGGTTGTATTCGACGGGCGGCACTTTCTTGTAGATGCCGTCGAAGCCGGTGGCCATCAGGTCCTCGTCCTCCTCCGCCAGATCTCGCCCCTTGAGCATGAAGTACAGGCGCTGGATGGTGCAGATGCACACCCGTGCGGTGGTGTCGAGGATATTGCCCGTCAGGCGCTGGACGATGTATTCCTCGCTGAACTTGAAGTTGTTGTAGGGCGAGACATATTGCTGGAATTCCTTCAGGCTCTGGTCGGCGAGGTTGCCCCGGTCCACCAGGAACAGCACCCGCCGGGCACCGGTGAACTTGATGAGCCGGTAAATGAACGAGATGGCGGTGAAGGTCTTGCCCGAACCCGTGGCCATTTGGATGAGGGCGCGGGGGCGGTTTTCCTTGAGGGATTGTTCGAGGCTTGCCTATCCGGTTTGTTGCCAATCATGCTATTGGGAGCGAGATATTGGAATGGCATGCGCGGCACCACAATACGACCGTCCTTCGTTGTATCTTGCGCACGCCGCGTCATCAGGGAATACCCGCTGAAATTCTGGGAGCGTTGTCGGAAAACCACGGGGGTCCATAACCAAAATTTAGCATCGTATTACTTAATTGGCAACAAACCGGATAGGCAAGGGTCAATGTTCTCCCGTGCTTGTTGTTCTGGTTCGGGCGCCACTTTCGTTCGGTGTTAGATTAGTCATCCCATCGGCACATCATACACCGCTACGGCCTCTGCTTGCGCTCCCCTCGCTCGCGGTCGAAACGCTTCGGGACGTGAGTCTGCACAGGTACGCCTGCGCCGGCTCCGTCAGGCAGATGTTCTCAGCACCAGATCGGCATCGTCGTATTTGGGAGCATTGACCTTTGGGCTAGATTTGGAAGATGGCCGGATCGGTAATCGCCGGGTTGACCCAACCCGGGTAATCCCTGGGTTCTAGTCACAGTCGCGGGGGTCTTTTGCACATTCAGCGCCCGCTTCCATGCCTTCATCCGGCATTCCGAACGCGCGTTCGAAGAAACGCACGGTCGCCCGCCTGGACTTGAGCGCAACCCGCGGATTGGGAATGAATTGCACCTCTCCCCCCATACCCAGGTGGGAGAACGGATCGGTTATCGTAATGGCCGGCTGGAGGCGATCCCAGGCGTGGGTGGCTCCGTCATAGACCTTAACGGAAACGAATGTCTGCGCCGCGGGTGGGAGGCTGTGGACCAGATTCGGGCAGGTGTCGGGGGCGTCGTATGCGTCTAACTCGCCGGCTTGAATGAACAGCGGCGACCCGGTGAAGGAACTGAACTCGTACCCCGGAATGCGGTTGTATACCCAGCACACCGGATAGTTCGGGGCATGCGCCGCGAACTTGAGCAGCCCGCCGGTGTAGAGGTGGGTATAGGGCTCGGTGGCGGTCAGCATCGTCACCACACCGCCCCACGAAAACCCCATGATACCGATGCGCCCCGGATCAATGCGTGGTTGCTCGGAGAGGAATTTGAGCGCGCCGTAGGCATCCGGCAGCGTTTCCGGCACGCCGCTCGGGCGCCCCCCAATGCCCCCGAGCCAGCCGCGAGCGGCCCACATATCGATCTCCAGGGTGGCGATGCCCGCCCGATTCAGTGCTTTCGCATAGAAGCCGCCGCGGCTGTCGATCCCCCCGGAACCATGGACGATCACCACCGCCGGGAGTTTTCCGGTTGCCGCCGCCGGGACCCTGAGTTGACCCGCAACCGTCAGCGGCTGAACGGGGTCCAACGATTGATAGGTGACGTAGGAAATGATGGGCACATTGGGATCGACGATTCCGGCGTGAACCACAGCAGACAAGATCGTGCCTACAATTGCGAACAAGAAGCGAAAGTTTGAATACATGATCATTCCTTCCGGATTGTGGCAGACGAAAAAACCGGGAAGCGGAAGAACTTCGGCGTTTTATCCCCGCAAACGGCGGGCCGCGCCTTCTTCGGGCGACGATTGTTTTCCGCATTCCGGGCATTTTACGCTAAAATTGCAGCCTCGCGCCCCGGTAGCTCAGTGGATAGAGCAACCCCCTCCTAAGGGGTAGGTCGGACGTTCGATTCGTCTCCGGGGCGCCATGAAACAAAGCGGAGAGCCATTCCACACTGGCGAACCCGGGTTAATTTTGCCCTGGACGGAACGCAAGGCAAACTTTCCGGTCCATCATGTGCCGCGCTATCCATCCGCCGGCTCGCATATTGATTGGCCGCGCAATGCCGGAGAAACTGTCCCCTGCTCGCGCACGGGGGCGCAGTATTAAAGTGTCTGCGCCAGGCGCTGAACCGCGATTGGCGCAGCGTTTTTTCGTGTGGGGCATTGCCGGGCGAGCCGGCCGCCTTGAGTGCGGTAATTGAAGCGTGCCATGGAACGGACCGAAATCAGGCCGGATGATTCTCCTTAAGGCCCCACATTCCTCACCATTCCCCTTAACAAATCATGGCTTCGGAATTTTCTATATGAAATTGGCATTAAAACTTTTCTTCAAGACGCTGCGAATCGTGACCGGCCCGTTCATCCTGCTTTGGGAGATCGCGGCCACGCCGAAAGGCATTGTTCGCCAACCTAAAAAACAGCAGCAGATCGACCGACAATGCCGGAACCTGGCTATCTATCAGTTCAAAACTTGCCCCTTCTGCATCAAGGTTCGGCGAGAAATCCGCCGCCTGTCCCTTAATATCGAGTTGCGCGATGCGCAAAAAGACCCGCAGAATCGCGAAGCGTTATTGCAGGGTGGCGGTCAGATCAAGGTTCCCTGCCTGAAAATAACGGATGCGCAAGGCAAAAGCCAATGGATGTATGAATCTGCCGATATCATTCAATATCTGCAAAAGCGCTTTGCCTAGGAGCCTGTCGGACTTAAAGGAAATCGGCTGCAAATCCGCCTGACCGGTCCATATTTCGCCGCTTTTTTGGTCAATAGAACGACTATTGACCTGCAAAATCGACAAAATCTGTCCTCGACCAGCCGAATTTTGCGAGCAGCCGCTACGCGGCTTGCCTGCCTGACCCGCTTCGCTTCGATTCTTCAAGTCCGACAGGCTCCTAGCTCGACTTTTATTTCGACCGATAGCGCCAAAACTCAGGCGGCCTCATCGCGTGTTGCCCGGGCGTGATTCAGGGCGGAAAGCACCGCTTTCAGTGAAGCGCTCACCGTGTCGTGATCCAGTGCGGCACCCGAGACACGCTGACCGTCGGCGTTGAGTTGCACATAGGCCACCGCCTCGGCATCGGTGCCCGTTCCGACCGCGTGCTCGCTGTAATCCACCACGTTCACCCGCCGTCCGCTATAGCGCATCCATCCGTCGACGAAGGCGGAAAGGGCGCCCTCGCCCTCGCCGTGCAGTTGATGCCCGCAGCCGTTCTCGACGATGAGCGCCGTGATGATGTCGTGGCCGCTCTCGCGATCAAGTCGATACCCCTTCAGCGTCACCGGCCCCTTGTCCGCGACAAAATGGTGCATGAACAACCCATGAATGGTGGCGCCGTCGATCTCGCCGCCGCGCGCCTCGCTCGCCTGCTGCACCACCCGGGCCAGCTCCACCTGCATCCAGCGCGGCAGGGTCAAGCCGTAATCGCGCTCCATGACAAACGCCACGCCGCCCTTGCCGGACTGGCTGTTGACGCGAATGACGTCCCGGTAATCGCGCCCGATATCCCTGGGGTCGATGGGCAGATAGGCCACCTGCCACGGCTCGTGCGGCTGCTGTTTGTGCAGGCATTTGCGGATCGCGTCCTGATGGCTGCCGGAGAAGGCGGTGTAGACCAACTCGCCGACCCACGGATGACGGGGATGCAAGGGAATGCCGGTGCACTCGGTCACCGCCTGGACGATCTCGTCGGGATTGGAGAGGTCGAGTTCAGGGTCCACCCCCTGACTGTAGAGATTCATCGCCATGGTGACGATGTCCGTGTTGCCGGTGCGCTCTCCATTGCCGAGCAGCGTACCCTCGACACGATCGGCGCCGGCCAGCACGGCAAGCTCCGCCGCGGCCACCGCGCAACCGCGGTCGTTGTGGGTGTGCACCGACAGAATGATCGCGTCGCGGCGGCTGATGTGGGTGGCGAAATATTCCACCTGGTCGGCGAACATGTTCGGCGTGGCGCTCTCCACGGTGGACGGCAGATTGATGATGCACGGCTTTTCCGCTGTCGGCTGCCACACATCCATCACCGCTTCGCAGATCTCCACCGCATAATCCATCTCGGTATTGGAGAAACTCTCCGGCGAGTACTGGAACGTCCAATCGGTCGCCGGGTATTTGGCCGCTTCGCGCTTGACCCACTCCGCGCCATTCCGGGCAATGGCGGTGATGCCGTCGCGGTCCTGGCCGAACACCCGCTCGCGCTGTACCGTGGAGGTGGAGTTGTAGACGTGGACGATCGCCCGCCCGGCGCCTTCGAGTGCCTCGAAGGTGCGAACCACCAACTCCTCGCGCGCCTGCACCAGAACCTGCACGGTAACGTCGTCCGGGATCTGGTTCGCTTCGACCAGCCAGCGCACGAAGTCGTAGTCCGGTTGGCTGGCCGAGGGAAAGCCCACCTCGATCTCCTTGAAACCGAGCTTGACCAGCAGCGCCCATAGCCGCCGCTTCTGGCCGACGCTCATCGGCTCGAGCAGCGCCTGGTTGCCGTCGCGCAGGTCGACGCTGGCCCAGCGCGGCGCCCGGGTGATGGTGCGATTCGGCCACTGGCGATGGCACACGGGGGGCGCCGGCGCGGGGCGGTATTTGCTGTGGTCAAACGGTTTCACGATTTTTCTCCTGGTTCGTTTGAATAACTGGCCGTGTCTTGTCCGGGCCGGGACCGGCCCTCGCCTTCCCTTGTGGGGCAGGTTTGAGTGACCATTGCCGGGTAAGCAATGGGTCGAAGCAACCCGTGGGTGACGGGTAGGAGAAAGTTTAGGGCAAAAGCCGGAGCAGGTGCTTGCGAAATAAGCCTTGTTTTAGCGTTACTTGGCAATATATTTTTCATTAATTATATATTTACGGCATAATCTCCTTTTATTAACCATTAAAGAGCAAACAAGTGGAACTCGACCGTTATGACCGCCGTATCCTTGAGGTGTTGCAGGTGGAAGGGCGCATCAGCAATCAGGAACTGGCCGAGCGCATCGGCTTGTCACCTTCGCCCTGCCTGCGCCGGGTGCGAGCCCTGGAGGAGGCCGGCCTCGTCGTCGGCTACCGCGCGTTGCTGGATGCGAAGAAACTGAGCCTCTCGCTGATGGCGCTGATCCATATCTCCATGGATCGCCACACCCCGGAGCGCTTCGCCAATTTCGAGGCCAGGATCAGCGAATTGCCGGAGGTATTGGAGTGTCTGCTGATCACGGGGCAGGCTGCCGACTACCAGCTCAAGGTGATCGTACGGGACATGGAGGCCTACCAGGGGCTGCTGCTCAACAAGATCACCCGCATCGAGGGCGTGACCGGCGTGCATTCCAGCTTCGTCATGCGCCGCGTGGTGGACAAGACCGCCCTGCCGGTCGGCGCGGAGTAACGCCTTTCCGACGCCAGCCGTTTTTCAGGCACGGGCAACAGCAAGGCCGCTGCGTCCGCGCGGCGGCAGAGTTGAAAACCAGGAACGAAAGGGGCTAAAACCACCGTGCTTCCAGCGTCCGGGCTCATGAACTATGGACCTGTTAAGTATTAAATGTTACACGCGGCGGCGAGGATTCGGGCCCATGGCTAGGCGTAGGTGACGCCGTATGGTTATTCCACACAAGGAACCTGCAACAACGCCATGGGCCCGAATCCTCGCCGCCCCGGAGGGTTATCCCCCAGAAAGTCCGCATGCGGCGTTGCGGCTCGTCAGCGTGGAATAACCACGCCTTCCTCCCCGCGCCTTGCCTGCGGGCTTTCTGGGGGTACCGCGTGTAACACTTAATGCTTAACAGGTCCTATGCAAACAACCCTATCCGAACCCCTCCGGGACTTGTGTGCCGTACGGTTTGCCGATAGCATACCTACGCACCTGCAAACGGCGCAGGCATCACGGACAAACCGGCGCTCATAGCCTACAAGGCCGAGCAATCTCACATACGGGGCATGGGGCCATGGCGACATCCGCATCGTTCTGGGCGGCGCACATCGTTGAGATCTATATCTTCTATGCCGTTTCGTTCGTGGTGCTCGGTGTCGCCCTCTACCTTCAGCCGAACAATCCGGATAGCCTGCCCGTTTCGCGTCGTTTCGGATTGCTAAGCGCGTTCGCCCTGCTGCACGGCACCAACGAATTCTTCGGCGCTTGGCGGATCTCCATGGGCAACGCCAGCGCCACGGCCGAAGCAGCGGGCGCGCTCCTGCTGGTGTTCTCCTATTTGCCCCTGTTCGAGTTTGCGCGTCGCGGTGCCGCAGAGCGGATGGGCGTAAACGCCATTCGCCGGGTGCGGCTCACCTCCCCATGGAGCTACGTGCCCATTGCGGCCCTGCTGGTCTGGCTTATGGCGGCCTATGGCAGCGCGGGTTTGAGTGCCGGGGGGCGCTATTTGTTAGGTCTTCCAGGCGCATGGATCACCGGACTGATTTTTCTCCCGACGCTCGATCAGACTGCCGTGGACAGTGCGAACCGGCCATCCAGGGTGCCCGCATATGTCGCGGCTGTTGCGTTCATGATCTATGCGGTTCTGGCAGGAGGCATCATCGAGAGCGTGCCGGATTTCCCTGCTTGGCTACCCACCACCCGGCGCTTCCTTGAAGCCACCGGATTGCCGGTCCAATTGCTGCGCGCACTCTGTGCTTTTGCCGCCGCAGTGGCGGTAACGCGGTTGGGGCGAGAATGTGCGGCGTTGTCCTTGCGACGCGAACGGGCGGTGGCGGCCGAATTGCGCGTTCAGGGTGAACTGCTGGAACAACGGGTTGCAGCACGCACGGCCAAGTTGGACACGGCCAACTGCCAACTGCGGGAGCAGATCGCCGAGCACGAGAAGACGACCCGGCGCGCGCTACGATTGAATCGGCTACTCAACACGCTCGGAGCGATTAGTCCTGCGCTCCTTGCCGCAAAGGACGAGACGCAACTGTTCGCGGCTATCTGCAACACTCTCGTGGAGCAGGGCGGATTCAGTATGGCATGGATCGGATTTGCCATACCCGAGACAGGTCGAGTGCGGGTCGCCTATCAAGCGGGTTTCGCCCACGGCTACCTGGAGAATCTGGATATCCGCTACGACGGCACTCCCGAAGGGCAGGGCCCTACCGGTACGGCCATTCGCAATGGGCAGACCGCCATCAACGACGATACCGAAACCAATGTGCTGTTCGGGCTGTGGCGCGAGCGGGCACGCGAATTCGGTTACCGCTCCTCCGCGGCGATTCCGTTGCGGTTTCAGGGACAGGTGGTGGGCGGTCTCAGCGTCTATGCAAAGACGCCGCACGCCTTCGGCAACGAGGAGGTGGTGCTGCTGGAGAAGCTGGCCGGCGACCTGGGCCTGGCGGTTGATCGGCTACGCACCGAAATAGCGATCCGGGAGGCAGAGGCGCGGGAACGGGATCTCAGGCTGCTCGCCCAGCACGAACAGGGGCGGATGGCGGCGCTGCTCTCGGCGATGAGCATCGGGATCCTGTTCGAAGACCGTGATTCGCGCATCCAGTACGTCAATCCCGCTTTCAAGGGCATGTGGGCGATCCCGGAGACGGTCAGCCTGACCGGCCAGCCTGTTGCCGAGGTATTGCAGCATTCCACCCACCGGTTCGCGCGGCCCGATCATGCCTCGAGATATGTGCTCAGGGTGCTTGATACCCATGAAATCAGCGAGCGCTTCGAGATTGATCTGTTCGACGGGCGGATACTGACCCAGATTTCCTATCCGGTGAGCGCCGGCGATGGGCGGATCATCGGCCGGCTGTGGATTTACGCAGATGTCACCCACGAGCGCCAGACCGCGGCGCAGTTGCTCTACCTGGCCCAGCGCGACCCGCTCACCGGCCTATATAACCGTCACCGCTTCCAGGAACGGCTGGAGCAAGTGATAGCCACCTCGTCCCGCATGGGCACACGCTTTGCCCTGCTCTATTTCGATCTGGACGAATTCAAGTACATCAACGACACGTTCGGCCACGGTGCCGGGGACAGGGTGCTGGTGCGCATGGCGGGCGAGATTGCCCACCTGGTGCGCTCAAGCGAGATCTTCGCCCGGCTGGGCGGCGACGAATTCGCGGTATTGACCCAGTTGCAGCCGGAAGATGACCTGAATGCGCTGCCTAAGCGCATCGTGAGTACGGTCGCCGCGATTCCTCTGCGTTTCCGCGGCAGCAATCTGCGGCTCACGGCCAGCATCGGCGTGGCGGTGTTTCCCGATCATGGTGAAACGGCGGAAGACCTGATCGCACATGCCGATACCGCCATGTACCAGGCCAAGCGCCAGGGCAAGAATACCTGGTTTGTGTACGATCCGACGCGCGATTTGTCGGGAGCGATGGCCACCCGGCTCACCTGGAATCACCGCATCGGCCAGGCACTGGAGGAAAACGGCCTGGAACTGCACTTCCAGGGCATCTATCGCGCAGCCGACGGCGCCTTGAGCCATCTGGAGGCGCTGATCCGCATGCGTGACCGCAGTGCGCCCGAACGGCTGATCATGCCGAATCTGTTCATTCCGCACGCCGAAAAAAGCGGCCAGATCGTCGAAATCGACCGCTGGGTGATCCGGCGCAGCATTGAACTGCTCAAAGCGCATTCGCGACTGCCGGCTCTGGCGGTCAACGTGTCCGGGCGATCCGTGGACGAACCCTCGTTGCCGCAATTCATTCGCGCACAACTCGAAGAACAGGGCGTCGACCCGCGACGGCTCATCGTGGAACTGACCGAGACTGCCGCCGTATCCGACGTGCAGGACGCGCAGCACTTCATCGAAACCCTGCAGCGCAGCGGATGTCGCGTGGCCCTGGACGACTTCGGCAGCGGGTTCTCGACGTTCGCCTACCTCAAGCATCTGGCGGTGGAGATGCTCAAGATCGACGGCCTGTTCATCAGCGACCTGCCCAACAACCCGGACAACCAAGCCTTTGTCCGCGCCATGGCGGAGATCGCGCGCGGGTTGCACAAGGTCACAATCGCCGAATTCGTGGAGGATCAGGCCACGCTCGAGATGGTGCGCGATATGGGCATCGGTTTCGTGCAGGGGTACCACATCGATCGGCCCAGTGCCGACCATCCCGCGCTGAAATGAGCCGGGCCGTCTGTCCGAACGCCTGATCCGCGCCGTGCCGGCGGGGCCCCGCTTAGTCCGGTTTTGAATCATGATTTAGAAATTATCTAAAGCTTGATGGGCATCCTGCCGATTTGTCTGACTGGCGAACGCGAGTAGCTGCTAAAAGCGGTTGCCGGGGCCCGCTCCGAGAAGAAGGGAGACCGATGTTTACCATCGAAAAAAATGAAATGAAAACCCTGGTGGCAGGGGCTTGCGTGCTGGCCTCCGGCGGGGGCGGGTCATTCCGGGTCGCATGCCGGATCATCGATCAGGGGATCGGGGCAGATGACCGGGTAACTGTCGTCGGTCTCGACGAGCTTGCGCAGCAGCCCGATGGCTGGCTGGCGACCTCGGCCAACATGGGCGCGCCGGATGCCCTGTTCAAAACCACCAATCCCCATGCGCCGGCCAACGCTTTTCGCGCAATGGAGGCGGAACTGCACATGATGCGGGGGGCGGACCCGCGTTTTCGCCATTTTCCGCCGCAGGGTTTTTCCTGGGTGCTACCCATCGAAGTGGGGGCCATTAATACCGCCTCCCCGCTCACTGTTGCCGCCCAGCTCAGCCGCGGACGAGCAGTCGGGCTGGCCGTCGTCGACGCCGACGGTGCCGGACGGTCGATCCCGACACTGAGCCTGACCGTGTTTGCCGCCAACGCCATTGCGCCGCATCCCGCGGTGGTCGCCAGCGAGGGGGCGCATCCGTCTGCCTCCGGGGAGGGCATTCCGGGCTATGACGCGGGCGTGATCCGGGTCAACGATGAGACAGCCGCCGAGGAGGCCATCATAGGGCTGGTCATGTCCGCGCCGTTCGGTGGAATCGCCGGAATGTCCATGTACCCGCTCACGGCTTCCGAGTTGCTCCGGCGCACGCCGCCAGTGGGAGGGACCCTGAGCCTGGCCCTGGAGATCGGGCGCGCACTCGAGGCGTGTCGCGGCGCAGAACGGGCCCACCGGGTAGTCGCCTGCATCCGAAATGCCGGGCGGGCGAGCGCGGTGATCTGGCATGGGCGGGTGCGCGAGGTGGTGCAGGCGGAAGGCGGCGTGGATGTCGGTCGTATCGTGCTGGATGACGCGGCGGGCTCCGGCGCCCAGTTGACGATTTACAATGAGAACGAGAACGTGTTTGCCATCCGTAGCGACCAGGACACGCCCTGTGTCATCGGCCCGGACTCGATTTGTTATGTGACGGCAGACGATGCGCCCCTGGCCATCGACAACAGCGATCTCAACCGTCTTTATCAGCAGGCGCCGGATATGCGGCTGGAGATGTTCGTCGTGGCGGTGGCGGCGGCTGCCGAAATGCGCAATCCCGTCATCATCAACAACTTTGCGGCGGTGAATCGCACCCTGGGCTATGGGGGAGCTTACGTTCCCTGGCCCGCGACGGGGTCCCGGGACCGGCCGTGATCACCAGGATCGCAAAATCACGCTGGCTCGCCGCGCTCGGCGCACTGCTGTTGCTCGCTGCGCTTGGGCTGGGCAGCGCGGTTATTCCAGGTACCACTGTGTTGACAGGCGTTGTTCCGGCTGCGGTTGTGCTGATGACCGTGGTCCTGGCGGCCTTGGGGGGCGCTATGCTGGGCATGATCCTGGTGCAGCGATGGCGGCCGCCGGACGAACCGGCGCTTGAGCAATATCGGCTGATGGTCGAGCATGCCGGTGATGGTATCGCAGTCATCAGGAATGGCCGGATCGTTTTCGCCAACGCCAGTCTTGCTCTGTTGTCGGGCTATGAGCGGCAACACCTGGTAGGCCAGCGCTTCGATCGCTATGCGGCGGTGGAGCGGCTCGCTGAAACACAAGACTCGTCTTCGAATCAAGAGCCGGATGGGGATTCCGACGAGGACGGACCCCACCGCAGCCTATCTTCTTCCGCGCTTTACGAGACCCAACTGCAGCATGCGGATGGCCATCTCGTGCCGGTACATGTCCATACCGCCACGGCGCACCACGATGGGCAGGCCATGAACTTGGTGTTCGTGCGCGACATCAGCGAGCAGCGCATCGCCGCCGAGCAGATCCGGGCGCTCAACGAGTACATGGACGGCATCATCGACAACGCCGATATCTGGCTCAACAGTCTTGATAAAGAAGGCCGCATCGTCATCTGGAACAAGGCGGCGGAGCGGATTAGCGGCTACCTGCGCGAGGAGGTCCAGGGCAGGCTGGATATCTGGGGATGGCTGTACCCGGACGAGGCCTACCGCGACCACATCTTTTCCCGGGCGATGGACATCCTGGCGCGGGGCACCGCGGCCTTTGATCTGGAAAGCACCATCCGCACCAAGGACGGCCGGAACACGATATTGAGCTGGAACTCCCGGACGCTGACCAATGACGCGGGCGAAACGGTCGGCTCCATCGCCGTGGCCCGCGACGTGACCCTGGAGCGGCGCGCCCAGGACGCACTGCGGCTGCACGCCTCGGTGTTCGAGACGGCCGATCCGCTGGCCATCACCAACCGCGAAGGCGTGCTGGTCAAGGTCAATCGCGCGTTCATGGGCATGTTTGGCTACACCGCCGATGAAGTTACCGGGCATTGCCTGAGCGAGTTGCATTTGCAGTCCGACGATTCCGGCGAGTATCTCCAGAGCTCCTCCGGCCTGCCGCAGGCGCTGCCCGGCGCCGACAAGTGGTCCGGTGAAATTGAGGCACGGCGCAAGGACGAGAGTCTGTTACCGGTGCGTCTGAGTGTGAGCACCGTGCGCAATGCCGAAAACGAGATTACCCATTACGTCGTGCACTGGCAGGATATCTCCGAGCGCAGGGCGTTCGAGGCCAAGATTCAGCGCCAGGCACTTTACGATCCCCTGACCGGATTACCCAACCGGCGCCTTGTCCACACACGGCTCGAGCAGGACCTGGCGCATGCGCAGCGGTGTTCGAGTTTCGGCGCCTTGCTATTTCTGGATCTGGATCATTTCAAGCGTATCAATGACGCCCATGGCCATACCGCAGGCGATGCGCTGCTGGCGAGCGTGGCGCATCGCGTGCGTGATATCTTGCGTATCGATGATATGGCGGCCCGCCTTGGCGGGGACGAATTCGTGGTCTTGTTGGGCGCCGAGGCAGGCACTCGGGAGGATGCCGCCACCCGCGCACGCAACGTGGGGCAGAAAATCCTTGCTGAAATTCGCAAACCGGTATCTATCGGCGAGTACGACCTCAGCGTTTCCGCCAGCGTCGGAATCGCCTTGTATCCGGCCGACGATCTGGATGCGGAACGGCTGCTGCAGATTGCCGACAGCGCCATGTATCGCGCCAAGGGCACGGGAGGCGATACCGTCTATTTTTACTCCGAGACGGTTCAGGCCGAGACCGAGCAGCGCCAGTCCATGCATAGCCAGCTCAGGGAAGCGGTCAATGGAGACCAGTTGCTGCTCCACTACCAGCCTATTGCCGACGCCGAAGGCAACATCATGGACGTGGAAGCGCTGGTGCGCTGGCAACCACCCGGACATCGGCTGCGCATGCCGAAAGAATTTATTCCGGTCGCCGAGGAAACGGGCCTGGCGCCGACGATCGACTGCTGGGTGCTCAAGACGGCCTGCCGCAAGCTGGTAGCCTGGCATGGCGAGGGACTGCTGTCCCGGGGAAATGTTCCGGGGGCGGAACTCTCGGGGGACGTCCGCATGATGGTAAACATCAGTCCCCGCCTGCTGTCGCAGCCCGAGTTTGTCGAACAACTCCGGCAGATCCTTCAGGAAACCGGAGCACCGCCGGCATCCCTGGTACTCGAAATCACGGAGGCGGCCTTGCATGGCGATGGGCGGCGCATTGCCGACGTCATGCACCGTATACGCGAATGGGGCGTCGGGTTTTCCCTGGATGACTTCGGGACCGGCCATGTCTCGTTGACGCAGCTCAAACGTCTCCCCATCGATTCGGTAAAGATCGCCCAGACTCTGGTTTCCGGCATTCCGGGTGACACGCCCAATGCCCAGGTCGTCGAAGCCCTGCTGAACATGGCGAACAGCCTTGAACTGGATGTGATGGCCGAAGGCGTGGAGACCTCCCGAGAGTACGAATTCCTTCTGGCGCGGGGTTGCCGCCTGTTCCAGGGCAACCGGCTCGGTTCTCCGCTCGCCGACGGGCCTCTCGAAGACTTGTTGCGCCACAGGCTGTCGCGCGCGACACGGGACCCGGCCGGTCCAGGGTAGACTTCGCCGTAACATCGGGGGCATTATCTCCGGATCGCCTGCCCCTCGGAAGGGGGCCCCACGATATCCCACGCCCCCAGCGCGGGCAACAAATGCCAGAGGGTGGACGGTGGCAAGGCAAGCAATCCCTGACGGTCGGGGCCGAGAACCGCATAGCGCCGCCGGGCCGAGCCCCCAATCCGGGGCACCCGCGCTACAACCCGATCAATTCCGCGTGCACACCTTCGTTGCGCACACATTGCACGATATCGACCGCCTTCAGCTTGTCCGGATTGAACTTCACCACCATCAGGTGCCGCTTGTCCGCCCTTCTTCCCACGGAGACCACTCCGTCCAGCCGTCGCAGCGCATTTTCTATGCCGTCCAGCCCGACCTGCGCCAGGGTTTCGTCGATGTGCACGGTCACGTCTGCCAAGTCCATCGTCATTTCTCCTCATTTCGGAAGCCACCGGAGTTCGAGTAGCCATGGGCCCCTACTTCAAGAATAGGCGAAGTGGGGCCGGCTTGCGCGGCCCGGGGGAAATCCCGCCGGGTCAGTCGCCGAGGCTAGTGCCGACGCGGCGTGCGCTTTCGACCCAGGGATGGTCGGGAGGAACGTTTTTTATCCTGCCGGCGACCTCTTCCAGCGGCACAGGGCAGGTGCCATCCCCTTTGGCGGCGACCATGACGCCGTATACCCCATGGTTGATAAGATCGGCGCAGGTGGTCCCAAGGCGGGTCGCCAACAGGCGATCCGCGGCCGACGGAATACCGCCGCGCTGCAGATGGCCGAGGATGGTGACGCGGGCCTCCAGGCCGGTGAGTTCTTCCAGCTTTTGCGCCAGGCGCAGGGTGTGGTCTGCGTATTGGATTTCGGTGGGGTGCTGCTCCTCCCCCTCTCCTTTCTTCTCGCCCTTTTGCTTGCCGCCCTTTTTCCTTTCCTGGGCGGCCGCAAGGGACGCGTGCTCCTGCATGGAAATCGCACCCTCGGCCACGGCCACGATGCTGAACGGCTTGCCGCCGCGGCTGCGCGCGCGGATCGCCGCGGCCACTATCTCCACGTCGTAGGGGATTTCCGGAATCAGTATCACGTCCGCCCCGCCCGCGATGCCCGCGCCGAGCGCCAGCCAGCCAGCCCGGTGCCCCATGATTTCCACCACGATGATGCGGTGATGACTGTGGGCCGTGCTGTGCAGCCGGTCGATCGCCTCGGTGGCTATCCCCAATGCGGTGTCGAAACCGAAGGTGACGTCGGTCACCGCCACGTCGTTGTCGATGGTCTTGGGCAGGGTAATGACGTTGAGCCCCTTTTCCTTGAGGCGCAGGGCGTTCTTCTGGGTACCTCCGCCCCCCAGGCACACCAAGGCATCCAGTTGGTTGGCGTGGAAATTGTCGACGATGACGTCGGTCATGTCCAGCACCTTGCCGCCCACCGGCATGCGGTGCGGCTTGTCGCGGCTGGTGCCGAGAATGGTCCCGCCGATGGTGAGAATACCGGACAACTCGCCGCCGTCCAGTCGGATGGTGCGGTTTTCCATCAGCCCGCGGAAACCATCGCGAAAGCCGATGATCTGCATGCCGTAGCTGCCCAGACAGGCCTTGCCCACGCCGCGGATGGCGGCGTTCAGGCCGGGGCTGTCGCCCCCCGAAGTGAGTATCCCAATATATTTCGTCATTTACGGCTTCATCTCGTTTCGTTATTCGGAATTCGCGCGGGACCGGGCCTGGGGCTCGTGCGCCGCCCTTGGCGATGGGGCTATTTTCGGCAATTTGGGCGGCGGCGGCAAATATAAAAGCCGGATAGGTTTCAGCGATGGGCCTGACGACGTGAGGGATATGGAGGGAAATCAAACGCGGATGAATCCCTGCGCCGGTAGATTTCCCGGCGAGGGCTGGACGCACCGCCCGATAACTCGAGGCCGCCCAGGCCGCCGGGGTGACCCGACAGGCGAATGCCCTGCGCAGGGAGACTCGGCCGGCTATGGCCGTGCGGCGGCCTCCCCGGCTTTCCTCGTCGATTGCGAACCGCTGCGGACTACTAGCGGCGTTCCACCTCGCCAGCCGCTGCTTCGGTGTGTTTGCCGGCCCCCCCCGCGTGCCGGGCGGCATTTACGGCGCCTGGGTCTGGCGACCGCGACACCGGGCCGGGCACGGTGCCCGATCTCACCGTAAGCCAACCGAACAACAGGGTCAGGAAATCGTCCCGGTCCATTTTCATTGCTTTCTTTTCTTGCTCTTGAGGAACCGGACGCCGCTCCATCGTCTCCTTTTCCTTGCCGTACCCGGCCTTGGCGGCAACGATCCCGCCGACAAAGACCAGGGCAAGGAGAACGGGAACCAGGCCATGCGCTCTAAGTTTCATCTCTCGCCCTCCTGCAGACTGTCCGTGTCGGGCCAGAGCCCCGCCCCGGCCGCGTCCGTTCAGAACTCTTAGTCTAAACTTAATATGCAGGATAACAAGGTCTTTGTGTTCGGCGCGCTCAAAACCCAAGTGCAACGTTTTTGGGAGAGAATGTTGCATGGGAAAAACCTACAAGCAGTTGAGTGTTGAAGAGCGGACGATGATCCAGACGCAACTGGGGATGGGGGTCAAGCCGGCTGCGATTGCCTTGGGGTTGAATCGCTCGGCATCGACCATTTCCCGGGAGCTGCATCGAAACGGCTGGACTTGTCCGAAGGCACGACGTGGCCCCGGACGGCCCCCAGTGGCAGGTGGCTATCGTGCCGAGACTGCTCATAGGCGCGCTGAGGCCTGCACGGTCAAACCGCGTGTGAGCGCCGCCTGCGGCCTGGAACTGATCTGTGGGGAGCTGTGGTGGGATGCCTGAAAGCGGGCTACTCGCCGGAGTAGATTGAGTGGCTTCAACCGCCGTTTTTAGGTTTAACTCTTTCTCGTCAGCAATGGTGATACGACGCGAGCAAGCCTTTCTGGCGTCCACACCGATTGAGCGTCGTCCCAGCCGTTGTCGCGCAACAGGCCGGCCCGGTCGATCACGAAGCTCACTGGAATGCGCCACATGCGCCCATAGCCGGAGGCGCTGGAATCAGCCAGCAGGCCTATCGGAAAGCTGAGCGTCCGCGCCACCGCACGCACCTTTCCCAGGCGGTCGGGCGCGTCCAGACTAAAGCCCAGCACCCGTAGACCCTGGTCGGCGTGCCGCGCGGCATAGTCAGACAGGACCGGCAGTTCCTCGCGGCAAGGATCGCACCAGGTGGCCCAGAAAGTCAGCACCACCACCTCGCCGATCAGACTGCGGCTGGACAGGCGCTGCCCGTCCAGGGTCACCAGGGTGGCCGGCGGCGCCGGCTGGCCCACTTTCAGTTCGTCGGCTCGCGCAGGTAGTGCCAGCAACCCGGAAAGACCGAGCAGGCCTAGCGCGGCAGCGGACTGCAGCCAGGCACGGCGACCGGCCTGCAGGGTGGTGGGCCCAATCGGCGCGGAGGCCATCGGGCGGTGATGCACATTGGGGTTGCCCCTATTGTTACGTTGCGTTGCCATGATCAGATCAATGCTGATGTTCCATGCCGTCCATGTCCATTCCCTTCATGCCGCCTGGGCCGCTGGCATCGGCCTTACGCACCTCGAATTCCACGCCTATTCTCTGACCGTCCGCAAACCCCAAGGTGATGGCTACGCGGTCGCCCGGTTTCACCTTCCGCTTTGGGATGCATGAGCATGATGATAATAGCCACCCGGGGTGAATTCAACGGTTCCGTGGGGCGGGATGGTGACCTTGTCCACATGCACCATTTCGCTCATCCCGCCCTTGTTGATGGTCTGGTGCAGCATGGTATCGTATCGCCGTAATCCGGGCTAGACGCCGATGTCAGGACCACGGCCTTGTCGCCCGTGTTGACGAGGGTGGCGTAGCCGCCCGCGGGTAGAGCGCCGGACAGCCAGCGGACCCACGCGCCTTTCACCTGCACCGCGGGTGCAGTGCCGGCGGCGAAGCTCGGGGCGCCGAGGATTCCACCGAGAAGGCCCAGGGCGCAGGCGGCCAGCAGGTTGCGGCGCGGAGTGCAGCGCGCGGGGTTGTTGCGGTCGGTTCGACTCTTGGCTGGTCTCCTCCGGAAAAGTCAAGCAAGCAGTGCTTGTGAACGTACGAAACTGTGGTTGTCTTTAGTCCTGTCTTGGTTCACTGCCGGGAGATTCCCACGCGCCCGACACGAAGAATCAGAATGCGTGGCTCACGCCCACCGTCGCGGTCCAGCGCGGAAACATCTGATAGCCATCGAGCTTGCTGTAGACCGGAACTTGGATAAAGCCATAGAGCTGCAGGTTTTTCAACACGCTTACGGTTATTCCGGGGCTCAGGTAGGCCACGGTGCCGGCCGAATCCAGGGTGTCGGCCAGGGCTCCTTGATCGCTGCTTTTCCGCGAAAGATTGACCTGCAACTGAGGCACCCACGTGGGATGTGCCTCGTAGCGCAGGCCAAAGCTCAGGCTGGCGAGATTGCCCGGGCGGTAGTCATTACCCGTCTGATCGAGCCTTTGCATCACCGCCGCCTGGAAGGCACCGTTGACGAAGGCATCCCAGTCCTGGCTGATGGCCTGGTAGTAGTAGGCACCGACAATGAGGTCGGTGCTGCCGGTACCAGGCTGCAGGCTGGCATCCAGCGGCGAGCCTGCACTGGGACCGCTGCTGAACAGCACGTCGCTGCCGTAGCGGCCGGTGGGCAGCTTTACGCCGAGTTGCAAACCGAGGTTGTGCGTGGGCAGGAGGCCCTGATAGCTGCCAATGAGTTTCACATCGCCTATGCTAGAGCTGTCCGAGCCGCTGAGGTTGGATGGGTTGACGTCGGCCGGGTCGAATGGCTGCGGCAGGTTGCCGTAGGTCGTGTGACTGCGCATGACATATGGAATCTGCAGATTGAGGTTCCAGTCGGCGTTCGGGCTGTAACTCACCCCGAGGGTCAGGTAGCGATTGATGGTCTGGTTTTCCAGTTCGCCGGTGGTTGGATTATCGATCACTTGGGCCGGCGAGGCGGTGCCGGTCCCGCTGCGCAACTGCTTCTGGTTGATGTAGTCGTACTGGAGGTTGATCCGCCAGCCAGGGCTGGCGCTATAGCCCATCGCGGCGTCGGAACTGAGCGTGCAACCGCAGGTGGCGCAGGCCCAGGCCGAAACCGGGGCGGAGGAAATGAGCAAACCAGCGAGCGCGGCGTGCAATTGGCGTTTCAACAGGCGATGTATCGAAGAAGCAGCCTTTGCCCGATACCTGTCGTCGGTTCTTGTCATTCGTCCCTCCTCCCGGGTATGTCATACGGATAACGTCATTAAGGCGTCGAGAAACGGGACCATACTAGCAAAGGAGGTTCTGATGCGGAACGCGACATGTTGTCGCACCCCGAAGAAAATGAATGGAAAATCTGCTCAAGAACCCGGCAATTGCCGGATTCTGGACGAACTTCCCTCCATCTTCCTCCCGTTGTTTATCACGTGCCGGGGATCGCCGAATGGCCACGCCATGTGGAACAAGCCGCCGTCCGGGAAGCCACTCAAACCGGCTCCGCCGCCTCCCCGCCGAGGGCATCCAGCAGGGCCGGGATGAAGCGGGCCAGTTCCCCGCCCACGATGGCGAAGTCCGCGTCGAATTGCTCCTCGCCGCCGTCGCCCCCGCTGTCGGCGGCCTCTTCCTGAAGGATGTCCAAGAACCCCAGCCGCTTGATGTCCAGTTGCTCGGTCAGCACGAAGGAGATACGGTCCGCCCAGGTCATGGCCAGCTTTACCGCGCGCTTTCCGGCCGTCACGTGCATGCGGATTTCATCCGCCTCCAGGTTCTGCCGGCTGCAACGCACCACGGCACCGCCGTCCTCCGGAGAGGCGAGTTCGCATTCCGTATCGAGGGTGAACCCTGCCGGCGCTTCGCCGCTGTTCAGCCATTCGGTCATCAGCACCGCCGGCGACTCGTTCACCCCGGGAGGCCGCAGTTGCAGTCCGTCCACATCCGTGAGCAGCAAGGCGGTCATTTCTTCGGCCCGCTTCGGCGTGGCCGCGTCCACCATCAGCCAACCGGCGGCGGGGTCGATGTAAGCAAAGGCCGTGCGCAGCCGGGTGAAGGCCCGCGGCAACAGTTCGTCGATGACCTGGTCGCGGATCTCCCTCTTGCGTTTCCCGCCCGGCTTGCTGCCATGCTGTTGTTCCAACTCGGCCACCCGCTCGGCGACCACCCGCCGCACTACCGAGGCGGGCAGCAATTTGTCCTCGGTACGCAGCGCCATCATCAATCGACCGCCCACCCGGCGCACCAGGGGACCGCCTTCCCCGCCCGTGGGCGGTATCCAGCCCCGGCTGCTCGCGTCCAGGTTGCCGCAAGGCCTGAACGGGTGCTGGCCGAGCCTTTCCGCCAACTGGTCGGCGGACAGTTCGAAAGGCGTCGCAAGGCGGTATAGCTGGAGATTCTTGAACCACATGGCAGGCTTGTCTCCCTTGGCAAGGCACGGGCTCCACATCATTCGGCCCGGCTGCCGAAAAAGGGGGCATTGTACCCCGGCCAATCGGGTGAAGCCACTGGACAAAGCGTATTTAGAATCCTGGGTTAACCGCTGCCGCTAGCGGCCACGGCGTTTCCAGGATAATATGGGACAAGTCTCCCGCCGCGCTCGGCGGGCCAACTTCCCACACCAGCCATGAGCGACGAAACCAAACCGGCAGGCGCGGAACGGCCACTCCGCGTAGACTCCCCGGACAGCGGGGAGGCAGCCCAGTGCCCGCTGCGCACCCCGCCCGATTTCTCCCGGGTGGATGCGGTGAAACTCAGCCCCGGGCATCCGCCAGCCGACTACCTGGCGGCGATGCGGCTTGCCGACGCAGAGGCCGCGGCAAGACTGGGCGCACACATGCTGCTTTCCTGGTATGACCGCGACCGGGATTTCGAGTCCCCGCAGCACGCCGGCGAATGCCACCAGGACAGCGCCGTCCCCGGCTACGTGGACTATGG
Organism: Pseudomonadota bacterium; assembly: GCA_021848325.1. Lineage (GTDB taxonomy): Bacteria > Pseudomonadota > Gammaproteobacteria > Burkholderiales > JAJZUU01 > JAJZUU01. The sequence goes on along the minus strand of JAJZUU010000010.1, from coordinate 35,230 downwards.
ACTGCACCACGGCGCGACGTTGATGGTAGACATCGATGACGGCCGTTTCGTCTTCTTTTACCTGCCGGTGGAATTCTGAGAGGTTGTGAAGAAACCGTCGCGTAACAGGTTTATTCACAAACGCTGAAGGCCACGCTCATCCCGCACGCCACTCAACAGAAACGACCGTGGGGCGGAGAATGCCCGGATCAAACGCCGCGGGCCAGTAGAGGGGCCGACAGGCGTCGCCTGCCGTGACCACGCGCCCCAGCGACAGAGGAAGATCAGTGAGCCCCACCGGGAAGCAGAAAGCAGCGGAGAATAAAGCCGGCACGTCCCAAGCAGAGGCCTGGCTGCTGCCATACCGCCTGTTGCAGGCCCGTTTCGGCCCACAGGACTGGTGGCCCGGGGATACGCCGTTCGAGGTGATGGTGGGCGCCATCCTCACCCAGAACACCGCCTGGACCAATGTGGAAAAGGCCATCACCCATCTGCGCGCGGCCGACGCCCTGAACTGCCGGGCAATCTTGCGGATGCCCGAGCCGGAGTTGGCGACGCAGTTGCGGCCGGCGGGCTATTTCAACGTCAAGGCCAAGCGCCTGCGCGCCTTCTGCGCCTTCCTCCAGGAAAGGGGCGTGCCGGACGCCCCGGAGCGCCTGGGCCGGCAGCAGGACGCCGCTTCCCTGCGTCACGCACTGCTCGCGGTGCACGGGGTGGGTGAAGAAACCGCCGACTCCATCCTGCTCTACGCCCTGGGTCTGCCGGTATTCGTGGTCGACGCCTATACCCGCCGCATCTTCACCCGCCTCGGGCTGCTGGCCGGCAAGGAATCCTACGGCGAGATCCAGGTCGCGTTCCAGCGTCGCCTCCCTCAAGACGCCGTCCTGTACAACGAATACCACGCCCTCATCGTCCAACTCGGCAAGGGCATCTGCCGACCCAAACCCCGCTGCGGACAATGCCCCCTGCACGGAATCTGCCTTGGCGCGGCTTGAGGAACCGCCGCCCGTTCCCCGGCACGCAGAAACCGTGTTGCAAGCGAGCCGGTTCCGACTACGCTTAAGGGTAAGGCGTATATTAAAGTCCTTACTCAAGCAACCGCGATTTAGCTTAATCTGCGCCCCCGAACCTTTCATCCGGCAAGGAAGATGCGATGCAGCGGTTTGCGATTGCCCTAATGCTGGTCCTCGCCGCGCCCCTGGCCGGGGCGGAAGTGCCCGTCACCGATCGGGAGCAGAAGCTCGCGTTCAGCGCGGTCGAGCTGCATCTCCTGGCGGACGCCGCCTATCGCAACACCCTGCGGGAACAAAGGCGCCGGGCCATGCTGGATCGTGACCGCGACGCCGTACGCAAACTGCGCCGCCTAGGAGCCTGTCGGACTTAAAGGAAATCGGCTGCAAATCCGCCTGACCGGTCCATATTTCGCCGCTTTTTTGGTCAATAGAACGACTATTGACCTGCAAAATCGACAAAATCTGTCCTCGACCAGCCGAATTTTCGCTTCGATTCTTCAAGTCCGACAGGCTCCTAGCGGGCCGCCTCATCGCCCAGGCCATCCGCCTCAAGCCCGAGGCGGCGGACTGGAAATGGGAGATCCACCTGAGCGACGACCCCCAGGTGGACGCCTACTGCATGGCGGGCGGCAAGCTGCTGGTGGGTAGCCGCTTCATCGCCTCCTACCACCTCAGCGACGAGGAACTGGCCATCGTGCTGGGCCACGAAATCGGTCACGCCATCGCCGAGCATATTCGCGAACAGGCGACCGCTGTGCTGCTGCGCAACCCCAAGAACCTCCACCGAAAACTGCCCGACGTGCTGGCGAAGATGGATTCAGACCTCTCCGTCTACCTCGCGCTGATGCCGCTTTCCCGCGCCCAGGAGATAGAGGCCGACCAGATCGGCATCCGGCTCGCGGCCATGGCCGGCTTCCGCCCCGCCACCGCAATCAGCTTTTACCGCAAGCTGGCCCGCGGGGAACAGGCCGCCCGGCCGCTATTCGACACCCACGGCTCGAGTGACCTGCGCCGGCGCGTCGCCGCCGCTATCGTGGCCGACTCGAACCCCGTCTACCATGCCGCCATCAACACCGCGGCGCTGCCGAGCTACCCCTTCCGGTAGGCGCTCCACCCGCACACCGAAACCGCCCCCTGCGGCAAGAACCCACGGCCGGCTGCCTCATTCCAGGGACGAAAAAAAAGCCGAAGCTCTACGCCTCGGCCTTCCTGGCTGTGGGGACGCCGGACTATTCAGGCTGGATGTTGGAAGCCTGCTTGCCCTTAGGCCCTTGGGTCACTTCATAGCTGACCTTCTGGCCTTCCTTCAGCGTCTTAAAACCTGAGCCTTGGATTGCGGAGAAGTGCGCGAACAAATCCTCGCCGCCGTTGTCCGGCGTGATGAATCCAAAACCCTTTGAATCGTTAAACCATTTGACTGTACCAGTTGGCATTTTCGTAGTTCCTAGCAACAAAATAAAAGCGGGAAATCCCGTGAAATGTTTAATCCTCAAGACCACGAGCGGCGAACGCCGGTATGACGCAATGCTTGAAAGTTAGACATCAGCGTGCTTTTTACCCGCTAATTACGCCGAAGTCAACAAAAATATTTCCCCATGAACTACGCGTCCCGGGGGACGGCCTCCGGACTGACCGCTACGGCCTAACCGGGCGACGGCGCGAGGCTCGGCACGCTTCCACCCCTCCCCGGCCGCGGCTTCGCCGACCATCTGCTCTACGCGGATGGCAAATCCACTGGCGTGATCGACTGAGCGGTCAGGATGGGCTGGCGAAGCGGGTGGAAACGGTGCTGAATCAGGTACTGGAGGCACAGGCGACAGAGATGCTGGGAGCGGATCGGCACGAGCGGACGGAAGATCGGCAGGGGTACCGCAACGGCTACCGGCCGCGCACGCTCTACACCCGGGTGGGCCCGGTCACGCTGCAAGTGCCGCAGACGCGCGCGACGGCAGTTTCTCGACCGACGTCTTCAAGCGCCACCAGAGGAGCGAACAGGCCTTCGCGCTGGCGCTCATGGAGATGGTCGTGCAGGGCGTCTCCACGCGCAAGGTATCGGCGATCACCGAAGAGCTGTGCGGCGCGAGTTTCTCGAAGTCGACGGTGAGTGCGCTGTGCGCCGGGCTGGACGCGCGGGTGCGGGCCTTCAACGAACGCCGGCTGGAAGATGAGTATCCGTTCGTGCTGGTCGATGCCCTGTTCATCAAGAGCCGGGGGGAGGATCGTGTCGTATCGCGTGCGGCGCTGGTTGTGTCGGGCATCCGCGGAGACGGCTACCGCGAGATTCTCGGCGTGAAGATTGGCGATACCGAGAGCTTCGCCACCTGGGACGAGAGCTTCCGCTGGCTCAAGGGCCGGGGCTTGAAGGGCGTGACGTTCGTCGTGTCCGACGATCACGGCGGGCTGATCCAGGCAGTGGCCAAGCACTTTGGCGCCGGCTGGCCGAATTCGCCGAGCGCTTCGCCATGACCGCTCCCAAGGCGGTAGCGTGCCTGAAAGCCGGCTTCGAGGATGCGATGGCCGTCATGGCGCTGCCGGAGAAATATCGCAAGCGCCTGAGGAGCACCAACACGCAGGAGCGGCTCAACCAGGAGATTCGCCGCCGTGAACGTGTGATTCGCATCTTTCCGAACGACGAATCGGCATTATGCCTGATCGGAGCCCCGCTGGCCGAGCACAACGAAACCTGGCAGGAACGCCGCTACCTTAGGACCTGTTTAGCATTAAATGTTACACGCGGTACCCCCAGAAAGCCCGCAGGCAAGGCGCGGGGAGGAAGGCGTGTTTATTCCACGCTGACGAGCCGCAACGCCGCATACGGGCTTTCTGGGGGATAACCCACCGGGGCGGTGAGGATTCTGGCCCATAACGTTGTTGCAGGTTCCTTGTGTGGAATAACCACACGGCGTTTAGATATGGACGATTTCAGGGAGTGGGCCGCGGCTCGCGCTGCCGGCGAGGGTCAAAACGTTGTTGCCCTCGCCGGCTGAAGAACCATCTGTCATTGACTGAGCCGAAGGATATTTACAGCAGATTTTGGACTTGACTGCTGGTAATGGCCGCTTTCCGGGAAAGGCACAAACAGAAGGCCCCGTTTAGGATCACGGGGCCTTCTGTTTACCGATCAAAATAAACTAGTCAACATCAACGCCCATTACCAGCCCCCCTCTTTCTCCGGGGTAGCGGTGATCTTGTGGATGCTCAGGTCCGCCCCGTTGAACTCCTCTTCCGCATCCAGACGGATACCTACCACCGCCTTGAGCAGGCCGTAGACGGCCAGGCCCCCGCCAAAGGCGACGGCCACGCCGAGCAGGGTGCCCAGAAGTTGCGACACCAAACTCACGCCACCCATGCCGCCCAAGGCCTTCAGACCGAAGATGCCGGCGGCGATGCCGCCCCAGGCGCCGCACAGGCCGTGAAGGGGCCACACCCCCAGCACGTCGTCGATCTTCCACTTGTTCTGGGTGAGGGTAAACATGTGGACGAACAGCAGGCCGGCTATGACCCCGGTCACCAGGGCGCCCACCGGGTGCATTAGATCGGAACCTGCGCATACCGCCACCAGGCCGGCCAGCGGGCCGTTGTGCACGAATCCAGGGTCGTTCTTGCCCGCCAGCAGCGCCGCCAGGGTGCCCCCCACCATCGCCATCAGGGAGTTGACTGCGACCAGGCCGCTCACGGCATCGATGGTCTGGGCCGACATGACATTGAAGCCGAACCAGCCCACGGTAAGTATCCAGGCCCCCAGCGCCAGGAACGGGATGCTGGACGGCGGGTGCGCCGAGACCAGACCGTCATGGGTATAGCGTCCGCGCCGGGCACCCAACAGCAGCACCGCGGCCAGCCCGATCCACCCGCCCACCGCGTGCACTACCACCGAGCCGGCGAAATCGTGGAACTTGGCGCCAAATGCAGCCTGCAGCCAGCCCTGGAAACCCAGATGGTTGTTCCAGGCGATGCCCTCGAAGAAGGGATAGACAAACCCCACCAGCAGGAAGGTAGCGACCAGTTGCGGATTGAATTTCGCCCGTTCGGCGATACCGCCCGAGACGATAGCCGGAATGGCCGCGGCAAAGGTGAGCAGGAAGAAAAACTTCACCAATTCGTACCCGCTCTTCTGGGCCAGATACTCCGCCCCCTGCAGGAAGTTCACTCCATAGGCGACGGTGTAGCCGATGAAGAAATAGGCTATGGTGGAAACGGAAAAGTCTGTCAATATCTTCACCAGGGCGTTGACCTGGTTCTTCTTGCGCACGGTCCCCAACTCCAAAAATGCGAACCCGGCATGCATGGCAAGGACCATGATCGCGCCGAGCAGTATGAACAGCACATCGCTGCTAATTTTAAGGCTCTCCATTTTTTCCTCTGATCACGCTAAAGAACGCCTACTAGCAAGAATTGTTCCATTACAATATCGCACTGATATAACATATATTATCTATTTTAAACGGTTCAAAACAAGCCACTAATGCACTATTTGGATGCATCAATCAATTTTCTGCATCATCTTGGTGCATAGCGATTGGGTGCCTACCCACGCGGAGCGGGCACCGCAGCATCGGTTGCCTGGCCGATCGCACTCCTCCCGAGCATTGCCGGCATCCCCCGCCTGCACCGGGGACCGCCGCCGGACATGGCCGCCGTTGCCTTGACTCCGAAACCAGAACAACCCGCGATATGCTATATATGGATAAAGATCGCTTGAAAGCAATTTATGTCTCGCCCCCGCTGGTTTAGCGAGAACGGCCATTCTGCGGGATGAACACAAGAAGGGAAGCGAAAAACCGAGATGTCCCAGCGCGAGGGATCACCTCCGCCCAAAGAGGCCATGGAGGGAAATGGGAGGATATTCATATCCCGCCAACCGATTTGCGATGCCGCGGAAAAGGTCGTCGGTTACGAGCTTCTCTTTACCCAAGACCATGGCACCGCAGGGCCGGGCCGGCCGGCCACCCTGAATGCCAGCGCCAAGCTCATCGTGCACGTATTCAATAACTTCGGCCTGCACCAGGTTCTGGGAGACCGGCTCGCTTTCCTGCCCGTTTCATCCGACGCCCTGGCAAGCGATTTCCTGGACTTGTTGCCGGCGGAGAGGATTGTGCTGGAGATCCAGCCGGGCGGAATATCCCCCCCCGAACTCATCGGCATCTCCAGGAAACTGCGCGCCAAGAACTTCCGTTTCAGTCTCAGCGGTTTTAGTTACGGGCCACAGCTACAACCGCTGTATGAACTGGCCTCCTATGTTTCCTTCGATGTGGGCAAGGAAACTGCCGACTCTGTCCTGGAAGATGTGAAACCCGTGCAGCACCTGCCCCTGAAGTACATCGCCAGGAACATCCAGGGTTATCGGCAGTTCCATGCCGTCAAGGGGGGGCCGTTCGCCCTGTATCAGGGCGCCTGCCTTGGGGTTCCGGAAACCTTTGCCATGAACCGGGCGGACCCTTCCACTGCGCGCGTGATGCAACTGTTCAATCTGGTGCTCAACGATGCCGACATCGGCGTCATCGAGGACGCCTTCAAGCACGACGTGGCGCTATGCTACAGCCTACTGTGCTACATCAATTCGGTGGGGTTCGGCTTGCCTTACAAGGTGGGATCGATCCGCAGCGCCATCATGTTGCTGGGCCACGACTTTCTATGGCGTTGGCTGAGCCTGCTGATCTTCGCCGGGGTGGACATCCATGCCGCGCAGCGCCTGCTGCTAAACACCGCGCTTATTCGCGGACGTCTGACCGAGTTGCTGGGCCAGAGAACCATCACCCAGCGGGAGGCGGGGCATCTGTTCGTGGTCGGTATATTCTCCATGCTCGACACCCTCCTCGGCATCCCCATGGAACAGGCGCTGTCCCACCTCGATCTGCCGGACGAGGTGACCGTCGCGCTGCTGCACCGCAAAGGCAAATACGGCCCCTTCCTGCAACTCGCCGTGGCCTTCGAGAGCAACGACCTGCGAGGCGCAGAACGCCTCTGCGCCGTCCTGGGCACCGAACTCAGCACGGCCAGTTCGGATCACATGGCGGCAATCGAGTGGGCCCGGCAGTTGGGCTGAGGATGCCGCGGCAGCACCGCAACGCCCTACGCCAAGCCTCGACGGTGAGTGCGGTTGATGGTTTCCAGCAGTTTTCTGAAGGGAATGTGCACGCCGAAACGCTGCACGATGGCCATGAACGGCAGGTCGGCGTTGGCGGGAAAGGTGTACTTGCCGCTGGTCATTTCATCGAACAACGCGCGCAATTGTGCGTCCAATTGCTCCACGAACGGCAGATAGTTCTCCATCTCTTCCATGTCGTCGTCTATGCAGGCACGCAGTTCGTCCACCTCATAGACCGCCTGGTGCACCAGGTCCAGGTACTCGTCCAGGGTTTTCGGGTCTTTCATGGGACTACCCCCTACCGGATCGGTCACGGAAAACCGCAAAGGGCGGACGTCGCCGGCGGCAACGCCCTTCAGCCCCATGGCGGCTATTTCTTGCTGGCCAACTCCTCAAGCTTGGTCGGGCGGATCACCTGCCCATCCAGCGCCGCATCCTTGGCGGAACCGCCGTAGGCGACGGTCAACAGTTGGCTGTAGTAGGCCACCGGAATGTTGAACTTGGTGCCAAAGCGCTTGTTGACCTCGCCCTGGTAGATTTCAACGTTGGCCTGGCACAGGGGGCAAGGGGTCACGATCATGTCGGCGCCGTGGTCGTAGGCGGACTCGACGATATCCCTGATCTGTTTCTGGCTCTTTTCCGGTTCCGAAAAGGCCAGGGCGCCGCCGCAGCAGGTCACCTTCTGGTCATAGGGAACCGCCTCGGCCCCCACGGTCTCGATCAGTTTGTCCAGGTACTTGGGGTTCTCGAAGGACTCCCCCGCGATCCCGAACGGCCGATTGGTCTGGCAACCCACGTAGCCTGCGATCTTGAGGCCCGCCAGCGGCTTCACCACCGGCTTGGCCAGTTCCTCGTAGCCCAGGTCCTCGATCAGCACCTCCACCATGTGGCGGATTTCCGCTTCGCCCTTATAGCTAAGTCCGGCTTCCTTGAGCGCCTCGTTGGTGTCGGCCAGGAGTTGCGCGCTGGCGCCCAGGCGCTCCTTGGTTTCGCGTGCGCCGAGCCAGCAGGCGGCGCAGGTGGCGACCACGTCCTGCCCGGACAGGTGCTGCTCGGCCAGCGCGAAATTGCGGGCGTTCAGGACGTGACGGGGCAACTCGCCGCCCTCGGCATAGCCGATGGAGGCGCCGCAACAGTTCCAGTCCGGGATCTGGGTCAGCTTGATGTCCAATGTCTTGCACATGGAATTGACGGAAACCAGATAGTTGGAACTGGATGCCTTCGTTTGCGAAGAGCATCCCGGGTAAAACGCGTATTCCTTCTTGGCCATGTTTGCCTGTCTCCTCAGCTAGTCAGATGCTTGCGGCGATCTTCGATCTCGCGCGCCTTTTTCAGCATGGCGTGAATCCCCTTCCTGTCCTTGCAACCGTGGGGCGAGAACAGTTCGAACGGGTTCAGGCGCTTGGCCTTCAACATCCCGAGACCGACGTCCTTCATGGCCATCGCGTTCTTGATTCCCTGGGAAAACCCATCCTTGAAGTACAGGCTCAGGGACAGCTTCAATTCGTTGACGCGGCCCGTTGCGACCAGGTTGTTCCAGAACATCTTGCCGAACTCACGGGTCGGCTGGCCCTTCGGCGCCAGCCCCAGCCGGTGCGCGTAATTGGCCAGGCCGTGCATGATGTGGGTGATGGGCAGCTTTCTCGGGCAGCGCACGATGCAGTTGTAGCACGAAGTGCACATCCACATGGAGTCGGAGGTCAGCACTTCGTCACGCTTGCCAGCCCGGATCATCATGAAGATCTCCTGCGGCGGATGCGCCCAGTGAGGGCCGAACGGGCAGGAACCGGAGCAGACCCCGCACTGCATGCACATCTTCACCCACTCGCCTTCCTCTACCCGCTCTTCGACCTCTTTGAGGAAGTTGTTGCGGTATTTCTCCACTGCTTGGGTATTCGCTTCGCTCATTCTGGTCGCCTCCTAGAATCCCTTGAACGGGCTCATGCCGATTTCCCGGATCACCGCGGCATACTCGTTAATCAGCTTGGGCAGCCGCTCGATGTCGGTGATCGCCGCCTCAAAGGTGCGCACACGTTCGACTTCCAGGCCCATGCCCTTCAGCGTATCGTCCACCTTGCTCATGCGGTAACTGGCGAGCTCCGACCCCTTCACGAAATGGCACTGGTAGTCATCGCCGTGCTTGCAGCCCATCATCATCACACCGTCATAACCGGAGTTCAGGGCGTCGGTAATCCAGATGGTGTTCACTGAGCCCAGGCAGCGCACCGGGATGATGCGCACGAAGGCGCTGTAGATCTCACGATTCATGGCGGCCATGTCCAGCGCCGGATAGGCATCGTTCTCGCATGCCAGGAGCAGGATGCGGGGCTTCTCGGAAAACTCGTCCGGGACATCCACCGCCTTGATCTGCGAGCCGACGGTATCCACCGAATAGTTTTCGAACGAAATCACCCGCACCGGGCAGGCGCCCATGCAGGTGCCGCAACGGCGGCAGCGCGGCTCGTTGAACTGCGGATAGCGCTTCTCGTCCTCGTCGATGGCGCCGAACGGGCACTCCACGGTGCAGCGCTTGCACTGGGTGCAACCTTCGATCCGGAAGCTGGGATAGGACAGGTCGCCCGAGCGGGGATGGGCGGCGCGGCCGACCGCGGCGTTCTCCAGCGCCTGGATTGCCTTCATGGCAGCGCCGGTGGCGTCTTCCGCCGCCTGGACCATGTCCATCGGACGGCGCACCGGGCCGGCAGCGTAAATGCCGGTGCGGCGGGTTTCGTAAGGGAAGCAGATGAAATGGGAATCGTTGAAGCCGTACTTGAGCTGCGGCATGTCCGGCCCCTGGCGGTAGTCCAGGTTGAGCACGGAGATCGGTTTCTGTCCGCTCGCCTCCTGCGCCTCGATCGCTTCCAGCAGGGAGGTGTCGCCGTTGGCGGCGGCCACTTCGGCCTTCAGCTTGGCGTCGATGTCCACGCCCGAGTTGGGCACCTGGCCGGTGGCCAACACCACCAGATCGGCATCGACGATGGTCGCGTTCTGGTCGTTCAGGATCAGGTCATGGAAGGTGACCTTGCAGGTGTTGCCCGTGGCCTCCACCGCGGACACCTTGCCCTTGGTAAAGGTCACGCCCTTGTTCTGGGCGCTTCGGTAGAAATCCTCGCCGTTGCCCGGGGTGCGCAGGTCGTCGAAGATGACCACGGTGTTCACGTCCGGGTTGGCGTCCTTGAAGTACATGGCCTGCTTGATGCTGGTGTTGCAGCAGGAACCGGAGCAGTAGGCCAGGTGCTTGCCGCTGGCATCGCGCTGGCCGGCGCACTGCACGAACACCACGGTCTTCACCTCGCCGCCGTCGGACGGGCGGCGGATGGCGCCGTTCCCTTCCTTGGCCAGCTTCTCCAGGCCGGCCTGGTCCACCACGTTGGCGCTCTTGCCGTAACCCAGTTCGGGCAGGTTGTTGGCGTCGTACAGCGAAAAGCCGGTGGCCTGCACGATGGCGCCCACTTCCTCGGTGCCCGCGGCACCGCTCTCCTGCCCCACTTCCACCTGGAAGCGTCCGGGCGCGCCGCCGGTCTTGGCCACCACGGCGTTGAGGTAGACCTTGATCCTGGAGTCGGTCTCGATCGCCTTGACCATCTCCTCCACGCCGGTATCCTGCGGGTCCTGGTAGGGGCTGCGGGAGGGGATGCGTTTATATATCTTGCCCGCCCAGCCGCCGAGCTGGCCTGCCTTTTCCACCAGCACCACGCCGTAGCCGGCCTTGGCGGCCTGCAGCGCCGCGGTCATGCCGGACATGCCGCCGCCCACCACCAGGATGCGATTGTTGCGCACCGCGCCGGGGTTGCCCTGGGGCTGGATCATCTTCTTCACTTCGGCGCAGCCCATGCGCACGTAGTCGGCCGCCATCTCCTGGGTGGTCTCCCGCGCCTCGTCGGTATCGGGCTGGCACCAGATCACGCCTTCGCGCAGATTGGCGCGGGACATGGCCACGGCGGGAAAATAGAACGCCTCGGCCTTGGCCCGGCGCGAGCAAGCGGCGATCATGATGTGGGTCACGCCCTCGCTGTCGATGTCGTTCTGGATCGTCTTGACGCCGTCGACGTTGCACAGGAATTCGTGCTCGCGCACCACGTGGGCCTTGCCTTCCTTCTGCGCCACCTTGGCCAGATCGACGGTGTCCAGGCGCTCGCCCAGACCGCAGCCCTGACAAATATAGGCCGCAATTTTTTGGTCTGCCATAAGTTAACCCTCCACCCTGGCTACACGGTTAATCACTTGAATCGCGCGCAAGGCGCTGGCGGTGGCGCTTTGCACCGCCCGGTTCACGTCCAGCGGATTGGACGCGCAGCCCGCTCCGAACAGCCCCCCGTTGGCGGGATCGGCCTCGATAAAGCCGCTCGAATCGGCGACGATTTCCGCCGGGATATTCGCACCCTTGACGCTCGGCTCCATGCCGACCGCCAGCACCACCAAGTCGTGCTGATTGGCGTAGCGGTGATAGCCCTCGGTATCCACCCCGTGCAGGATGACGTCCTTGGTCTTTTCGTCCTCCACGATTTTCGCCACCTTGGACTTCACGAACGCCACGTTCGGATCGGCCTTGACCTTCTGGTAGAAGTCCTCGAAACGGTCGATGGCGCGGATGTCGATGTAATAGACGGTGGAGTTGCCTTCGTCCCCGTAGGCCTCGCGCACGTAGTTGGTCTGCTTGAGGGACGCCATACAGCAGATGCGGGAGCAGTGGCGCAGGTGATTCTCGTCCCGGGAGCCGGCGCACTGGATGAAGGCGACGTTCTTGGCCTCCCTGCCGTCCGAGGGGCGCTGGATCTTGCCGCCGGTGGGGCCATGGGGGTCCGCCAGGCGCTCGAACTCGACGCTGGTGATCACGTTGTCAAAGCGGTCGTAGCCGTAGGGCTGGATCTTGGCCGCATCGTACGGCTGCCAACCGGTCGCCCACACCACCGCCCCGGCCTTGAACTGAACCGTCTCTTCCTGCATCCCGAGATCAATGGCGTCGTATTTGCACGCTGCCTTGGCCTTCTCCCCTTCCGCCGTGCCGACGAGGGAAGGGTCCAGCACATAGCGCTGGGGATAGGCCATGGCGCTGGGAAGGTAGGCCGCCTTCACCTTGTTCAGGTTGTAGTTGAACGGGTTGGGCACCTCGGTTTCCACGGCGTCCGTGCAGGCGCCGCAGGCGGTGCATTTCTCGTTGACGAAGCGCGGCGAGATCTTGACGCTGGCGGTGTAGTCACCCGCGCTGCCGCTGATCCCCGTCACCTCCGCCATGGTCAGGACGCGGATGCGGCGGTTGCCCTTGATGCGCCGCAGGTTGATCTCCAACCCGCAACTGGGATGGCACATCTTGGGAAAATAGCGGTAGAGCATGGACACGCGCCCACCCAGGTGGGAGTTCTTCTCTACCAGCACCACATCCTTGCCGCATTCGGCGGCCTCCAAGGCCGCCGTCATGCCGCTGATGCCGCCGCCTACGACCAGGATGGTCTCGTTGGTTGCCACGACTTCCGTCATCAGATCTCCTCCATAATGTACGGACTTATGCGGTACCCGGTGGTAGGCGGGCACCTGAAATTGGGTTGCGAAACTGGCTGCTGTGGGCAGCGGCGACCTGCCGGACCCCGCGCCACAACAAACGCGCCTGATCCACAGACGGTCGCTAACTCCCTTGAATTGTCTGGAAACTTGTTCTGTTTGTTCGCCTTTTTCAATCGTGCAATGTTAACACGCCAAGCGCGGCCCGATCCACAGCACCGGCGAACGACTCCGATTTAATTTTCTTATGTCCGGATAGAAAATCTATATTCGGGTCCGAAACACCGCTTTTTTAGTGGTCCTACTCGGTCTGGGCGGAAACCCGGGACGGGTCCCTGGTCATGTCCGCGTTCAAGGAGGCCACATCGGCATCAGATTTGACCGGTACGTCGAAAATGGCGAACTCCAGCGTCTCCAGGTCGCCCAGCGCATAGGTGGCCGGCCCTCCCAGCCCGGCCACCGTGCCCGGGTTCACCAACAGGGTCCTGCCCCCCTTGATGGTGGGGATGCTGATAATCTGCGCCCGATGGTCGTGGCCGCAGCACACCAGGTCCCAGTCGCCGGTGCACGCCATGGCGCGCGCGTAGTGCGGATAGTGCACGATAAAGATGTTGCGGCCGTGCTCCACGATCCCCGCGTCTTGCCCGTAGTAGTGAATCAGGCCCTCGGATTCCTGGGCGATCCGGTGCATGGTGAACAGATCACCCGTGTTGTTGCCGTGGATCACATGCATCGGCAGGCCGATCTTTTTCAGCCCTACCAGGGAACTGGGGGCCACCACGTCGCCGCAGTGCAAGACCAGTTGGGCGCCGCGCGCCTTGGCATCCTCCACCGCCGCGACCATCAGTTGACGGTTGTCGTGGCTGTCTGAAATAACACAGATCTTCATGATGCAAGCCATCTTTAAGATAGTAGGCCCCGCGACCACGGGCAAGCGCACGGGGCAAGGATCAAGAACGTGGCTCCGCTACGGTGGCCACGGGAGATTGCGGGCCGGCTTGCGAGAGGTTCCATAGTCTACAGCATTACCCCCCGCTTGGCATCCGGAGTCGCCCGCTTTCGCGCCCCCGGCGCGCCGGTCCGATGTCATGGCGCTCATTTTCTTCGATTTGCCCATGACATGGTATACAATTCCGCCATAATAACCACAACTCCTTACTTATGACCCGGGTATTTCCCGCTCCCCGGGTGGCTGGCAGACCGATCCGCCGCCATCCCGCCCCGGCGCAGCCAGCAGTCACATCCCAAGCAACTGGGCGTTCGGCGCTCCCCCCTTCGCCGTGACGAGCGGCGCAAGGTTGGCGGCCGTTTCACGCCTATCCCCTGACCGGAAGGCAACCCCCTGCCTGCGCCGGCCCGTCGAAGATTTCCACCCCAGATAACCGAGAGACAAGCCCCCATGAGACCTGAACAACCCCTATCCGACGAGGCCCTTGTCGAGTCGATCCTGGACGGAATCGTCGACGGAGTGATCGTCGTGGACAGGCAAGGCACGATCCTCCGGGCCAATCCGGCTACCCAGCGCTTATTCGGCTATCCTCTGACCGAACTCGGCGACCGCAAGCTCGGCCTGCTGGTCCCGGAACTGGGCCGCACCGGTCCCGCTAGGGAAGAGGGTTGGGATCTGCGCGCCAGGCTTGTCGAAATCGCCGGCGAAGGGCGGGATCTGCTGGGAAAACACCGGGACGGGACCCTGTTTCCCCTGGAGTTAAGCATCAACGACGCGCGCACCGCGGACGGGCATTTTCTGGTGGCGGTAGTACGCGACATCACGGAGCGCAAACACGCGGAGGAAGCCGCCGCGCGCCTGGGGCGCGTCCTGGAGAACTCGTGGAACGAAATCTACGCCTTCGACAGCGAGTCCCTGCGCTTCGTCCAGGTCAGCCGCGGCGCATTGCTCAACCTCGGCTACTCCGAGCAGGAGATGATGCGGCTTACCCCGGTGGACATCAAGCCGGAATATACCCGCGAGCGGTTCCTGGAACTCGCGGCACCGCTTGTCGCCGGCAGCGAGAGGCTGCTCACCTTCGAAACCATCCACCGTCGCAGGGACGGCTCCACCTACCCCGTGGAAATTCGCATGCAGTTGTCCCGCGCCGAAACACCGCCGGTGTTCGTGGCCATCATCCAGGACATCACCGAGCGCAGGCGCGCGGAGGAGCAGCTTCGGAAATCGGAGGAGCGCCTTTCGCTGCACGTGCAGCAGACGCCCCTCGCCGTCATCGAATGGGACCCGGACCTCCGCATAGTGGAATGGAACCCTGCGGCAAAGAGTATTTTCGGCTACCGCCGGGAGGAGGCCCTGGGCCGGCATGCCTCCGAACTGTTTGCCCGGGAAAGCGGCAAGGGCCCCCGCTACAAGCCGTGGGAAGGACTCCTTTCCGGCGACAGCCACGCGCGGCGCAGCACCAGCAGGAATGTCACCCGGGACGGCAGGAGCATCACCTGCGAGTGGTATCACACCCCGCTTATCGACGATAACGGAAGGACCATCGGCATCGCCTCCCTGGGTCAGGACATCACGGAGCGGGTACGCGCCAGGGATCTGTTGTTCGAGGAAAAGGAGCGCGCCCAGGTCACCCTGGAGTCGATCGGCGATGCGGTCATCACCACCGATGCCCGGGGCGCGATCAATTACATGAACCCGGTGGCCGAAGACCTCACCGGGTGGACCCAGCACGAGGCAGCGGGACGCCCGCTGGCCGAGGTATTCGACATCGTGAACGAGATCACCCGGGCGCCGGTGGAGGACCCGGTGAGCAAGTGCCTGCGCAAGGGCCGCATCGTCGGGCTGGCCAACCATACGGTGCTGATCGGCCGCCACGGACGGGAAGTCGCCATCGAGGACTCGGCGGCGCCAATTCGCGCCCGCAACGGAGAGATCATCGGCGTGGTGCTGGTATTCCACGATGTCACCAAGGCCCGCGCCCTGGCGCAACAGCTATCCTGGCAAGCCAGCCACGATCCCCTCACCGGGCTCGGCAACCGCCGCGAGTTCGAGCACCGGCTGGAGCGCGCCATCGCCGATGCCCAGGAGAACAACGAGATACACGCCCTGCTGTATCTGGACCTGGACCAGTTCAAGGTGGTCAACGACACCTGCGGCCACACCGCGGGAGACGAACTGCTGAAACAACTGGGGCTGCTGCTGCGGGACAAGGTACGTGAAAACGACACGCTGGCCCGGCTCGGGGGCGACGAGTTCGGGCTGTTGCTCGAGAACTGCACCACCGACCGGGCCGTGTCGGTGGCCCGCCATTTGGCGGACGTAATCAAGGACTATCGCTTCGTCTGGCAGGACAAATCGTTCGCCATCGGGGCCAGCATCGGGGTGGTTGGCATTCGGGCGGGACGCGACCGCCTGGCAGACGTGTTGAGCAAGGCCGACATGGCCTGTTATGCCGCCAAGGACGCCGGGCGCAACCGGGCGCACGTATACGAGGAAGGCGACGCGGAGCTTGCCCGGCAGCACGGCGAGATGCAATGGGTTTCCCGCATCACCCGGGCCCTGGAGGAAGACCGCTTCATCCTGCACGCCCAGGCCATCAGGCCCGCCGACCCCGGGCAACCGCACCTGGAGCGGTACGAAGTGCTGCTGCGCATGGTGGACGACGCAGGCGCGGTCATCTCCCCCATGTCGTTCATCCCGGCGGCGGAACGCTTCGGCCTGATGCCGGCCATAGACCGCTGGGTCATCAAGAAGCTCCTTGCATGGCTACAGGAAAGCGGCTCCCGGAGCGAACACCTCGGCCAGTGCGCCATCAACCTGTCCGGCCATTCCCTGGGCGACGACTACTTTCTCGATTTCGTGGTGAACGCCCTGAGGGAGTCCGGGGTACCGGCCGACAAGATCTGCTTCGAGATCACCGAAACCGCGGCCATTGCCAACCTGAGCCGCGCCCTGCGCCTGATCAAAGTGCTGAAGGGAATGGGCTGCCGCTTCGCCCTGGACGACTTCGGCAGCGGGCTATCGTCGTTCGCCTATCTGAAGACCTTGCCGGTGGACTATCTCAAAATCGACGGCGGATTCGTCAGGGACATGGTGAGCGATCCCATCGACTACGCCATGGTGGAGGCCATCAACCAGATCGGCCACGTCATGGGCATCAGGACCATAGCCGAATTCGTGGAAAACGGCGCCATTCTGGACAGGCTGCGGGCGATCGGGGTCGACTTCGTCCAGGGATACGGCATCCACGCGCCAGAACCGCTGGGCTGACGAAGGAAACGCTCGCCGCGGCGAGCGCGGCCGGACTCCGGCCCGCGCTACAGGGAATTGTGGGTGCCGTCACAGAATGGCGGCTTGGCGCTGTGCCTGCAGCCGCACAGCCACACCTTGGTCTTTTCCTTGAGGGTGAACGGCTGGGGTGCGAATTCGCTGCCCTGATGGGCACCGTCGCAGAAGGGCTGGGTCTTGGACTTGCCGCAAGCGCACCACCAGTACTCGTCCGCCTCCAGTTCCAGTTCGTATGGGGCTTTCTGGGTGCAGACAGGTTCCGACATCGCTTTCTCCTTTAGACTATTGGGTTGCTGCAACGCACATCGGCCGGGGCCGCCCGGCGGGGAAGACTCATGCTCCGGAGGCCGCGCGCCGCGCCAGAGCCGCGCGCCTCTCGTATGCCTCCCGGGCGATCCGCACGTCTTCCAGGAACCAGGGCAATTCCTCCAGCAGCAGCGCCTGCGGGCCGTCCACCAGTGCCTTGCTGGGGTTGGGATGGAAATCCACCAGGATCATGTTGGCCCCGGCGACCACCCCTTGCGCCACGGCATGCATGATGTCCAGCATGCCATCCGAGCCGCCGGCCCGGGTGCCGACCGAGTGGGACGGGTCGATGCACACGGGCATGCGGGTCAGGCGCTTCACCACCGGTACGTGGGCGAAATCCACCAGGTTGCGGTGCGGATCGCCCATGTTGGTCTTCATGCCCCGCAGCCCGAACACCACCTTCCGGTTGCCCTCACTGGCAAGGTATTCCGCGGCGTTCAGGGATTCGTCCAGGGTGATGCCGAAGCCGCGCTTGAGCAGCACGGGGAACTCCTGCTGCCGCCCCACGATCTTCAGCAACTCGAAGTTCTGGGTGTTGCGGGTGCCGATCTGCAGCATCACTCCGGTGGGGTTCCCGGTCTGCTGCAGCGCCTCCCGGATCTCGTCCACGTGGGACTCGTGGGTCACCTCCATGGCGATTACCTTGATGCCGTACTTGCCGCCCAATTCGAACACGTAGGGCAGACACGCCTTGCCATGCCCCTGAAAGGAATAGGGATTGGTACGCGGCTTGTACGCGCCCATGCGGGTGCACACCTGGCCGTTGTCGCGCAGCGCACGCATCATGATTTCCACGTGCTCCCGCGTGTCCACCGCGCACAGACCGGCGAACACATTGAGGTTGTCCTGGCCGAAACGCACCCCGTTGTAGTCGAAGTGGGTCGGACGCTGATCGTCCTTGTGGCGGCCCAGTACCCGGTATTCCTGCGATACCCGCACTACGCGCTCCACACCGGGCAGGCTGCCCATGTAGTCGAGGGAAAGGGGGGCCGTATGGCCGATCAGATAGATCTCGGTGAGCACCTGCTCGGCGCCCCGTTCACTATGGATGCGCGTCTGGATATTGGGCAGATTGGCCAGGTAGCCCATCAGCTGCCTGTATTCGTCGCTGTCCGGGGAGGTGGTGGGGGTGAGGATCAGGATCATGGTCGCGTCTGCGTATGTGATTGTTCGCCGGTTGCACTATCTCGCGGGCAAACCACCGAATCGGCCGGGCGAATGAATCAGGGATTAAGGGGTCGATTTTAACGCAAAAAGGGCATTATGCGCAGCCTGTCAGGCGATGCCGCACTACGGGTTCAACCGAATGCCGTCCGGACGCGACAGCCGCCCCAATGGAAACGAGCGGACACCGCGGTATGGAAAAGGCGCGCGGCCGAGGCCGGCGCCCGCTGCATGATGGCCAGCCGCCAGGAATGCCGGCTACATCTTGCTGAGGATGCTGTCGATTTCGGCTTCCGCGTCGATCCAGTCCTGGGCGCAATCGCCGCCCACAAAACCGCGTCTCTCCGCATGGTAGTAGGCGGCCTCGGCGATCATGCGGTAACGCTGTTCCGGGCTGACGGTTACCTTGCCGCCCTCCCCGTTGCCCGACTTCCTGGCCCGCTTCGGGGCGGCCTTCTTGGCGGGGGCCGCCGCCTTCGGCGCAACAGCCTTCTTCGCGACGCCCTTTGCGGCCGTTACGGCCTTGCTAGGTGCGGTGGTTGCGGTTTTCTTGGCAGTGGATTTGGTGCCAGCTTTAGCTTCAGCCATGACTATAGTCTCCTGTGACAACTTCCAAAACACTCCGGTTCGAGTTCGGCGATCCTTGCCCAGGCAACCCGATCGTCCCAGCGCAAACCACGATAATGATAGCACAGCCGCCCGCCGATAATGTACTCGCCATGCCCACCCTTGGAACACCATGGCAGCCGCACCCGGCCCTGCATCCCCTCTAGCGACGGGATCCTTTCCGAGCGCGCCCATGCTATCAGCGCAATATGGCAATCCCGTTAAATAAGCCCGAAAGCCATCCAGCCTATCGCAAAACATGTGCCAAGGCCCGGGCACCCTGAATACCGTCCGCCGCCACGGCTGCGCGCGCCATGGCGCAGCGCTGATTCTATCCTTTAGCGACAAGGCATTACAAGGCATCGATGGAGACGTCCGGGTTCGCCCTCGGGAGGAAGCCCATGCCGGCAGTATCGTTCGGCGTCCCGATTACGCACCCGGGCTGTGCATGCCCGCAGCGCCACGCACCGGTTTCGGGCAGGGGCCGCCGGGGAACGGGCCGGGGCTAGGAGCCTGTCGGACTTGAAGAATCGAAGCGAAGCGGGTCAGGCAGGCAAGCCGCGTAGCGGCTGCTCGCAAAATTCGGCTGGTCGAGGACAGATTTTGTCGATTTTGCAGGTCAATAGTCGTTCTATTGACCAAAAAAGCGGCGAAATATGGACCGGTCAGGCGGATTTGCAGCCGATTTCCTTTAAGTCCGACAGGCTCCTAGATGGTGCCACCCACAGTCAGCCCGTCGATGCGCAGCGTCGGCTGGCCCACACCCACCGGAACGCTCTGGCCGTCTTTGCCGCAAGTGCCGACGCCCGGATCGAGCGCCATGTCGTTGCCGATCATGGAGACCCGGGTGAGCACGTCGGGCCCGTTGCCGATAAGGGTCGCCCCCTTGACCGGGGAGGTGATCCGGCCGTCCTCGATCAGGTACGCCTCCGCGGCGGAAAACACGAATTTTCCGCTGGTGATGTCCACCTGCCCGCCGCCGAAGTTCGCCGCGTACAGTCCGTGCTTCACCGACTGGATGATCTCCTGCGGGTCCTTGTCGCCGTTCAGCATGTAGGTGTTGGTCATGCGCGGCATGGGGATGTGGGCAAAGGACTCGCGCCGCGCGTTTCCGGTAACGGGGACGCCCATCAGGCGGGCGTTCAAGGTGTCCTGCAGGTAACCCTTTAGCACTCCGTTCTCGATCAGCACGGTGTTCTGGGTCGGATTACCCTCGTCGTCCACGTTGAGGGAACCGCGCCGCCGCGCCAGGGTGCCGTCGTCCACCACGGTCACGCCGCTGGCGGCGACGCGCTCCCCCACCCGCCCGCTGAAGGCGGAGCTGCCCTTGCGGTTGAAGTCCCCTTCCAGCCCGTGGCCGATCGCCTCGTGCAGCAGGATGCCGGGCCAACCGGGACCCAGCACCACTGTCATGGCGCCTGCCGGGGCCGGCCTCGCCTCCAGGTTGATCGCGGCCTGATGCACCGCCTGCTGAGCGTAGGTCCGCAGCATCTCGTCGCCGAAGTAGGCATAGTCGAAGCGGCCGCCGCCCCCGGCGCTGCCCTGCTCGCGCCGGCCGTTTTCCTCGACGATGATTTGCAGCGAAAGGCGCACCAGGGGCCGCACGTCGGCCGCAAGCCTGCCATCGCTGCGCGCGATCAGAACCACCTCGTATTCCCCCGCGAGGTAGGCCATGACCTGGGTCACCCGCGGGTCCAGTTCCCGCGCGTAGCGCTCCAGTTTTTCCAGCAATGCGACCTTCTGCGCGTCCTCCAGGCTGGCCAGCGGGTCCTTGGGCCGGTACAGCAGGTGACCCGCGCTGCGCACCACCGCCCGGCCCGCCCCGGCCCCTCCCGACCGGGCGATGGCCCGGGTGGCCTCCGCCGCCTTGACCAGGGCCGGCAGGCTGATTTCGTCGGAATAGGCGAAGGCGGTCTTCTCCCCGGAGACGGCGCGCACCCCTACCCCCTGGTCGATATTGAAGCTGCCCGACTTGACCCGCCCTTCCTCCAGGCTCCAGCTTTCGGCGCGGCTGTACTGGAAATAGAGGTCGGCGAAGTCCACCCGGTGGGCCATGATCTTGCCGAACACGGTGGCCAATTCCCCGGTATCGAGGTCGTAGGGGACGAGCAGGCAGGCGTGCGCCGTTTCGAACAGGCTTTCCGCTTCGGGCATCAGGATGCCGGATTCGGCTGGGGAGTGTTTCATGGCTGGCTCATTTCAAAAGGATACAAGGGTTAAACCGCATTCATTGTTTGCTAGGAGCCTGTCGGACTTAAAGGAAATCGGCTGCAAATCCGCCTGACCGGTCCATATTTCGCCGCTTTTTTGGTCAATAGAACGACTATTGACCTGCAAAATCGACAAAATCTGTCCTCGACCAGCCGAATTTTGCGAGCAGCCGCTACGCGGCTTGCCTGCCTGACCCGCTTCGCTTCGATTCTTCAAGTCCGACAGGCTCCTAGATGGCCACGCCATCCCGGGATTTCAAGCCTCGACGCCGCTGCGGCCGCTCTTCACCGTGACCACTTGGCAATCGAAGCAGTTGATGGTGCGGTGCTTCAGCGCGGGCAGGCTGTTGCGCAGGCTGGCCTGGTAGGCCTGGTTGACGCCGGCGATCACCACCCCCGAGCCGCGGGGCAACTGGTCCAGGATTACCCCCCACGGGTCGACGATCATGGTGTGTCCGTGGGTCTCGCGGCCGCTCAGGTGATAACCGCCCTGGGCCGGGGCCACCACATAGGCCAGATTCTCTATGGCCCGGGCGCGCACCAGGGTCTCCCAGTGGGCCCTGCCGGTGGTTTCGGTGAAGGCGGAAGGCACGACGATGATGTCCACGTCCTTCATCGCGCGGTAGAGTTCCGGAAAGCGCAGGTCATAGCACACCGAAAGGCCGAGCCGTCCGAACGGGGTCTCCAGCACCACCACCCGGTCGCCGGCCTCGATGGTCTTTTCCTCGCGGAAGTGCTCGTTGCCCAGGTCCAGCCCGAACAGGTGGATCTTGTCGTAGCGCGCCACCAGCTTGCCCTTGTCGTCGTATACCAGGCAACTGTTGCGCACCTTGCCGGGGACCGATGCCTCCAGCGGCACGGAGCCGCCGATGAGCCAGATCTTGTATCGCTTCGCCACGGCGGCGAGGAACTTCTGGATCGGCCCTTTCCCTTCCGCCTCGCGCACGGCGACCTTGTCGGTGTCCTTGAGCCCCATCACGGCAAAATACTCCGGCAGAGCGACCAGCTTGGCCCCTTGGGCGGCCGCCATGCCGATCAACCGCTCCGCTTCGCTCAGATTGGCCAGCACGTTCGGACCGGAGGCCATCTGGATCGCGGCGATGCGGCAGGTACCCGGCTGCGGCCGGGCCTTGCCGACCGTCGGCCGGGTTCTTTTCCTGGCAAAGCTGGACTGTGCTTTCGTCGTCATTTCCCTTCCTTGACTTCCATATTCATCGGTTCGTTCGGGGGCAGATCGCCCGCCAGTTCGACGCGCCCCCCTTCCACCGCCAGCGCGATCAGCCAATAGCGCAGTTCCGCGGCCTGTAGCTGCGCCTCGTCCGCCATGCCGTGGTGAATCACCAGCCGCGCCCCGGGTTGCGCCAGCCAGGTCTGCACGCATTGCCGGATGGACGGCTGGGAGAGAATGGCGGCGCCGGAACGCGGCCTTTGCCAAATACCCCGAGACACCGGGCAGGTTTGCGCGGCCGCCGCGACGGCGAAAAACAGCAACCCCGGCAGCGCGGCCCTTGCCATAAGCCATGGCATTCCCGCCTTGTTCCGCTGCCGGCTCATTGCGCCGCCCCCCGCTGGATCTTGGACACCTTCGGGTCGGACCAGGTCCCGCCGATAGCGTATTCGTAGGAGGCCATGCGGTCAATCGGGTCCTTGAGGACCTTCTGCACCAGGAAGGTGGTGAGCCCCACTACCGGACCGCCCAACAGCGCCCCCGCCACGGATACGCCCTCCCCCAGCAGGGGCGTTACCTTGACCCGGAGATTCTGGGTTTCCCGGGCGATATCGGTCTCGCCGGTCATGAGGATGCGGGCCGACGGGCCGCTGATCTTGAAGTCGTCG
This sequence comes from Pseudomonadota bacterium, assembly GCA_021848325.1. Classification (GTDB taxonomy): domain Bacteria; phylum Pseudomonadota; class Gammaproteobacteria; order Burkholderiales; family JAJZUU01; genus JAJZUU01. The sequence goes on along the minus strand of JAJZUU010000010.1, from coordinate 12,289 downwards.
CTGTACATGATGCCATGGTCAACCCGCATGCTACCCGAAATGGTGTCGAAAGCGAACCCATCGCTGAAGATGTCCCGGAAGTCCAGGCTAATGCGGCGCGGCAGGGCTTGGAGACTGACGATGCTGAACAGCCTGCCGACCCCCGGATTCATTTTCAGGAACTGCCCGTTGGCGGCGGTCAGCGTGAAATTGCCGCTGAGGCTGGGAAAGTCCAGAGCGGCAGGCCCTCCCGACCAGGACAGTCGGCCGTCAAGCTTGGCGGTTCCGCCCCGCACCACCCCCGGCTGGCCCAGGCGGGCGAGGAACTTACCGATGTCCTTTACGTCCAGCTTCAGGTCTACGTTGGTCCGCGGCCGGAACAGCCAGGCCTGCCACAGACCGCCCATGGTCAGCGCATAATCCGGGGCGGAAAGCCCGAGGTGCTCGATCTTCCAGTCGCTGCCCTGCTGCACCGCCAGCACCTCGAGTTTTCCCAGCTTCTTCTGTCCCACCTCCAGGCTGTCGGCGACGATGTCCAGCGCCGGCAATTCCTGGGTATCCCCTTCCGTCTCCGGCGCTTTCGCCTGCGTGGGCGCCGGCCCGGGGATAATCAGGTTCTTCAGGCGCGCCACGACCCTGCCCCGCCCCTCCCGGTTCCAGACGACGTCGCCGTTCAGCTCCCTGCCGTTGAGCGCCGCTCGCCAGCCCTCCCCTGTCTTCCAGGCGTTGACCCGCAGGTCGTTGAAGCGCTTGCCGAAGGCGTCCAGGCTATCCAAGTTCAGGTTCAACCCGGACAACTCCAGTGCGAGCGCCGGGCCCGGTGCGGCCTCCGCTCGGTCGAGCAGCGCACGCCAGCGGTCCAGATTCAGGTAGGGCAGCTTGCCGCTTGCCCAGATACCGGCCTGCACGGGCTCCGCCGCGGCCGCGCCGAAGCTCACGGTGCCGCGGGTGACGCTCATCTCTCCATCGGCGCCGCGGCGCACCAGCTTGGCGGCCGCGACCTTGCCGTAGCTGACCAGGATTTCGTCCTGGCGCGGCCCGGTCACTCTGCTTTCGAAATGCAGCGGCACGACAGCCGCGGCCAACTTGTCGAACGGGGCGGGGAGTTCCGAGGAAAGCCCCTGCAGGGAAGAATCCAGCGCCATTTCCGCCTGGCCGTTTTTCAGGGTGATGCTTCCGCGCCAGTCAGTCGTCCCTTGAAGGTATTGGAGCAGGGAGTTGCCGGACCAGGCGCGCAGGCCGGCGGCGCTGAACCGGCCCTGCAGACCGAGACGCACGCCGGTTGCTGGTTGCGCGCTCACGCTGACCGACAATGGCCCCCCCAGGAACTGGGCGGAGACATTGTGACCTTTCAGGGCGGACTCGGTGAAATCCAGTCGGCCGTTGACCTGCGCCAGCGGAGGGACGCCCCCGCCGGGGGAAACCCGGTTATTGACGAACTGGTAGCTGCCGGCAACCCGGGTGGCCCGGGCGTGTTGCAACGGGATGCGCAGCTTCAGGGCGAGCTTGCCCGCGCCCGTCGCCTGTGCGCCATCGGCGATGTGGTCGATCATGCCGCCCACCGGGCTTTGCTCAAGGAATTTCAGAAAGTCCCCGGTAGGGCCCTGGGCCTTCCCCTGCACCTGGAGTTCCGAGTCCGGCGTATCCAAGTCGGGGATCTCCACATGGACGTCGCTCAGGCCGACGCCGAAAATGCTGGCCCGGCTGGCATTCACCTCCATGCGCGCGCCCTGGAACAGAAGGTCCCCGGTGATGTTTCCGATCTTGGGCCAACCCGGGGCGTAGTTCAGGAGACCTCCGGAGACGCGGGCCTTCACCTGGAACAGCCCCCGGCTGCCGTCGGCAAAGGGAAAATCCGCCAGGTTGCCCTTGAGGCGCACCCGTGCATCGTTGGACTGCCCGGCCAGCAGCGCGCGGTCGAGCCAGTCCCGGGCATCCTTGTTGACCACCAGGGGAATATAGGGGCTCACGTAGCGGGCGTCCGCCCGCGTCAGGTTGCCGGTCAGGTCGATCCAGCCCGGGGAATCTCTCAGGGTGCGATAACTGCCGTAGGCATTGCCCGCCAGGTGCGGGTTGGCGAACGAGACGTTGGTCAGGTTCACCTCCACTTCCTTGTCCCGCACCTTCCAGTTCGCCTGGGCGGTCAACACGTTGAAGGAGAGGGCCTGGCGAAAGACCCGGGGCAGGTCGAAGGTGGCGTTGTGCGAGTTGAGCGACAACACACCGCCCTTTTCGTTGGCATCCAGGTTGCCGCTTACCCCCGACAGGCCGGGCAGTTTCCGGTAGGAATTCAGCCCCAGGCCGGCGAAGCTCGCCTTGATGCTGTAGGCACCGGGGTCGCGCCACGGGCCGGTCCATCTCGCGCTGAGTCCGCGGAAGCTGCCGCGCGGCGAGACTTCCGCCAGCAGCCGCCGCTGTTCCTGGTCGAGGGGAAGATAGTCCGCCAGCGCCACGAAGGGCTCCAGGGCCAGGCCGTTGACGTCCACCTCCCCGGTCGCGGGCCGGCTGCCCACCGCGTCCTTCGTGCGCAGCCTGAAGTCCAAAGGACGCACCACCACGCCCGGCTTGGCCGTCAGGCTCAACTTGCGGGCCGCCAGATCGAAGCCGTGGTCGAGCAGGTGCCAGTCCAAGCGCCCGCTCAGGGCGTCCAGATCGAGTTCCGGCAGCTTGGCGGCGAGACGAGTCTTCACGTCCCCCAGACGCACGTCCGCGGTCACACCGGTAAGCGTCTTTCCGGCAAAGTCGACCCAGATGCGCAGTGCGCCCCTGCCGCGTTGCAGTTCGAACGGGTAGACCAGCCACTTGCGCCAGGCCTCCAGATCGGCGTAGTCCATGCGCGCATAGAGGGTGCCGCGCCAGGCTTTCAGGTCCCGCATGGAGCGGCCCCGCAAGTCGCCGCGGATATCCAGCGGCGCCGCCAACTCGCCCGGAGGCGTGGCGCGCACCCCGAAGCGGTGGCGCGCACCGCGGTTTTCCAGCAGGAATTCCACGCCGGTGAAGACCAGCGGTGGGGCGGCACGCTTGTCGTCGCGCCACAGGATGACGGCATTGCGGACTTGGATACGGCGCTGGCTGAGCAGCCAGTCGGTGAAACCGCCCGGGGCCTGGGACTCGTTGACCGGAATGCCCGCCACGAAGATCAGGCCGTTGGCGTTCCTCCTTACGGTCAGGACCGGGTGTTGGATCGTCAGGGAATGAAGGATGGCCTCTCCGCGCAGCAGACTCCACCAGGAGAGGGTGCTTTCCACATGCTTCAGGAACAAGGCGGGGCGGCCCTGCCGGTCATAGAACTGGACATCCTGCAACACAAGGTGGGGCCTCAGCCCCTCCCAGTCCGCGGCGATGCCGCCGATGGCAGTGCGCTGGCCGGAAGCCAGGCTGATGGAGGTGGCAATGTAGTCCCGGTACTCCCGGATGTTGGGCAGCAGCCAGTAACGCAGCCCGAGCACCACCCCGGCGATGACCAGTACCGCAAAAAATGCGGCGTATCCGGCGATACGCCAGTGCCATTTCCAGAGGAACCCGATCAAGGATGAGACGCGTCCCGACGAGGGGACCTCGTCCCCTGCAACCTGCCTCATCCTTCAGCCTTCATTTGCTATGTTTGCGTCCCTTTACCGGCACCGCACGGATGCGATCCTCCCGACCCGCAGGCTTTCCGGCCTGCGAATCAAGTCACCGCCGCCTTGAGCTGCTCCAATATGGCCGGGTTTTCCAGGGTGGAAACGTCCTGGGTGATCTCTTCCCCCTTGGCGATGGCGCGCAACAGGCGCCGCATGATCTTGCCGGACCGGGTCTTGGGCAGGTTGTCGCCGAACCGGATCTCGTCCGGCTTGGCGATCGGCCCGATTTCCTTGCCCACCCAGTCGCGCAGGGTCAGCGCCACGTCGTGGGCCGCGTCGCCGCTCGGGCGCTGGCCCTTCAGCACCACGAATGCCACCACCGCCTCGCCCTTGATGTCGTGGGGCTTGCCCACCACCGCCGCCTCTGCCACCAGGGGATTGGCCACCAGAGCCGACTCGATCTCCATGGTCCCCAGCCGGTGGCCGGAGACGTTGAGCACGTCGTCGATACGCCCCATGATCCAGTAATAGCCGTCCCGGTCGCGGTGGGCGGAATCCCCGGCCAGATAGTACTTGCCCCTGCCCAGGTCCTCCGGGAAATAGGCCTTCTTGTAGCGTTCCGGGTCGCCCCACAAGGTCCGCAGCAAGGAGGGGAAAGGCCGCTTGATCACCAGGAAGCCCCCTCTCCCCAATTCCACCGGCCCGCCCTGTTCGTCCACGACATCCGCCATGATCCCGGGCAGGGGCATGGTACAGGAGCCGGGCTTGGTAGGAATCGCCCCGGGCAGGGGCGCGATCATGTTGCTGCCGGTCTCGGTCTGCCACCAGGTGTCCACGATAGGACAGCGCTTCTGGCCCACAGTTTCGTAGTACCAGATCCAGGCCTCCGGGTTGATCGGCTCGCCCACCGTGCCCAGCAGTCTGAGGGAGGAAAGGTCGTAGTGCGTCGGCAGATCGGCCCCCAGCTTGATGAGGGAGCGGATGGCCGTGGGCGCGGTGTAGAAGGTGCTGACCTTATGGTCCTGTACCAGCTTCCAGAAGCGACCCGCATCGGGATAGGTGGGCACCCCCTCGAAAATCACCTCCGTGGCGCCCATCGCCAGGGGGCCGTAGGCCACGTAGGTGTGGCCGGTGATCCAGCCCACGTCCGCGGTGCACCAGTAGACGTCGTCCGGCTTGTAGTCGAATACCCAGTCCATGCTGAGGACGGCCCCCAGGAGAAACCCCGCGGTGCTGTGCTGCACCCCTTTGGGCTTTCCGGTGGAACCGGAGGTGTAGAGGATGAACAAAGGGTCCTCCGCGTTCACCCAGACCGGGGCGCAGGTATCGGGCTGGCCGTCCGCCAGATCGTGCCACCACAGGTCGCGCCCGGCGTTCCAGGCGACGTCGCCGCCGGAACGGCGATACACCACCACCCGTTCCACGCTGTCGCAGCCGCCCATGGCCAGCGCCTCGTCCACGGCCGCCTTGAGAGACATCGCCTTGCCGCCGCGCATGCCCTCGTCCGCCGTCAGCACGATTTTGGCGCCCGCGTCGAGGATGCGCTCGTGCAGACTCTTGGCGGAAAATCCGCCGAACACCACCGAGTGGATGGCGCCGATGCGGGCACAGGCCTGCATCGCCACCACCGCCTCGATGCTCATGGGCATGTAGATCACCACCCGGTCGCCCTTGGCCACCTTGAGGCTGTTGAGGCCGTTGGCGAAGCGGCATACCCGGTGATACAGCTCCCGGTAGCTCACCCGGGTGACCTTGCCGTCGTCCGCCTCGAAGATCAGCGCGGTCTTGTCCGGCTGGGTGGCAAGATGGCGGTCCAGACAGTTGTAGGAGGCGTTCAACTCACCGTCGTAGAACCAGCGGTAGAATGGCGCCTTGCTTTCGTCCAGCACCTGGCTGAAGGGTTTGTGCCAGGTGATCCGCTCCCGCGCGAGCCTCGCCCAGAATCCCTCGTAATCCTTTTCGGCCTCGGCGCACAGGGCCCGGTATGCCTCCATCCCGGCCACGTTGGCCTGGGCGCGGAAGGCCCCGGCCGGCTCGAAAACGCGCGTTTCGGACAGAACTGATTCAATGTTCGCCATCGATGCTCCTCCCTATGGTTTTGTCGCTAAACACGGGCTGATGATATAGCGTTTGCAATGTGCTTTCCATAGTCACTAGAATGAAAGCGGCGCCGCACAAACAGGGCCGCCGCGCCGGGGAAAGGCGCGGACGGACCGCGCTGCCCGCGCGCAAGCGCGCCCTCCGCTCACATGGGACAGCCCATTTTACCTTGAATGACACCACCGATACATCTCCCGCGCCCGGGCAATCGGCGGCCCTGGCACGGGCAACCCGGTTCAGCCGCTATGCGCAGCGCCTGTTGCAGGACGACCGTGCCCTGGTCCGGGCGCTACTGGAACGGCTGGAGCAGCCCTGGAGCGCACAGGAGATGGAGGCGTTCCTGGCGCAGCGGCCGGCGCAAGACGAGGATGGCCTGAAGAAGGCGCTGCGGGAACTGCGCAAACGGGTCATGCTGCGGCTGCTGGCGCGGGACCTGAACGGCATGGCCAGCCTGGAAGAGGTGATGGCCACCATGACCGACCTGGCGCAGACCGTCATCCGGCATGCCCTGGACCACATCGACCGGTGGCAGCGGCAGCAGTACGGCGAACCGCTGGGGGCGGACAGCGGCACGGTCCAGGAACTGATCGTGGTGGGCATGGGCAAGCTGGGCGGCGGGGAGCTCAACGTGTCCTCCGACATCGACCTGATCTTCCTCTACCCGGAGGAAGGGGAAACCGCCGGCCCCCGAACCATCAGCGGCCACGAATATTTCACCCGCCTGGGGCGCAAGCTGATCGCGGCGCTCTCCGAGCGCACCGCGGACGGCTACGTGTTCCGGGTGGACATGAGGCTGCGCCCCTACGGCGACAGCGGCCCCCTGGCGGTCAGCTTCGCCATGCTGGAAAACTACTTGGTCACCCAGGGCCGGGAATGGGAGCGCTACGCCTGGATCAAGGGGCGCCCCCTGACCGGCCGGCACCACGCCGAGCTGATGGACCAGGTGCGCCCCTTCGTGTTCCGCAAGTACCTGGACTTCGGCGCCTTCGCCTCGATGCGCGGCCTGCACGCGCAAATCCGCCAGGAAGTACAGCGCCGCGACCTGCGCAGCAACATCAAGCTGGGGCCGGGGGGCATCCGCGAAATCGAGTTTACCGCCCAGGTGTTCCAGTTGATCCGCGGCGGCAAGCTCCCGGAATTGCAGGTGCGCCCCACTCTCAAGGTGCTGGCCGCCCTGGGCCAGCGCGGCTTCCTGCCGCCGCAGGCGGTGGCGGAACTGCACGCCGCCTACGTCTTCCTTCGCACCCTGGAACACCGCCTGCAGTATCTGGAGGACAGCCAGACCCAGACCCTGCCCACCAGCGAAGGCGACCAGGCCATTATCTCCGCCGGCATGGGTTTTGCCTCCTACGGCGCGTTCATGGCGGCGCTGGCGGCCCACCGCAGCAAGGTCACCCGGCACTTCGAGCAAGTCTTCGCGGCGCCCCAGAGCGAGCAGGAAACCCACCCCCTGGCGGCGCTGTGGCTGACCGCCGTCGGCGAACAACAGGCCCACGCCCGGCTGGCGGAGATCGGCTACACCGACCCGGGCGCCATCTGGCGGCGGCTGCAACAGATCAAGCAGGGTGGCCGCTACGCGCAACTGCCGGCGGCCAGCCGCAGCCGCTTCGACGCCCTGATCCCGCCGCTGATGGAGGTGGCCGCCCGCCTGCCCAACCCGGACCAGACCCTGGAGCGCATCCTGATGCTGCTGGAGAGCGTGGGCCGGCGCGAGCCCTACCTGGCCCTGCTGCTGGAATACCCGGCCACCCTGAACCAGGTGGCCAAGCTGTGCAGCGCGAGCCCGTGGGCGGCGGCGTACCTGGCGCGCCAGCCGGTGCTGCTGGACGAACTGCTGGACGTGCGGGTGCTCTACGGCCGCCCGGCATGGCCCCGACTGCGGGGCGATCTCCGGGCCGAGTTGGACGACGCGGCGGGCGATACCGAAAGGCAGATGGACATCCTGCGCCACTTCAAGCATGCCGGCGTGTTCCACCTGCTGGCCCAGGACCTGGCCGGGCTGCTGCCCCTGGAGGCCCTGAGCGACGAGTTGAGCGCCCTGGCCGAGCTGATCCTGGATCAGGTGCTGCGGCTCTGCTGGCAAGGGCTGCGCCGCCGGCACCGGGAGACGCCATGCTTCGCCGTGATCGGCTACGGCAAGCTGGGGGGCAAGGAACTGGGCTACGCCTCCGACCTGGACATCATCTTCCTGTACCGGGACGAGGCCCCGGAAGCGCCGGAGGTCTACGCCCGGCTGGCGCAGCGCATCAACACCTGGCTCACCAGCCTGACCCCGGCCGGGCTGCTGTACGAGACCGACCTGCGCCTGCGCCCAGACGGCGCGGCCGGCCTGCTGGTGAGTTCCCTGGAGGCGTTCGAGCAGTACCAGAAGGACAAGGCCTGGGTGTGGGAACACCAGGCCCTGACCCGCGCGCGCTGGGTAGCCGGGGACGAGCGCATCGGCGAGTCGTTCGAGCGCATCCGCCGCGAGGTCCTGCAACAACCGCGCGATCCCGTCGCGCTGCGGCGCGAGGTGGCGCAGATGCGGCACAAGATGCTGGGGGCCCACCCCAACTCCGGCGCCCTGTTCGACGTCAAGCACGACCGCGGCGGCATCGTCGACGTGGAATTCATCGTGCAATACCTGGTGCTCGCCCACGCCGCAAGCCACCCCGCCCTCACCCGCAACGCGGGCAACCTGGCGCTGCTGCTGACGGCGGCGGAACTCGGCCTGATCCCCTCCGACCTCGCAGAAGGAGTGCGGAACGCCTACCGCCAGTACCGGCTGTGGCAGCATCAGTTGCGGCTGGAAGGGGCAAAACAGGCGCGCATCGAGCCGCAACTCGCCGAGGGCCACCGGGCGGCGGTGCTGGATCTGTGGCGCACCGTGCTCGGCGCCTGAGGATATTTCACTAAAAAACAGCCTTGGAGCCCGCATAAAATCGGGTTTCGAACAAGATGAGAGGTGGTGCCGATGCCGAAGTGTGCCGTCCCTGCTGCACCATGACAGCCGATTGACATCCCGCCTCGCCAGCTTACAATCCCCATAGTCACCGCCGTGCCGGTGGTTCAGTCCACCGAGGGTTATCCGCCGCCAACGCCGTCGCGGCTTCCTCGAATGTTGGGGGGCGGCGGATAAACGCTATTCGTTAGCCCGCACAAGCAGATGTGGATCGATCTCGAAGCACTCACCGACGTCGAAGAAAGTTACGTCACCGCAGCCGGTCGTGCGTTGATGGTTGCGCAACATTTCGAAGTCAACAGCAAGATCGACACGGACTGTTTGCCGACGGGCTGCGCCCGCTGGCAAACGGCCGGTCATCGTGGACGTCAGGGATTCTACGATCTGGACGCCGTTCTCGTCGAAGGCGGCGATGCTGTTCGAGTTGGTCTTGTAGTTGCCGCGATGCCTGTACTGGCGCAACTGCTTGATGTGGTTCTCGGTGAAGGGGATGTCCTGCCAAGACGAGAACACCATATCCATTCGGACAGCTTGCTGCCTTCGATGCGGGTGGAGGAACCGATGCTTTCGATGGTAGCGACACGGCGTAGGGCCGACAGACGGCCGGGCGCAGGTCTGCCCACGGCGCGCCAGGCGCCCTTGAACTCATCAATCCTGGCGATCAGGCAAGAAAAACCCCAGCCGAGAACGGTTGGGATTTAGGTATTGGTGGAGGCTACTCTATCCCGAATTCGCTTTAGTCTATCGCCTCGCATGAACTATTCCCCACAGTCAATATCTAACTTGTCCGTGCCAGGAGTCACTTTAAGTATGCATGTCGATGCGACAATATTTCATTCGCGCAAGAGATGAGTCGTGTCATGAAAGGTTCATGGAAGGAAAGCATCTACCTACAGCGGGAGGAGCTGGCGCGCAAGCTGCACGAACCGCTGGCGCACCTGGCTGCGCGCTGTACGTCGGCATGGGGCGACCGCGCGCAACTGAACGCAATTCTCACGGCAGGCTTCGCCGGTATCCCCCATACCACCTTCCTGTACTGCGTGGGCACCGACGGCATACAGATTTGTGACAACGTGGGCGGGGCGGGACTTGCACCCGAGCACTTTGGGCGTGATCGCTCGCAGCGCCCATATATGAAGGAAGCAGTACCGGCCTGGGGCTTCTTGCTCTCTGATGCCTATATCAGCCTGATAGGGCACCGACCGTCGCTTACCGCGCTGCAGATCGTGCGCGCGGATTCCGAGATCTTGGGCTATCTCGGCGCCGACTTCGACTTGCGCAATTTACCGGTGACCTCGGAACTCTATGAAGAACCGGGCTATTGGCGGCAGGTGAAGGGCGATCCGGCGATCCGCAGCCATGTTTTTCAACAATGCCGCATCGAAAGCCCGATGGACGGAAATATGGTGCAGGCGCTATCCATTCTGGAGGAGCTGCTGACGCAGCGTGGCGCATTTCAAGGCCAAATTCACTTTTCCAGCAGCCAAGCCACGATTTGGACGGTGAGCGACCCATTTCGCTATCGCATTCTGGATCATGAGGCCCTGAGCGATCCGGATATTTGCCTGGTATTCCCTCCGAGTCCCTACCCGAACGATGCGGCGATCCCGCAGGCCGACATCCAACGCATTCTGCACACGCTGCAATCCCTGCGCCTGACCGACCCGACCTTCTATCTGCGCACGGCTTCGATCAACATTTTCAACGGCATGGTCAGTCTAACCTTCTCCTGCGACGGCTCGCACTATATGCCTTACGAGGAGTTTCTGCTGAAGGACACGTCGTTTTGGTTCTGAGTGCATCAAACACCGGAAACACCGAGGTCAAGTCTTGACATCATGTTTTTATCGCTCCCTCTCGACTACATCGCCCCGTCGCGCAAGACCTTGTCGCCGGGCCGCCTTGGGAAACATTCTTCTCAGACTTGCCCGGCGTAGCAAACGCTGGGTACGGGGGAGTTCCTTCAACTTGCGCGTGCCTTCAAACAACGGGCACATCTTTTCCACAAAAGCTTGTGATCCCAACAACTGAGCCATATCGCTCGAAGTTCAACCCTGACACAAACGAAGCAAACACCATCAATCTAAATTCACCTTGACTTGGTAGAAGCGCCTATGAAACTCACTCTCAAGCCCCTGACGGCAGCCGTCCTGATCGCCACCACGCAATTCTCCGGTGTTGCTTTCGCACAGACCACGAAAGCGCCCGCGGCGCCTGCTGCGGCGAGGGCACCGGTGGCGACCGACCGGATTCGCCACGACACGATCCCCACCCCGGTATCCGACGAATCGCAGCACCATTTCGGCAGCGTTGCGTAGCATTTGCGAAGAACGACTACAAGACGGCGGCCACCGAAATCCGCAAGGCGACGAGCTTGAGAAAGGCTCGGTCAAGGACGAGAAAGCGATGGACAAGGATTTCGCCAGAGCCAACCACGCACTTGCGCTCGAGCACCGTGCCAGGGCGGCTGAATCCCGGAAGCGCAAGGAATACCGGCAGGCCGGCCATGAACTCAAGGCGGCCGCCCGCGACCTGAAAAATGCTGCGGGCTGGGCCGGCGCGGAAGCGCAGGCGGGTGCCTCCGGGGCAGTGACCAATACCGAGGCGCTGGGCGACAAACTCGCCACGGGCGCAGCGTGGACACGGAATGAAGTTGGCCGAGGCTTTGATGCGCTGGGGCATGCGCTGAACGAACTTGGACATAAGATCGGTGCGAAGCGACAGGCCGCACCGTGAAGTCGGGTTCGTGAACGACTGGATTGTCCATCGCTTTTGCCATAGACAAGACAAACATAACGTGCGGTTTGTCTGCACATTTATTTTGGCAGTGATAGGAAATGAGAATGAAATCAGCCATAACGATGGCTGTTCTGAGTGGTGCATTACTATCTACAACTTTGATCAAGAGAACACTTTCAATGTTAGGAGTGAATCATGAAATCAGTAGCGATGGGAGCCACGATGCTGGCAAGCTTGGCCATACTGGGCGGCTGTGCGACGATGGGCACGGGCCAAGGTGATATATCGCGCAACCACCAGCCCGGCGCACCGGTGCATTTCATCTGGAAAAGCACCGACGGTGGGCAGCAGGGCACGATGACGGCGACACTGCCACATGCGATCTACCAGGGGCGATTCTTTCAGATTACCCACCAGACACAGCGGGAAATGCTGACACCGCTATGGGTAGGCTGGCGTGATGGCTGGAGCGACTGGCCGTATTGGGGCGGGCCGTTTGCGGACGGCGCATTTCAGGGCGGCTACGACCCGACGCAGTTCATCACCTATTATTCGGGCAAAGTGCTGGCCAACCTGAGCAGCTCGGATGGGGGGCGGATGCGCTGCCGCTTCCTGCTATTCTCACCATCGGCGGGCATGTCAGGTGGCGGGCAGGGTGAATGCCAGCTCTTGGACGGGCACACGATCAACGCTACGTTTGACCCCTCATAATTTTTTATTTTTTAACTGATTGGGTGAGCTGACTTACGATCAGGGCCGGGAAATGGCTGTTGTTCACCCCGGATCAGGCAGCATCATCCTGTGCTTTTTTCAGTTGGTCATTGAAACCGTCCCCTATTGCTAAAAAACTTAGTTCATCCGCAGATTACACAGATTTACGCAGATATGTCAGGAGCTTGCCTCGATGGCAGATGTTACCCAGAAGCTGAATCGGATTTTCCATGTAACCATCTGTTTATGCGTTGTT
>JAJZUU010000075.1 GCA_021848325.1 Pseudomonadota bacterium | reverse complement strand
TGGCCGAGGACAGATTTTGTCGATTTTGCAGGTCAATAGTCGTTCTATTGACCAAAAAAGCGGCGAAATATGGACCGGTCAGGTGGATTTGCAGCCGATTTCCTTTAAGTCCGACAGGCTCCTAGTCGAAGGAAAACGTATAGAACAGGTCCACCGCGCTGTCGGTACCGGCCTGGGCCCGCACCGACAGCCACTTGCTCAAGGCGAGATTGATCTTCACCAGGTTGGCCGCCCCGCTCAGCCCCTGCTCGTAGCTCACGTAAACCCGCGAGGACAAGCGCTTGCCCAGGGTGACCACCATCCCCTCCAGGCCCCCGCCTCCGCGCAGGCCGAATTCGTCCAGGCCGGTGGCCTGGGTGATCTGCGACTGCAGCGTGACGGATTCCCCCTGGGACAACAAGGCGCCGGCGGCCGCCTGCATCAGGCTGAAATCCTCCCCCCCCGCCCCCGCCAGGCCGTGTCCCAGCACCAGCCATGCCAGTTTCTCGCTGTCCGGCACCGACGGATTCGACACCAACTTGATCCGGGGCGCGATGGCGGTGCCGGTAATGGCCACCCCTGCCTCCACCGGCTGGTTCTTGCGCAGCGCCACAATGTTGAGGCCCGGATTGTCGATCGGCCCGGCGAAATTGAGTTCGCCCCGCTCGATGGTCAGGCGCTGCCCGTAGGCCAGGTAGCTGCCCTTGACCACCCGGATGGTGCCGTTCGCCCTGGGCAAGCCGGCCTCCCCGGCGCGCACCCTGACAGTCCCCGCCAGTTGGGCGTCCACCCCCCGGCCCTTGAGGTAGAAGCGGTCGCCCAAATCCAATTTCATATCCAGGCGCAGCCGGTAGGGCAGCCCCCTTTTCTCGGGCTTGGGCGGCCTGCCCAGCACCACCACATCCGGGCTCAGAGTGGGTGCGCCCGCCTTGGGCAACTCCACCAGGCCCCGGTCCGCCTTGAGGCTGCCGGACACCTCCAGCCGCTTGTCGCGCAGGGAAACCTCCGCCCCCCCGCTTAAGACCAGGTGCCGGTCGGGGCGTGCCAGCGCCTCCAGCTTGTCGGCGACGAGAGTGATCTGCAACTGGGGCGCGCCCTTGGCCAGGGTCGCGCCGCCCTCGGCCGACAGGGTGCCACCGCCGGCACGGAGCACCATGCGCCTGAGCAGCAGCTTGTCCTCGTGCAGTTCGGCGCGCAGCGAACCGCCCCGGAAATCGACCCCCTGGCCCGGCAGGGCCAGTTGCAGCTTGTCGCCCTCGATCACCCCGCCGAAGCGCGGGGCCCCCACCGTTCCGGCGACGCTGAGACGCGCGTTTAGGGCCCCGCCCACGGACAGGTTTTGGTTCAGCAGCGGCCCGAGCCATGCGATGGAAGGCATGTCGGCATCGGCTTCGAGCCACAGGGGAGCGCCGCCCGCCAGCCCCCAGGCCCCGTTCCTGCGGCTCGCGGTGGTCCGTCCCTGGGCGGAGAGTGTGCCCAAGCGGGTCCCCGCCGCGTCCAGGGTCGCGCTCACGACGCTGCCGGCGGCCGTGGCATGGAAGGCGAGGCGGGTAAGGCCCAGGTCCAGGGGCGGATCGGCGGGCACCGTCAGATCGCCGCCTTCGCGCCACAGGTCCACGCTGCCGTCCAGGGCCTTTTCTGCCGTTATAGACCATTTGCCCCCCAGAGAGAGGGTCACCCTGAGAGCTGGCGGCTCAGCGGCGAGCCCCGGCAGTTTCTCCACTTGAAGCCCCCCGATCTCCCCGCTGGTGGCCCAGCGCCCGCCTCGCCGGGAGAGATCCTGAATGGTTATGTGACCGCCGGCGAAGCCCAGCACCGCCCGTTGCAGGGCGAAGCCCCCGCCGCCCACGGCCAGCCGGGCGGGTGCCTTGAGACTGAGCGCATAGCGGCCCCGGTTTGAAAAGCTCTCCACCCAGCCCGACCAGCCGGCCCCCTCCCGCCAGCCGCCGGAGGCCCTGGCCTCCATGTCCAAGCCCGCGTTGGCGGCGCTGATCTCGATCTCGTGGCGAGCACGGCTCCCCTGGACTTTGAGGGCCGCCCTGGCCAGGGTGAGGGTCGGGGAATGGTAGCCCACGAGCTGCGCGGCCAGCGCGAGTTGGCCGTCCACGCCCTGATCCAGCTTGCCGCTCGCGTGCAGGGTCGCGATGCGCTGGTCCATCCAGCGCAGCCCCTTGCCGCTCAGCGCAAAGGTGCCTGAAGGCCGGGCGAAGGTCCCCTGCAGGCTGCCCGAGGCCGCCACGCTGCCGCCGAACTCCGGGCCGAGGGCCGCAAGACGGCTTGCGTCGAGCTGCCAGGCCAGCCGGTCGCCCGGGGCGCCGAAGGCCCCTTTGGCGGCCAGGCGGTTGCCGGCCAGCCGCAACTCGACATCGCCTTGCCGGATGCGCGACGCGGAAAGCTTGAGCGCGCCGCCACCCTCAAGCGGCTGGCCGCGCCAACTGCTGTCCCGGATGGTGAATTCCAGAGCCGCCTGCCACTGCGGCGCCAGTACGCCGGATGCGGCGAAGGAAGCGCTCACCTGCGCGTCCGGATAATCGCCGAATCGGGCGGGATTGAAGCGGGCAAGGGCGCCCTCGGCGCGAAATGCGCGCGCCCCGGACAGCGCCATCTCACCTTTGAGCTCCAGGACGCCTGGGCCGGAGCGGGCGCTCGCCGAGCGGATCGTCAGCCGGTCTTTTTCGTACGCGGCGTCGAGCTTGATGCGGTAGCGCCCCTGGGAAAGGTCGGCCGCCAGCGTCTGCGCCTTGGCGCCCACCCCCAGGACCAGGGCGCCGCGCAAGTCGGTGTGCACCAACTTACCGTACAACCCCCGCAGGTCCAGATTGTCCGTGACGACGTCCAGCCCCAGCCGGCCCCCGGCGAAGGAGCCATCTCCGCGAAACTGTCCGGCACGGTCGAGGTCGATGAGCAGGTCGTGCAGGCTTAGCTGCTCCGGCCTCCCGCTGAAGGTGCCGCTGAACCGTTTAAACGGCAGGCGTCCCAGGTCCAGGCTTCCGGGTGTGGCGTTTGCGGCTTCCACCCGGCCATGCAGCGCGCCGTCCGGCCCGGTCTCCAGGGTCACCGCCGCGCTCATGTCGCCGTGCGGCAAGTTCTTGGCGAATTGCGCCGGGTCGATGCCCCGCGCCCGCAACTCCATGCCCTTGACGGGCACCGGCCGAAACGGGGTGAAGACGGCCTTTCCCCGGGCCACCACCTGCCCCGAGGAGGCCTCCGCGGTGGCGGCGATTTCCGCCAGCGTACCCTTGAGCAGGAACCGGGCCTGGTAGGGAAACCGGCCTTCCTTTTGAGCGACGGAGAGCCTGCCCTGCAAGGCAAAAGGCGGGGAGGCGGCCAGCCTCAGTTCCCCGTCCGCCCCGCCCCAGGGGGTATCGACCCCGGGCAGATCAAGGCGGTAGGTATCGCCGGGGTTCTGCAACCGGAACCTGAGACGGCCCAACTCGTAGCTTGCGCCCGCCACCGTCACGCCGATGCGCCCCACCGCCACGTCCGGCAGCGCCAGTGCGAGCGGCAGGCGCAGGGTCCGGGGCAGTTGCAAAGGCTCCTTGCCACCGGCCTTGATGTTGACAGTAAGCGCTTGCACATCAAGTTTCCGCACCTCCAATCGTCGTTGCAGCAACAGCGCCCGCGGCGACCAGTCCAGGTCCAGCCGGCGCAACTCCAGGCGGCGCCGGCCGGTCTCGAAAACCACCAGGTCGATGTGCAGCGGCCCGTAAACGGAGCCGTGCACCCCCTCCAGCCTGAGCCGGCCTCCGCTCGCCGCCACCGCGCGCTGTGCGATCCAGCGCAAGGCGGTTTCCGTCCCGGCGAACCACAGCAGGGCGCCCAGCGCCAGCGCCAGGGAGGCGACGGCCGCAAGAAAGACCTTGGCGAGCATCCTTTTCCTGCCCATCAGAATACGAACCCCACGGAAAAGTACACGCGATACTGGGCAAGCTCCCTGCCGTAGGCAAGGTCCAGGTTCAGCGGCCCCACCGGGCTGCGCCAGCGGGCGCCCACCCCGTAGCCCTGGACCGCCTTATAATCGCGGAGGCTGTCCACCGCATTGCCCACGTCGTAGAACAGCGCCGCGCCCCATTTCGGGGTCAGCCAGTGCACGTACTCGGCACTGGCGATCGCCAGGTAGCGCCCGCCCACCACCGCGTCGCCCTGCCTGACCCCCAGGCTCTGGTAGTCGTAGCCGCGCAGCGACTGGTCGCCGCCGGCCCGGAACAAAAATTCCGATGGGATGCCGTCTCTGCTCGATGCCAGCACGCCTCCGAGCTCGCCGCGCAGCATCACGGTGTCCCGAGGCCCGAGGGGATGGTAATACACCAGCCTGCCGTAGCCGCGCACAAAGTCCTGGTCGGACAGGAGCGCCCGCAACCCGCCGCCGACCTGCAAGTTGAGCAGGTAGCCGCGATTGGGGTAGAGGGGATCGTCGGTCCGCCGCGCAATCCAGGAATAATTGAGGGTCAACGCCCGGCTGGTGCTGCTTTCGGCCCCGGCGACCGTTTCCCGTTCGGCCTGGTACTGGGCGGCCAGAGCGGTTTCGATCTTCCCCACCATCCGGCTGCGCTTCACGCCGAGACTCCTTTGGGTAGTGACGTCACCCTCGATATCGGTGCGCTCCAGCTTCACCCCCAGGCTGTCCTGGTAATCCGCCAGCTTGGCCGGAAGATAGATGTCGGCGGTCGCCGACTGCGTTTTCGTCTCCAGTTTGAGTCCGGCATTCAGGCGCCAGGCACGATTAAGCAGGTTGAGGTCGCGGTAGTCGACCTGCCCGCGGGCACCGGTGTTGCTGCTGAAACCGATACCGAATCCCACGTGCCTGGACGGGTTTTCCACTACCTCCACCCGAATCGGCACATCGTGCGGCCGGGCGGGGTCGGCCTCCGCGCTCACCAGCGAACTGGCGAAGTAACCGCTGTCTTGCAGCCGGGCCTGGAGCCCGAGCAGCTTTTGCTGGGAATAGGGCGAGCCCGGCTCGATCGGGTTCAGATTCTCCACCACCCGGCGCGGATAGCGCTTGAGGCCGGTGATCTCCAGCCGTCCCAGGGTAAACGCCGGGCCGCTGTCCGCCACCACCTCAAGATAAACCTCGCGCTTCTCCGGGTCCACTGTGGCGCGGCTGCTGGCAATGCTCGCCGCCGGGTAGCGGTCAACCAGCAGGCCTCTCAGGAGGCTGCGCTTGGCCGCTTCCCACCCCTCCTGCCGGAACACCGCCCCCACCGCCAACCGCCAGGCCTTCTTCGCCTTTTCGATGCGCGCCAGGTTGCGGGGCGAACCATCGGCGATGGCCCCGCGAAAGCCGATATCCACCCGCGCCACCCGCGAAGGCTCACCCGGCTCCACGTCGAAACGGGCCACCCAGGCCCCGTCCCGCTGCTCCAGGGAAGAGCGGATGGCCGGCGAATAGTAGCCCTCGGTGGCCATCAATTCCCCGATACTTTCCGGCGTGCCGCGGAACAGCCGGCGCAGTTGCGCCAGATCCATGCGCGGGTTGTCGCGCCACTTGACGATGTCCAGATTTTCCTCGAGCAGCCGGCGATAGGCCTGCGGGACTTGGATGTCCACGCTGTAGCCGAATGCCTGCGCCCAAGCCGGCGGGGGTGCCAGCACCAGCACCGCAAGCCCGGCCAATAGCGCCACCGCGCGCAGTTGCTTCGACTGTGGTTTCATCATGCCCAGAAATATGCGGTTACTAATGCCCCACGGGGCGAGGAAGGTCCGGGGCCGAATCTTGCCCCTTCAAGTATAGTCACCGCGAACAGGGCGGCCTGTGGACTAGCCCGCGCCGAGCAGCCGCAACAGCTTGCGCACCGGGGCGGGGACGGCGGCGCCGGCGGCGTCCTCCGGGGGAAGCCACAGGCCGTCCGCCTCGGCGGCCATGCCCGCCCGCTGGCGGACCCGCACCGGTTGCGGCGTGATGTGCAGCCTGAAGTGGGTGAAGGTATGGCTGAGCGGCTTGAGGCTACCCAGTAGCTCCACCTCTGTGCCGAACCGCCGACGGCACAGGACCTGCAGGTCGTTCTCCGGCTCGGCCTCGGGAAAGCTCCAGAGGCCGCCCCACACCCCGGTGGGCGGGCGCTTCTCCAGGAACACCTCGCCTTCGTGAAGCAGGATCAGCATCACGGTGTGCCTGCCGGGCAAGACCCTGCGCGGCTGCGGCGCCGGGAACTCCGCGACCCGCCCCTGGCGCGCCGCGACACAGTCCGCGGCCACCGGGCACGCGGGGCAGCGGGGCGCCGCCCGGGTGCATACCAGGGCCCCGAGGTCCATCAGGCCCTGGGTATAGGCCTCGACCCCCGTTTCCGGCAGCAGGCCTTCGGCCAGCCGCCACAGGGCGTCCTCCACCTTGCTCTCGCCTGGGTAGCCGGGGATGCCGAAACAGCGGGCCAGCACCCGTTTCACGTTGCCGTCCAGGATCGCCTGCCCGGCGCCGAAGGCGAACACGCTCACCGCCGCCGCGGTGGAGCGCCCAACGCCGGGCAAGGCGAGGATCTGCCGGAAATCGGAGGGGAATGCGCCGCCGTGACGCTCCACGATCACCCGGGCCGCGCGGTGCAGGTGGCGCGCCCGCGAATAGTAGCCCAGGCCGCTCCAGCAGGCCATTACCCGATCGAGGTCGGCGCCGGCCAGGCTGTGGATGTCCGGGAAGCGTTCGAGAAAACGGCGGTAGTAGGGGATGACCGTGGCCACCTGGGTCTGCTGCAGCATGATCTCGGAAAGCCACACCCGGTACGGGTCGCGGGATTCCTGCCAGGGGAGGTCGTGGCGTCCGTGGCGCCGCTGCCAGGAGAGCAGGCGTGAGGCGAAATCCGTCATTACCTGCCGAACAGGCCCTTCAACTGCTCCCTCAGTTTTTCCTCCACCTTGCCCTTGACCTCTTCCTTCTTCTGCTCCACCTTCTGCTTCACCATCTCGGAGGCCATGGCGTTGAAGTCCAGTTTGTAGCGCAAGGCATCGAACGGGCCGCTGATGCGCACCGGCACGGTCACCCCGCGCATGGCGGCCAGCTCCGGCCCGCCCTGGCCTTGCAGCGAGGCCACCACGGTGGCCTTGGCCAGGTAGTCGATGGTGCTGGCCCCGATATCGATGTCGCCGTTGCCGGTAACCCGCAACAGCGGCGACTTGGCGTACAGGTCGTCGTTGTGGGCCACCCCGTGGCGGATGACAAAGCTGGCCTTGAGTTCTGAAAAGTCGGTCTTTTCCTGGGGGTTCGCCCCTTGCACCTGTTCCCCCTTCAGGGTCCCGAGGCGGGCCTTGGCGCCGCGCAGGGCGCCGGCAAGATTGATGCCCTTGACCGCCCCGTCACGCAGGATCGCCGACGCGCCGCCGCGCAGGGACTTCTTCATGGCGCCGACGGTCGCGCCTTGGGCGGCCACGTCCAGGGATGCGTTGCCCCTGCCCTCCATCACGTCCTTGTCGGTCACGTCTTTCAGCAAAGGGCCGATGCTCACCCCGGTGAGGCGCTGCCGCAGCGCCACCTTGGGCAGGACCGCGGCATCCACGCTCAATGACCCGGCCAGGGCGCCCTGGTACAGGTTGGCGCTCACCGGGCTCAGATCCAGCTTGCCGTCGGCGGCCTTGAGGTCCAGGCGCACGTTGCTGGCCTTCACATTGGAGAACTTGAGGCTGCCGATGCGCAATCTGCCTGTCGCCTTGAGTGTCTTGAGCGCCGAAAGATCGAAGGGTTTTTCCGGCTCCTGCGCCTTCTGCTTGGGCTTCGGCGGGAAATAGCGGTCCACGTCGAGCCGGTCGATGCCCACGTCGAAGCTGTACCGGGGGGAGGCGAAGCCGGTCATGCCGAGCCGGGCCGTGATGTTGCTTTCGTCCAGACGGATGGCCAGATTGAGTGCGGTCTTCTGATTCTTCAGATCGGCATGAGCGTCGCCCTTCAGGCTGACCCGCACCGCGCCCTTGGGCAAGGCCGCACCGGCAAGTTCCAGATCGCCCTGCAACTGGTCGAAGTCCAGGCGCTGCGCTTGCAGGCTGCCCGCCAGCAGCGTGGTCAGCTTTCCTTTGAGGGAGTTGTCGCCCTGTTTTCCGTCAACCGCCAGGGTCACCTCCCCCGCCTTGAAGGCCTCTCCGGTTCCTTCCAGCCCGGGTACCGTGAGCACGGCATGCGCGCCCCCCTTGGGCTGCTCGATGCGGGCCTCCAGTGTGAGCCTTTCGCCGCTTGCCCTGGCCTTGGTCAACTGCATCTTCGGGGCGTCCAGCTTCAGTTCCAGGTGGTCCGCGCCGCGCTGCCCGCTCACGGCGAACTTCAGGTCCCGCGCCGAGAACTCTCCGCCTTGCACATCCAGATCCCCCCGGGCCGAGGCCACGAGGCCGGAAATCCCGGCGGCCTCCCCCTTCGCTTCCATGTCGGCGCCTTCCAACACATAGTGCTTTTGCACCGGATCGAACATCAGCCCGCTCTTCAGCCGGGCGTGCAGCTTCAAGGCGGGTTTGTCGGCCTGGAGGTCGAACTCGCCCTCCACCGTGGTGGGAGTACCCTCCTTCAGGCGGCCGGTGCTGAGCGTCAGCCCGCTGACGGCGATCTTGCGGCCGGCCTGGCGGTCATCGAAGGTCAGCGCGGCGTCGCTCACCTTGACCCCCTCCACGTCGAACTTGAGCGCTCCGGGCTCGCTCTCCTTTTCCGTGCCCAGCAGGTCGTCGAAATTGGTCGTCCCGTCCGGGTTGCGCACCAGGTGGGCGCGCGCGCCGTCCAGGCTGATCCGGTCCACCACCAGCCGCTTTTGCAGCAGCGGCAGCCAGGCGACGTACAGGCGCAGCCCCCGCACCCCGGCGAATTCCGCCGTGCCGTCGCGCACGCTCAGGGTGGCCTTGCCCAGGTCCAGGCCCAGTTTGGGGAACAGCGCCAGCTTGATGTCCCCGTCCAGGGTCAGGGTGCGCTGGGTCTTTTCCTTCACCAACCGGACGATCTGCGGCTTGTAGTCGTTGGGCTTGACCGTGAGGGCGATCACCAGCAGCAATAGGGCGAACAGCCCCGCCAGGGCGGCAACGCCGATCAGTCCGTATTTGATGTATTTGTTCATGTTCCACCCGTGAAGACATACAAATAGCGATCCAATGGTAGCATCTTACCCGCCCCGCATACAGCGCCGGCCCCCGTGCTTCCGGGGCATGGAAAATGGCGCCGGGATTCGCTATGCTATGTGCTTTGAGCGACCACGGCATGTCCGAAAATTACCCATCCCCCGAATTCGAGGCCAAGATCTGCGCCCCGGCGGAACTCGAAAATCGGGCTGCCGTCCTACCGCACCCCCTGGTGTTCACCAACGGCTGTTTCGACATCCTGCACCGCGGCCATGTGACCTATCTGGCCCAGGCGCGCGCCCTCGGGAGCAGCCTGGTGGTGGCGGTCAACAGCGATGCCTCGGTCCGGCGCCAAGGCAAGGGGGTAGACCGCCCGATCAACACCGAGCAGGACCGGATAGCGGTGTTGGCCGCCCTGGAAAGCGTGGACCTGGTCACCTGGTTCGACCAGGACACGCCCCTCGCCCTGATCCTGGCCTGCCGGCCGGACCTGCTGGTGAAAGGGGGGGACTGGCCCGTGGAAAACATCGTGGGCGCCCGGGAGGTCATGGGCTGGGGCGGCACCGTGCATTCCCTTCCCTTCCGCCATGAACGCTCCACCACGGCCATCCTCGAGAAGATACGCAAGGGCTGAGCAAGGAGGCCGGTTGGCGGCAGCCGGCCGGTACGCGGTAGAATAGCATTTTCAATCTGTGCCCGCCGCGAGCGCCGCCGTATGCTTCCCGCCCCGTTCCTTTCCGGACTCCAATCCGTTCTCGGCCCGGACGACCTCCTGACCGACCCGGTGGACTGCTATGCCTACAGCTACGACAACAGCCGCAGGATTACCCCGCCCGAGGCGGTGGCCTTTGCCAGGGACGCCTCCCAGGTCCAGCAACTGGTGCGGCTTTGCAACCAGTATGGCGTCCCCCTCACCCCGCGCGGACGGGGGACGGGCACCGCCGGCGGCAGCCTGCCGGAGCGGGGGGGGCTGGCCCTGTCCCTGGAGCGGATGCGGCGCGTCGTGGCCGTCGATCCACCCAATCGGGTGATGGTGGTGGAACCCGGCGTCCTCAACCAGGAGGTGCAGGACACCGCAAAGGGGCACGGCTTCTTCTGGCCGCCCGACCCCTCCAGCGCGCCCTACTGCACCGTGGGCGGCAACCTGGCCACCAGCGCCGGCGGGCCCCACGCGGTCAAATACGGCACCACCCGCGACCATGTGCTGGGCCTCAAGGCGGTGACCGGCAAGGGGGAGATCATCAGGGCCGGCTGCTACACCACCAAGGGCGTGGTGGGCTATGACCTCACCCGGCTGATCATCGGCTCGGAAGGCACCCTGGCGGTGATCACCGAAGCGACACTGAAGCTCAGCCCGCTGCCCCAGGCGGTAAGCGGCCTCACCGCCCATTACCGGGATATCGGCAGTTGCGCCCGGGCCATCGCCGCCATCATGGCGCAACCCGAGGCCCCCAGCGCCCTGGAATTTCTGGACAACGCCTCCCTCGACCTGATCCGCGGGCGCAACCCGGGCATGCTGCCCGAGGACACCCGGGCCATGCTGATGATCGAAGTGGACGGATCCCCCCCCGAACTGGCCGGCGCCAGGGAGGCGATCCTGGCCGTCTGCCGCAACGACGGCTTGATCAAGGCGGAAGCGGTGACCGACAACAAGGCGCTATGGGCCGCGCGCAAGGCGCTGTCGCCGCTGCTGCGGGACATCGCGCCGAAGAAGATCAACGAAGACATCGTGGTGCCGGTGTCCAGGCTGCCGGAACTGCTGGAGGGGCTGGGGGCGCTCAGCCGCAAGCATCGGGTCGCCAACGCCAACTTCGGCCACGCCGGCAACGGAAACATTCACGTCAACCTGCTGGTCGATCCCGACGATCCGGCCCAGCTCGAACGCGCGGAGGCGTGCCTGGACGAGGTATTCAGCCTGGTGCTGGCGCTGCAGGGGACGCTGTCCGGGGAACACGGGATCGGCAGCGAAAAACGCGCGTTCGTGGCGCGGGAGCTCGATCAGCCGACCATGGACCTCATGAAAGACATCAAGCGGGTATTCGACCCCAACAACATCCTCAACCCCGGCAAGCTGTTCCCGTGAGCCTCCCCGGCGCGCCTCGCGGCCGCGTCAGGGGCATGGCACGGCCTGCAATTCGCTGCCCGGAAAGCCCTGCTTCAGTTCCACCAGCTTGGCGGTCAGCGGGTCGTCCGCATCCCGGATCAAGAAGCTGGCGCGGTTGGAGTCGACCGTGCGAGGTCCGGCCTGCGCCGATGCGACCCCCTTGCGCCGAAGCCGCGCCAACTGGGTCTTGGCCGCCGCCTCCGTAGACAGTACCCCGAGGGAGATCGCGTATTGCCACTTGCCCTCGCCCTGGATCAGCAGGTAGTCGGTGATCCCCATCTGCTTGAGTTCCGCGATCTTGGCGAGGGCCTCCTGTTTCGAGCCCAGGGGCGGGATGTATACCCAGTAGCCCCGCGCCTCCGCGACCGGCTCGCGGCTCAGGCGGTCGCCCAGTTGCAGTTTTTTCAAGGACTGGGCGGCCCGGGTCAAGTCGTTCCCGGCGAAGGGCCCCCATTGCAGGCAGACCGGCGGTTTCTCCGGGGCGGCCGGCGCCACCGGGACAGGCGCTTCGGCCCGAGCGCCAGTAGCGGGTGAAGGGGCGGTCTTGGCTGGGGGAGCGACCAGCCTGATCTTGTCGGCGTTGAGGGGGAGATGGTCTTTCCCAGAAGCGCCCGCGGGCGTCCGCGCCAACTGCATCACACCAAAGAACGCCCCATTCGCCAGCAGCAGCAAGACGAACAACCACAGCACCACCCGCCCGGCCTCACGGCCCGGCCTCGCCCCCAACCGGGCTCCGGCCCCATGCTCTCCCGGAACCGGCAACCGGTTCGCCATTGCCCGAGTTTTCATTGCCGCGCGATCCTGATCAGGCCTTCCAGCACAAGATTTTCCTCCACCCGCAGGGGCATGGCCAATAGCGGCTGCAACAGCGATGCCCCGCCGCCGCACAGGATGCACATGGGCTGCACGGCCTGGATTTGCTCCACATGCCGGTACATCCGTTCAATCGCCCCCGTCAGCGCCTGCATGGCCCCGCTGTGCACCGCATCCGCGGTATTGGTCGGGATCCACTGAAATTGCCCCTTATGTCCTCTTACGCCGGCCGTCTTCAGGACCAGCGCCTCCAGCATCAGTTCCGGCCCGGCCACCACGATCCCCCCCAGGAAGTCGCCCTCGGCCCCCAGGACGTCCACCGTCATGGCGGTGCCCACGCTCGCCACCAGGCAGGGACCGGGGTGGATATGGCGGGCGGCAATCGCCGATGCCCAGCGATCGCTTCCCAGTTGCGACGGCACCTGGTAGCGATTGGTCACCCCGCATTCCCGGCTCCGCGCCACCACCCAGATCGGGTCCCTGTGCCAGTGGCTCAACAGCACGGCGAGCTCGGACCGGACCTTCTGACCCGCGACGTTGGAGACCACGATGCGCTCGGGCACGGGCAGTGAGCGCCACGCTTCGGCCAGGTGAACCAGCTCCGCGTTGAGCACGCCGCCCCGCGCCGACCATCCCTCTCCGTCGTGCAGCCCCCACTTGACGCGGGTATTACCGGCATCGATTGCCAATATCATACGCTAGGCTTCGGTCGGAAATTCGTGAAACGAGGTAGATATAGCACACTTGGCCTCCCTTAAAAACCCTCCGGGCGTTCCGCGGCCTGGCATGAACCGGAATATTCAACGGGGCCGCAGGCTGATCTCGCCGGAGGTGAAACGGCCTTGGCCGGATGCGGTCTCCAGCAGCAGCGAACCATCGTCTGACACGCCGGACACGCGGCCTTCCCGGCACTCGCCGCCCGGTAGCATGACCCGAACGGGTCTGCCATGGTAGGCGTGGCAGCCCTGCCATTCCTCCCGCAGCCCGGAGAACCCGGACGCTTCGAAATGCTCCATCACATCGGCCAGATGGGCCAACAGGCTCCCCAACAGCGCATTGCGGTCGGGGCGGCGGCCGGTGACGGCGTAGACGTCCGTCACCGGCTGGTCGATCCGGCTCCGGGTAGAATCGGAGAGCTTGACATTGAGACCGACACCGATCACCGCGGCGCTGGGCCCCAGCATATCGCCCTGGACCTCGATCAATATTCCCGCCAGCTTGTGGTACTGACAAAGCACGTCGTTTGGCCATTTGAGCGAGACCCCCTCAAGCCCGGCCGCGCGCAGGCCGCGCACAAGCCCCACCCCCACGGCCAAACTCAGCCCTGCCAGTCCTCCCGCCCCCTGATTGAAACGCCACAAGACGGAAAAGGTGAGGCCCTCCCCCAGGTTGGCATGCCACAGGCGTCCGCGCCGACCCCGGCCCTGCACCTGCATCTCCGCCGCAATGCAGCACCCTCGGCGCGCGCTACCGGAAACCCTCTCCATCAGCAGGCTATTGGTGGACGCCACCACTTCGTGGACCTCCAGCTCGAACATCCCGGCCTTTTCCCCGAGCACATCATTCACGCGGCGTGGCTCGAGGAAATCGATGGGCTCCGGCAAGCGGTAACCCCGCCCCCGCACCTTGTACACAGTCACCCCCAACTCATCGAGCAGGCGCAGCGCATTCCACACGCTGGCCCGGGACACATTGAGCATCCCGGCCATTTCCTCTCCGGAATGAAACACGCCGTCGGAAAGCAACCGCAATACGGAAAAGGTCAAGGGCTTCACAAGCAGCACCAAAAGGAGGGAATTAACTCACGCAGACACATCCTCGC
>JAJZUU010000009.1 GCA_021848325.1 Pseudomonadota bacterium | reverse complement strand
ATTTGACTTAAGCTCGTAAGCACTTCTACTCTTAAAGTTTACCGTAATGCCAATTCAAGACATCACGGAACCCCAAAGACAAGTGCCCACACTTATCGGCTGTATATTTTTAAAGAGCTGGTGGTTGCGGGGGCAGGATTTGAACCTACGACCTTCGGGTTATGAGCCCGACGAGCTGCCAGACTGCTCCACCCCGCGTCCGAAGAAATGGAACTTTAACAAAAATCGCCCAGCGCTGTCAATACCCAGTACCGCTTTGTTTAGCATGCGGACAGCGGCGGCGATGCATCACCGTCGCAAATCCATGATGCCCACCCCAATCTTTTGACAAGGATGCTTGTACTATAGTTGAATATGCTACTTCCACAATCGAAAACCGACTCATCAATACGCGGCCCATGAAGGAACAGCGCCCATCGCTAGCCCAGTTACACGACATGATCGGACTTCTTGTAGCCCTTCATGGCCGCACTTTCCGCGTGATCGAGGTTCTGGACGATGCCCTGTCGCTGGTTCTCGAGGCCCAAGACACTGCGATCACTATTCAGGCGGACGTCCATGGCTATGCCCACAGGCAAGTCCGAGAGGTGCTAACGATTCCGGCGGCAGACGCTGACGGTGTCGGGGCGCACAGAGAGTTCCTAGAGATCGATTTGTTATAGGAGCAAGCCTCCGAATACCCCTCGCTGGGCCTGAGTGCCGGCCTCGGAGATATGCCCATTGCCGGCATCCTACGCAATACCGGCCCTGGGCAAACCCGCGCGAAAGAGCGCAAGATACGCACCCGAAAACCGCCGCAGGCCGCACTAGACGCTGAAGTAACTTTGCAGGAAGTAATGCCATGAAATCGATCGACTACAGCAACTTCGACTTCGGGGTGCGCCTCAGGCAATATATGGATGACGTTCTGGCCCTTGCCGGCACCAAGCGCGACGAGAGCGCTCTCACGGAAGGACAGAAAATATTCCTGAACGCTGTCCGCAGGGAGTTGATGAAATATACCGACCCCGGCAGAAAAGGCTATCCAGCCGCCCAACTGGAGCAACTAGAATCGTTTGCCAAGACCATCGGGGATCTCCACAACGCTTTTTTCGATGCAGGCATGCACCGAATCAGCGATTGCCTCTACAACCGCTGGAAGATGGTCTACGAAGACACTAAAAAGCTTACCCGCGCCGGCGGCGCAAATCAGCCGGCGTGGTTGGACGTAATCAGGGTAGAAGAGAGTGATATGCCGGCATTTTTCGATGCCTGATCGCCTGGCCTCGCGGATCACAAGGATTCGGATATGAAAATGAACTCGCAATTTGCTCGATCCCTATAATTCAATCTTATCTGGAGATAAAATATATGGATAAGAATCTCCGAATATTCCATGCTATCCTTGTGTGATAACAATACCGTTAATCTTTAAAAGAAGGCCGTACCTAATTTTACGAGAGACCACAAGGATAGGAGAACTATATGTCGAGATTGGTTAAACCGCATGGTGGCGGCGAGCTTAAGTCTTTGCTTCTGGCAGGGCAGGAACTCAAGGCCGAGCAGGAGCGCGCAAAGAGCCTCCCCAAAGTACGCATCTCATCCCGCGAAAGCGGTGACGTGATTATGATGGGTATTGGCGGCTTCACCCCCCTTGATGGCTTCATGACCCACGCCGACTGGCAAGGCGTGTGCGACGGCTACAAAATGGCTAATGGCCTGTTCTGGCCGATCCCGATCACCCTCTCCACCGATCAGGTCACCGCCAACGGCCTTAAGGAAGGCTCCGATGTGGCCCTGGTAGACAGCGAGTCCGGCGAGATCATGGCCACCATGAAGATCACCGAAAAGTACACCATCGACAAGGCCCATGAATGCATGATGGTGTACAAGACCACGGACACCGAGCATCCGGGCGTCAAGATGGTTATGGAGCAAGGCGAGGTCAATCTGGCCGGCCCGGTGAAAGTGCTTTCTACCGGCACGTTCAAACAAGAATATGGTGACCAATTCCTGACTCCGGCCGAGACCCGCGCACTATTCGAGTCCAAGGGATGGGCGACGGTAGCGGCGTTCCAGACCCGCAACCCGATGCACCGCTCCCATGAGTATCTGGCCAAGATTGCCGTGGAAACCTGCGACGGCGTCCTGATCCACTCCCTGCTCGGCAAGTTGAAACCCGGCGACATTCCCGCCGATGTGCGCTCCAAAGCGATCGGTACCCTGATCGAAAAATACTTCGTCAAGAATACCGTGATCCAGGCAGGCTACCCGCTTGACATGCGCTACGCCGGTCCGCGCGAAGCGTTGCTGCACGCCCTGTTCCGCCAGAACTACGGCTGCTCGCACCTGATCGTTGGCCGCGACCACGCAGGCGTAGGCGACTACTACGGCCCGTTCGATGCACAGAAGATCTTCGACGAGATCCCCCAGGGCGCGCTGGAAACCAAACCGCTCAAGATCGACTGGACCTTCTGGTGCTACAAGTGCGGCGGCATGGCATCCGCACGCACCTGCCCGCACGATCCAGCCGACCGCCTGCTGCTGTCCGGCACCAAGCTGCGCAAGGCCCTTTCCGAAAATGCGGAAGTGCCCGCTGAATTCAGCCGTGCCGAGGTGCTGGCTATTTTGCGCGAATACTACGCAAGCATCAAACAGGAAGACAGGGTGGAAGTGAAGCTCACCGGGCATTCCGCCAAGTAACTTTTTTGGGCCTGCCGGTTATGTGAATGGCCGGCTTTTATTTTTGAGAGAAGAAGGAGAGTAGATAATGCCAACCTTTGTACGCACCGACAAGTGTGATGGCTGTAAAGGCCAAGACAAGACGGCCTGCATGTACATTTGCCCGCACAACCTGATGAAGCTGGACAAGGACGGCTCCGAGACCGGCCACGCCATGAAGGCTTTCAACCAAGAACCGGAGCAGTGCTGGGAGTGCTACTCCTGCGTGAAGATCTGCCCGCAACAAGCGATCGAAGCACGGCACTATGCCGACATCGTTCCGCTGGGTGGCTCCGTGCAACCCCTGCGCGGCTCCGACTCCATCATGTGGACCATCAAGTTCCGTAACGGCACCTTGAAGCGCTTCAAGTTCCCGATCCGCACCACCCCCGAGGGTTCCATCAACCCGTATGGCGGCAAACCGGAAGCGAAACTGGCAAACATCGCTAACCCCGGCTTCTTTAACAATGAGAACGGCTACCGTGCTGGCAACCCCGCTGAGCTGATCCGGAAATAAGGGATGCAGAGGGATTCAAGGCATTCAGCGTGATGCTGGTTGACGTTATTAACGAATATTTAGGAAGGTGAATGCGATGTCTGAAGGAACATTTGGAAATCCAGAAGTAGTACAGGAAGAGGTCGATATCCTCTTGATTGGCGGCGGCATGGCCTGCTGCGGCGCCGCTTATGAAATGGTGCGCTGGGCCGAGGCCGCCAAGGCCGAAACCGGCGTAGACCTCAAGATCAAACTGGTTGACAAGGCTGCCATGGACCGTTCCGGCGCCGTGGCACAGGGCCTGTCCGCGATCAACACCTACATCGGCCCGGAGCAGGATCCCGCCGACTATGCCCGTATGGTCTCCAACGACCTGATGGGCATCACCCGCGACGATCTGGCCTATGACTTGGGTCGCGTGGTTGACGAGTCCGTGCACCTGTTTGAAGAGTGGGGCCTGCCCATTTGGAAAACCGATGAGAACGGCGAGCGTCATGACGGCTCCAAGGGTATGCCGGCACTGAAGGATGGTGGCAAGCCGGTACGTTCCGGTAAATGGCAGATCATGATCAACGGCGAGTCCTACAAGTGGATCGTGGCCGAAGCCGCCAAGAAGGCGCTGGGCATGGACCGCATCCAGGAGCGTGTGTTCATCGTCAAGCTGGTGAACGACAAGAACGATCCCAAGCGGGTGGCTGGGGCGGTCGGCTTCTCCGTGCGCGAGCACAAAGTGTACGTGTACAAGTTCAAGGCCTGTCTGCTGGCCGCCGGCGGCGCGGTGAACATTTTCCGTCCCCGTTCCGTGGGTGAAGGTACCGGCCGCGCCTGGTACCCGGTATGGAACTCCGGTTCCACCTATTCCATGGCTGCCGAGGCTGGTGCCGAACTCACCATGATGGAAAATCGCTTTGTACCCGCCCGCTTCAAGGACGGCTACGGCCCGGTCGGCGCCTGGTTCCTGCTGTTCAAGGCCAAAGCCGTCAATGCCCTGGGCGAAGTGTACATGGACCGCAACAAGGAAATGCTGAACGATTACCCGCCCTACGGGCTGGCTGCCGTTCCCGCCTCCTGCCTGCGTAACCACCTGATGCTGAAAGAAATGAAGGAAGGCCGCGGCCCGATCTACATGGACACCGTGACCGCCCTCGCCAAACTGAAGGAAACCCTGTCTCCGCGCGAAGTGAAGCACCTGGAAGCCGAGGCGTGGGAGGACTTCCTGGACATGTGCGTTGGCCAGTGCGGCGTCTGGGTGGGTGAGAACATCGAGCCGGAGAAGAAAAACTCCGAACTGATGCCGACCGAGCCCTACCTGTTGGGTTCCCATTCCGGCTGCTGCGGTATTTGGGTATCCGGCCCGGAAGATCTGGGCGCACCAACCACCGAGGGGTTGCCTGGCGTCCCCGACCACCTGCCCAAGGGCTGGCACTGGGGTTACCGCTCCATGACCACCGTGAAGGGCCTGTTCACCGCCGGTGACGGCGTGGGCGCTTCTGGCCACAAGTTCTCCTCCGGCTCCCACGCCGAAGGCCGTCTTGCCGCCAAGGCGATGGTCAAGTTCTGCATCGACAACAAGAGCTGGAAACCCGAGCTCGACGCCGACGTGAACACGCTGGTGGAAGAGATCTACAAGCCGGTGCGCACCTTCCTGGAGTTCAAGGACTACTCCACCGCTATCGACGTGAACCCCAACTACATCACGCCGAAGATGCTCCAGTTCCGTCTGCAGAAGATCATGGACGAGTACGTGGCCGGTGTGGCGACTTATTACACCACCAACGAGCACATGCTTGCCGTGGCGGAAGAGAAGCTGGAAATGCTGAAGGAAGACGCTCAGAAGATGCGTGCGAAGGACCTGCACGAATTGTTGCGCGCCTGGGAAAACTACCACCGTATTCTGACGGCGGAAGCCCACATGAAGCACATCCAGTTCCGTGAAGAGTCCCGTTACCCGGGCTTCTACTACCGTATGGACAAGAACTTCGTGGATGAAGAAAACTGGAAATGCTTCGTTAACTCCGTCTACGACAAGACCACCCACAAGTGGACCGTGTTCAAGCGCAAGCACGTAGACCTGGTTGACAAGTCCAAGCTGTTCAAGGCTGCCAGCCACTAAGTAGTCAATAAAATAGTTGCAACCTCAAAGCCGGGCGCCGCAGGGTGCCCGGTTTTGTTTCTTTGTAATCTTCCCTAGCCGCATGTCTGTTCTGACATGTTCCGTAGCATAACACTCCCTCTTCTTCGGTAACCAGAGCCACCGATACCGTAGGGGAAGGTGAACGAACATAGCGAGAAGTAAACGATGGACAAGATCGAGAGCCAAGATTCCCCCTTTCCTACAAGCCCTGTCGTGCCAGCCCTGTACGAGGGCGGCAAGGTCATCCAGTTCCGTTGCCATAAAGGCATCGGCTGCTTCAATGCGTGCTGCAAATCCATCGACATCACCCTCACTCCTTACGATGTCCTGCGCCTGAAGCGCCGCACGGGGATGACTTCGAGCGACTTCCTGCTGAAATACACCCTCCCGTTCGAGATGGCCAAGGGCGATATTGCCGGCGTAAAGCTGCGCCCCGTGGAGAATACCAACCAATGCCAGTTCATGACCGATGAAGGGTGCAGCGTCTACGAAGACCGCCCCACCGCTTGCCGCTACTATCCGGTCGCCCTGATTTCGATGCGCAAGCAGAACGAATACACCGACCAGGACCATTACGCACTGGTCAAGGAAGATCACTGCCTGGGCCACAACGAACCGCGCTCCCTGACCATCGACGAATACCGCCACGAGCAGGGACTGGAGGAGTACGACGAGCAAGGCCGCGGCTGGCGCCAACTCGTCCTTAAAAAGAAATCCACTGGTCCGACCGTGGGCAAACCCAGCAAACGCAGCCTGCAACTGTTTTTCCTGGCTAGCTACGACCTGGACCGTTTCCGGGAATTCGTGGGGGGTGATTCCTTCAATGAGGTTTACGACCTGCCGGAGGAGCTGAAGCAGAAAATCCAGCAGGACGAAATCGAGCTGATGCAGTTCGGTTACCGCTTTCTCAAGCAAGTGATGTTCGACGAAACTTCCATCCCGATGAAGGCGGACGCGCAGGAAAAGCGCGTGGCGCGCAAGCAGGAGCGCGACGCCGTGATGGCGGACATCGTGGCCAAGGTCGGGCCGCTGGATACCCCGCCCGCCGAGGATGACGACAAGTACAAGCACATCGACTGACTTCCCACCGTTGAGGAAATGCCGTGCAAGCACGCGCCCTGAATCCGGAAGAATATTTCGTAGAATCAGAGCCATATTATGAGCCCACCGGCGACGAGGTGGCCATTTTCGAGGCCGCCTACGGCAATCGGCTGCCGGTGCTGCTCAAGGGGCCAACCGGTTGTGGCAAGACCCGCTTCATGGAATACATGGCGTGGCGTCTTAAACGCCCGCTGATCACGGTATCCTGCCACGACGATCTGACCGCCTCCGATCTGGTGGGCCGTTACCTGGTCAAAGGCGGCGAAACGGTGTGGATAGACGGCCCGCTGGCCCGCGCCGTGCGCGCGGGGGGAATCTGCTATCTGGACGAGATTGTCGAAGCGCGCAAGGACACCATGGTGGTGATCCATCCGTTGGCGGACGACCGCCGCGTCCTCCCTATGGAAAAGCTTGGTGTCCTGCTGGAAGCCAACCGGGATTTCTGCCTCGCCATTTCCTACAACCCCGGCTACCAGAGCGTCTTGAAAGACCTGAAACAGAGCACGCGGCAGCGTTTTGTCGCGCTGGAATTCGGCTACCCCGGCGCGGAACTGGAGCGGCGGATTGTCGCCAACCAGGCGGGCATAAGCGCCGAGGTGGCGGAACAGTTGGTCAAGTTCGCCCACATGACGCGCAATCTCAAGGGCAGCGGCCTGGAGGAAGGGGCCAGCACCCGCCTGCTGGTACACGCTGGCAAGCTGATTGCCGCCGGGGTGGCGCCGGTCTCTGCCTGTCAGAGCGCCATTGCCCAGGCGATCACCGACGACCCGGAGATGCTGGCCGCCATCCAGGAACTCTCCTCCTCCATTTTCTAAGGGGGCTTTCTCGTGGCGGACGACAGCCTGCCGCTGGCGGCAGGGCAGATCGAAAAGTCCCTGGAGGCATGGCTGGAGGTGGAATTCACCTTCCTCCGCGTGGATACCCTCGCGGCGGAGCTTTCTTCCCTGCCACGGCACGAGCAGGATTTCCTGCTCAACTGGATACGACGCAGCGCCACCACCAATATCGAAATCGCCTACCAATTCGCCCGCCGCGCGGTGCAGGTGCTGGCGCACATGGACCGGCGCGTAATCGAGGCATGGGCCTTGCATGCGATGGATACCTACGACCGGGCGGGGCTGCGGCCAGCCCTCCAGGTTATCCAGGATGTGGAGCGCTTTGCCCAGTTCAGCCACGAGCACGCGGCGGGGGCGATATTCGGGGATGTGAGCGGTATCCTGCTCACCTTCGTGCGCGGGCTGTCGGGTAGGCAGCTCAAGCTGGAAGAAGGGGATGCGGTCTATACCGACAGCGAGATCCTATACCTGCCCGCGGTAATCGCCAGGATGCCGAGGGCGGAGGACAACTTCCAGCTATGCAAGGCGATGGTCGCCTTCCTCTGGGCGCAGACCCGCTTCAGGAGCTTTCGCGCCAATCTATTCGAGACCCTGGCGACCTATCCCGATCACCAGCGGGCGCGGGCGCAGTTCCACGCCCTCGAAACCCTGCGCCTGGAGGCCTGCATTCGCCGGGAATTGCCCGGCCTGTCCCGCGAAATGCGGCGACTCAAGGCCGAACTCCACCAAGAATATCTGCCGCAGGAATGGGATCCATGGGCGCAGGAACTGGCCCGGCCGGAAGCCACCGCCGAGGACAGCCTGCGCCTGCTGGCGGAGGCCTATCCGGCCCCAATTCCGGCCGCCGTCTGCTACCAGGGCGAATTGCGCTTGGAAGCCGTCG
The DNA here is from genome assembly GCA_021848325.1 of Pseudomonadota bacterium. Taxonomy (GTDB): domain Bacteria; phylum Pseudomonadota; class Gammaproteobacteria; order Burkholderiales; family JAJZUU01; genus JAJZUU01. The sequence continues at coordinate 57,793 of JAJZUU010000009.1, read as the reverse complement.
CGAACACCATGGCCGCCCGCATGGAGCGGGAGAAGACGCTGCTGCGGGTCAAGCTGGCGCAACTGCTGGAGGAACTCGGCAAACAGAAAGGAGGGGACGGTGACACCGCCCCCCGTTTCGAGGTCAAGCCGGCACAAGACGAACAGGCCGGTCTGCCCCGGTTTGAACTGATCCTGGACGATATGCCGATCGCCCCGCCCGAAGGCGTGCGCCAACTGCTGACCTCGGTCTACCTGGATTGGGGTGAACTCCCCCCCGAACATCTCTCCCCGGCCGGACCGGGGGAGTACGACCCCGGTCTGTTCGAGGAAAAAGCCAAAGATCCCGATGAAGTCTGGCAGGGAACCTATCACGAAGAGGGTGCCACCTTCTACCCGGAATGGGACTTCGGCCGCCAGCACTACCGCAAGAACTGGTGTGTGATGCGCGAGAAGGACGTGCCGCCGGTGCACGACGGGTACGTCTCCAAGGTGATGCAAGAATACAGCGGCCTGGTCAAGCACCTGCGCCGCTCCTTCGAGGCCATGCGCGACGAAGACCGCCTGCTCAAGCGCCAGATACACGGCGACGACGTGGATATCGACGCCCTGGTGGAGGCCCTCTCGGACGCCCACGACGGCAGCGAAATGACGGACCGCCTGTTCACCCGGATGCACCGCACGGAGCGCAACATCGCGGTGATGTTCATGGTGGACATGAGCGGCTCCACCAAAGGCTGGATCAACGACGCCGAGCGCGAATCCCTGGTGCTGCTGTGCGAGGCCCTGGAGACCCTGGGCGACCGCTACGCCATCTACGGCTTTTCCGGCATCACCCGCAAGCGCTGCGAGTTGTACCGCATCAAGCGCATCGAGGAGCCGTACAACGAAGAGGTGCGCGCGCGCATCAGCGGTATCCGGCCCCAGGACTACACCCGCATGGGCTTCGCCATCCGCCACCTCACCCGCCTGCTGGGGGAGGTGGAGGCCCGCACCAAGCTGTTGATCACCCTTTCCGACGGCAAGCCGGACGACTACCATGACGGCTACCGCGGTCCCTACGGCATCGAGGATACCCGCAAGGCGCTGCAGGAAGCCAAGCGCAGCGGCGTGCACCCGTTTTGCATCACCATCGACAGGGAAGCCAAGGACTACCTGCCCCACCTGTACGGAGCGGTCAACTACATCGTGATCGACGAGATCCGCAAGCTGCCGTTCAAGGTGGCCGACATCTACCGCAACCTGACCACCTGACCCCCCGCCCGTGTCCGGCGGCCTCACAAAGGAGGAGCGGATGCCGGCAGCAGTTCGTCGCAGGCGTTCCCCTGGGCGCTCCAGCCGACGATTCGGTCCGCGCGGTTTACCTCCAGGTGGAGCTTGCACCAGGATCGGTATTTGCCGCCGCCGTAGACCTCGCCGCCGAAGATCTCGCCCCCGGTAGTAGTCACATGGGTCTCACCGCCCGAGATACTGACCGTGGTGCGCGGGGGAAGGATGTAGGTAGGCGTCTTGACCACGGGCATGGTTTCCGTATGCCCACGGGTATAGCTGTACAGGCTGTTGCCGTTGGGCATCTTGTATATGCGGTCGGGCGGCCCCAGCCGCCTGATCAGCCCGTTGACGTCCTGCCCGACCCAGCGGTTGAGGCTGTCCGCGATAGGCGGCGTGGTCGCACAGCCAACCAGGAAAACCAGGGAAAAGATAGGCAGCGCCGATTTAAGCTTATGCGTCCCTGCGCTCAAGCACGGCTTGCGCCAGCGTGCCGCTGTCCACATGTTCCAGTTCCCCCCCCACCGGCAACCCGCGTGCGATGCGGGTTACCCGCATGCCGCGTGCGCGCAGCAGTTCGCTGATGTAATGAGCGGTCGCCTCCCCTTCCACGGTGAAATTGGTGGCCAGGATCACTTCCTTGACCAGCCCGTCGGAGGTCCGCTTGACCAACTTGTCCAGATGGATGTCCTTGGGGCCTACCCCGTCCAACGGGGAAAGCCTTCCCATCAACACGAAATACATCCCCTGGTAGCACTGGGCCTGCTCCATCATGAGCAGGTCTGCCGGCATTTCCACCACGCACAGCAAGCTCCCGTCGCGCCGGCCGGAGCGGCACAGGGCGCATATCTCCTCCTCGGTGAAATTGTTGCATTTCTCGCAGTGGCGGATATGGCCTAGGGCATGGGTCAGGGCATGGGCCAATTTCTCGGCGCCCGCCTGGTCCCGTTGCAGTAGATGATAGGCCATGCGTTGGGCCGATTTCGGCCCCACCCCGGGCAAGCAGCGCAAGGATTCGATCAGGTCTTCCAGACTGGATGGGGGCTTCATGTCGCGGCTTGGGTCGAGCGCGGCAGCATGCCATCAGAACGGCAGCTTGAACCCCGGCGGCAGGCCCAGGCCGGACATCATGCCGCCCATTTTTTCCTGGGAGGTGGTCTCGACCCGCCTGACGGCATCGTTCACCGCCGCAGCTAGCAAATCTTCCAGCATCTCCTTATCCTCGCCCAGAAGGCTGTCGTCGATCACCACGCGTTTTACGTCGTGGCGGCAGGTCATCACCACCTTTACCAGCCCTGCCCCGGCTTGCCCTTCCACCTCGATTTCGGCCAGCTTTTCCTGCATCTTCTGCATGTTTTCTTGCATCTGCTGGGCTTGCTTCATCAGATTGCCCAAACCACCCTTCATCATCGTTCGTCTCCTGTCATTGCTCGCACAGTCCAGTGTAGGCCAAACCACCGGATTGGACTTAGTTAATGGGTTTTATGCTGGATTCGACCACTTTCGCATCGAAGTTTTCCACCAGTTCGCGCACAAAGGGATCTTGCTCGATCGACGCGATGGCTTGCGCCTGCTTGGTTTGTCTTTCGCGGTGCTCCAGTTCGGCCGGCGTTATGCCGCCACTGGTGCCGACAGATAAACGGATGTCCAGCACTGTGCCCACATATTCGATTATGGCCCCCTTCAGGCGCTCCTGATAAGCCTTCTCCAGCAGGTGCTTGTGCGCTTCCGGCACAAGCAATTCCAATATGCCATGGTCGTAACGCTTCAGTTCGCAGTGTTGGGCCAGCATCCGGGCCATACCTCCGAGCTGGAGCCGGTTCACCAACCCCGGCCAATCTCCGTCAAACGGAGGACTGTCATCGCCACCGGAGGTCGCCGCCGGCGCTGCGCTTGGCACGGCGGGCAGCGGCTCCGATGCATGCGCTGCGGTAGAAATGGCCGCCAGGGATTTTTCGTCCGGCACCTGGCCCGCAGCGGCGCCTGACCCGGCACCCGGGGAAAAGGCCAGCATGCGTAGCAGCGTCATGCTGAAACCGGCGTATTCGTCGGGCGCCAACCCGAGATCCTTGCGTCCCAGCAATGCAATCTGATAGTAAAGCTGCACCGCCTCCGGATGAAAGGACCGGGCAAGCTCCATGATCCCCTCCCGCTCCGGCAGGTCTTCGGCCAGCGCCTGAGGAACAGTCTGGGCCAGGGCGATCTGGTGCAGCAGCACCGCCAAATCCTGCAGCGCGGCATCAAACGATAGGCTGCGCCCCGCCATCTCCTCGGCGGTTGCCATCATTCCCACGCCGTCGCCGCCGGCCAACGCCTTGAGCAACCCGAACAGATAGGACTGGTCGATGGTCCCGAGCATTGCCCGCACCCCGCCCTCCTCGACCTTGCCGCCGCCGTAGGCGATCGCTTGATCCAGCAAGCTGAGGGCATCGCGCATGCTGCCCTGGGCCGCGCGCGCCAGCAACTGCAGCGCCGCCAACTGGGACTCGATTCCTTCCTGTTCGAGCACCCGCCCCAGGTGTGCGGCTATCGGCGCCGCCGGCAGTTGCTTGAGATTGAACTGCAGGCAGCGCGACAGCACGGTCACGGGGATTTTTTGCGGATCGGTGGTGGCGAGGATGAATTTTACATGCTGCGGCGGCTCTTCCAGGGTCTTCAGCATGGAATTGAAGGCGGCCTTGGAGAGCATGTGCACTTCGTCGATGATATACACCTTGAAGCGGCCGCTGCTGGGGGCATATTGCGCGTTGTCCAGGACCTCGCGCATGTTGTCGATACCGGTATTGGATGCCGCGTCCAGCTCCAGCAGGTCCACAAAGCGCCCGCCGTCGATCTCGCGGCAGGGCTGGCATTGGCCGCAAGGCGCCGCCGTGATGCCGGTTTCGCAGTTGAGGGATTTGGCCAAAATTCGCGCCAGGGTGGTCTTGCCCACACCGCGCGTTCCGGTGAACAGGTAGGCGTGATGCAGCCTCTTCTGTTCCAAGGCGTTGCTGAGTGCCCGTACCACGTGCTCCTGGCCAATCAATTCAGCAAAGGTCTTGGGGCGCCATTTCCGCGCCAGCACTTGGTAGCTCATGGGTTGGAATTCTACCAGAAACCGACAGAAGGCCGCAGGATAGCGGCGATAGAGGGTGGCGAGCCCAACCCCCGGCACTTGCAATAAGTAGCTGTGGCTGCTTCCTTCCGGACCTGACCAGGTTCACCACCTTGCAATGCGGGGAGGCCCGCCATAAAACCGTGGGGCAGAGGCATGTCGGATCCGTCGCTTCCGGCCGTCACCCTTCCTGAAACCCCTGCCGCCAGTCCACAAGACCGGCGCATAGGGCGGAGTTCCGCCTGTCAGCCGCGCCGATCACTGCAGACTACGAAATCTTTGGAACGCATGCGTGGGACCGCCGCAAAAAGCTAGCCGCAGCTAGCCTTCTTGACCGCCCGGCATCCCTACGAGAAGGCGCTTAGGGAGCACGTCATCATACACACCCATAGACCGGCTAGCAAGTGCCCCCGAGACAAGCATCCCGGGCAAACCTGCTCCGGGTGCTCCAGAAGGACGAGATCGAACGGATAGGCGGAAAAGATGGGTTGCGCACCGCACAATTTACAGCAGTTTATGGACTCAATCTGAAAAGCTGATGGCCGCAGCCGAATCAATCGTGCTCCACCACTCCGAATAGCTTAAGCTTCAGTTCCTTCAACTGGTCGCGCAATTCCGCCGCACGCTCGAACTCCAGGTTTTTCGCGCATTCCAGCATGGCCTTCTCCATGCGCTTCAGTTCCTTGGTGAGCTGCTTCTCGCTCATGTGCCGGTAGGTGGCCACGGCCTGGGCGGCCTTGTGCTCCCGCTGAGCCGCGTCGGCATCGTACACGCCGTCGATCAGGTCCTTGATGCGCTTGGTCACCCCTTTTGGGATGATGCCGTGGGCGCTATTGAAATCTGTCTGTTTCTTGCGCCGGCGCTCGGTCTCCCCGATGGCCCGGCGCATGGATTCGGTCACCCGGTCGGCGTACAGGATGGCGGTGCCGTTGATGTGCCGCGCAGCCCGTCCGATGGTCTGGATCAGGGAGCGTTCGGAGCGCAGAAAGCCCTCCTTGTCCGCGTCCAGGATCGCCACCAGCGACACCTCCGGGATGTCCAGGCCCTCCCGCAGCAGATTGATGCCCACCAGGACGTCGAATTCGCCCAGACGCAGATCGCGGATAATCTCCACCCGTTCCACGGTGTCGATATCGGAGTGCAGGTAACGCACTTTCACGCCGTGGTCGGATAGATAGTCGGTGAGGTCCTCGGCCATGCGCTTGGTCAGGGTGGTCACCAGCACCCGCTCCCGGCGAGCGACCCGCAGGGTCACCTCGGACAGCAGGTCGTCCACCTGGGTGGATGCGGGGCGGACCTCGATCACGGGATCCACCAGCCCGGTGGGGCGCACCACCTGCTCCACCACCTGGCCGGCGTGGTCCGCCTCGTACTGCGCCGGGGTGGCCGAAATGAAGACGGTCTGGCGCATCACGCGCTCGAATTCGTCAAAGCGCAGGGGCCGGTTGTCCAGCGCGCTGGGCAGCCGGAAGCCGTAATCCACCAGATTTTCCTTGCGCGCGCGGTCGCCCCGGTACATGCCGCCTACCTGGGGAATGGTGACATGGCTCTCGTCCAGGAACACCAAGGCATTTGGCGGGAGGTAGTCCATCAGGGTGGGGGGCGGTTCCCCGGGGGCCTTGCCGGACAGATGGCGCGAATAGTTTTCGATTCCCTTGCAAAAGCCCACCTCGTTCAGCATCTCCAGATCGAAACGGGTGCGTTGCTCGATGCGCTGGGCTTCCACCAGCTTGCGCTCCCGCTGGAAGAACTCGATCCGCTCCCGCAGTTCCGCCTTGATCGCCTCGATCGCCCTCAGAGTGGTGCTGCGGGGCGTGACGTAGTGGCTGGAAGGATACACGGTGTAGCGGGTCACTTTGCGCACGATGTGGCCGGTCAGCGGGTCGAACAGGGCGAGGCTTTCCACCTCGTCGTCGAACAGGCTCAGCCGCACTGCGGTCTCGTTGCTCTCCGCCGGAAAGATGTCCAGCACGTCGCCCCGCACCCGGAACACCCCGCGCCGGAACTCGACCTCGTTGCGCTCGTACTGCATTTCGGTCAGGCGCTTGATGGCGTCCCGCTGGGCGAGCTTCTCCCCTTGGCGCAAGTGCAGGATCATGCCGTGGTAATCCACCGGATCGCCGATGCCGTAGATGGCCGAGACGGTGGCCACGATCACGCTGTCTTCCCGCTCCAGCAAGGCCTTGGTGGCGGAAAGGCGCATCTGTTCGATATGCTCGTTGATGCTGGAATCCTTCTCGATGAACAAGTCCCGCGACGGCACGTAAGCTTCCGGCTGATAATAGTCGTAGTAGGAGACGAAATACTCCACCGCGTTTTCCGGGAAGAACTCCCGCATCTCGGCGTAAAGCTGGGCCGCCAGGGTCTTGTTGGGCGCCATGATGATGGCCGGCCGGCCCAGCCGCGCGATCACGTTTGCCATGGTGAAGGTCTTGCCGGAGCCGGTTACCCCGAGCAGGGTCTGGAATGCCAAGCCATTCTCTATGCCCTCCACCAGTTGCCCGATGGCGGCGGGCTGGTCGCCCGCCGGTTCGAAAGGTTGGTGCAGTCTATAAGGGCTATTGGGGAAAGTGACGATCACGAGTAGAATTACGGGTTTTTCGCAGCTTCAAATTATACCATGCAGGCAACACAGCCCGCCCCGAATGAATAAGGACAGGACCGTGGTACTCTCACAGCGCGTTCAGGCGATCAAGCCCTCCCCCACCCTCGCCGTGACCGCGCATGCGGCGCGCCTCAAGGCCCAGGGCAAAGACATCATCGGCCTCGGCGCAGGCGAACCCGATTTCGATACCCCCAGGCACATCAAGGATGCCGCCATCGGCGCCATCAATAGCGGCTTCACCAAGTACACCCCCGTGGCCGGCACCGCGAGCCTCAAGCAGGCTATTATCCGCAAGTTCAAGCGCGACAACGGCCTGGACTATCAACCCGGCCAAATCCTGGTTTCATGTGGGGGCAAGCAAAGCTTTTTCAACCTGGTCCAGGCATTGATCGACCCGGGCGACCAGGTCGTCATCCCGGCCCCGTACTGGGTGTCCTACCCGGACATCGTGATCCTGGCCGGCGGCGAGCCGGTGTTCGTCGAGGCCGGGATCGCGCAAGGCTTCAAGATCACCCCGCAGCAACTGCGCGACGCCATCACGCCGAAAACCAGGCTGGTGGTGCTGAACAGCCCCAGCAACCCGACCGGCGCGGTGTATACCCCGGAAGAGCTGACGGGCCTCGGGGAAGTGCTGCGCGCCCACCCGGGCGTGCTCATTGCCAGCGACGACATGTACGAGCACATCCTGCTCTCCGAACAGCCTTTCTCCAACATCCTCAACGCCTGTCCCGACCTGTACCCCCGCACCGTGGTGCTGAACGGGGTATCCAAGGCCTACTCCATGACCGGCTGGCGCATCGGCTACGCCGCCGGCCCGGAACCCCTCATCACCGCCATGGAGAATGTGCAGTCGCAAAGCACTTCCAATGCCACCTCCATTTCCCAGGTGGCCGCCGAGGCGGCCCTGAACGGGGACCAGGGGTGCATAGAACCGATGCTCGCGGCATTCCGCGAGAGACACCGCTTCGTGGTGGACAGGTTGAACGAAATCCCCGGCGTGCGCTGCCTTCCCAGCGGCGGCGCCTTCTATGCATTTCCTGAAGTGGGCCAGGCGATCGAAAAACTGCGCGCGCGCGGCGTCGTTAGCGACAGCAGCGACGTGACATTGAGCGAATACCTGCTGGAACAGGCCGGAGTCGCCGTGGTGCCCGGCTCGGCCTTTGGCAGCGAAGGCTACATCCGCCTTTCCTTCGCCACCTCCATGGAAAACCTGAAGCTGGCGCTGGAGCGTATCCACAAGGCGCTGACGGCGTAGAAGCGCCCGCCTGGGCCCAAGGCCTTAGTTGAAAAACCTTTTCCGCGATCGCAACGCAGTGTCGGACTTGCCCAAGACAAAGCGGCTGCGCGGTCTACGGGAGGGAGTAGCGGGAGAGGGAGTCGACTGCTAGGTGGGCCAAGGATGGTGCCCGGAACCGGAATCGAACCGGTACGACCTTTCGGTCAACGGATTTTAAGTCAAGGCCCAACGCAAACCCACTCAATGCAACGCAACGTAACGCAATGAAAACGGGGGCTTTTGTTGTGTTGGGGTGTCATCCTGGCGTGTTGTTTTGTGGTGAATTGTGCTGTGTGTTACGCGCATTTTACGCGCTGCGCACTCTCCGGTAAAATACGCGTTTCGCCGCCTGGGTGGTGAAATTGGTAGACACAAGGGACTTAAACATTGAGCACCGGGGAGCGAAAGCGCCCGCGTGAATCCCCTCAAATTCGGTGAAACCCCTGACCTTCGGGCCGAGGCAACGCCGAGCCAAGCCTCGCAAGGGGAAGGTGTAGAGACTAGACGGGGGGCACCTACAGCGCGCAGCGCCATGGTGAAGGCATAGTCCAGCGCACGAACGGCGAAGGCTGGCGGCGAAAGCCGTAGTGTGACGAAAATCCCTCGGCGAAAGCTATACGGGTTCGATTCCCGTCCCAGGCACCAACAAGGCTACAATTTCAAAGCGGCGGCCGGGCGAGCAGTGTCACCCCGGCCTGAGAAGCGGCTAGTGTCTGACCTCGTAGCCGCGCCGCTCACCTCCCTAGCGCGTTCGCCATGTCGGGCGCGCGATCCGGCGTAAATTCACCCGGCGCCCACCACCAGTCCTGTTTGAACTGCCGCACCGAATTGGCCCGCATGTTCGCCAGGTAGCCCGGCGAGAGCGCTTCCTGCGCATTCTGGAAGATGATGTGGTCGGTGGCCGCCCTGGTGTACCAAAGGTTCTGACCGGGGATGTAGCCCTTGGCGATGTTCAGCAGCTTGGCGCCCAGGTGCGTATCCTTGCCGGCTGCAACGGCGTTACCCGCCTGCACCAGTGCCGTGACCGCATCGGCCGCCGACCCGATGGTCGGGCCGGCCAGCACTTCCAGCGGGCCGCTGCCGTAGCGCGTCGTGCCACTCTGCGAGTAGAGGAAGTCGCCGTAGATACCCAGGCTGCCGCCCTTGATGAAAGCGGCAAGCCAAAATTTCCAATCATCCATTGGGCGGGGATCTTCCCCTGATAGCAGCGATTGCGTTTGCAGCATCATGGCGCCGGCCATGGTTTGCATGAGCAGCACCGCGCCGATGAACTGGGCCTTGCCGCCCGCGTTCGGCCGCGAGAGGCCGATGTCCCGAAGGCGCTCGAATTGTGTAATCGGGAACGCCTTGAACTGCCAGAAGCTGCGCGTGATTTCGTCGCGCAGATTGCCGCGCTGCAAGCCGCCCACCATCCTGGCGCGCTCTTTCCATCCGGGCTCGATCACGGCGTTGAGCGATTCGGAATGCAGCGCGCCCAGGTACTTGACCACGGCCTCGCGCCGGGCCTGCGCCGGGTTCTCTATGCCAATCTGCGCCAGGGCCTCGTCGGGAATCTTGGCGATGGCCTCCGGGGTCAGCATGGTGTTGTTGCCGTGGCCGTAGTCCTCAAGCTGGGCCAGCTTCCAGATATTCCAATCCGCCTCGGTGAGGCCGAACGATTTGAGCAGGTGGATGTCCTGCTGGCCGACTTCGGCCCAGGTCTTTGTGCTCACCTCGTGGCCGATGCTATCCATCATCGTGAGGCCGAAGGCACCGCGCCGCCACTCGTTGATTGCCGACATGCCCGACAGCTTCATGACGGCGTTCGACATTTTGCCCGTCCAGGATGAGCGGCCCAGGTCGTCGCCGAAGCGGTACATGGCCGACTTCATGTAATCGAGCATGAGGGTTTGCCGCTGCAACTGGCGGCGCTCGGCACCGTTGAACGGGTTGAGCAAGCGCACCTCGTTGTACCAGCTTTGCCACATGGGCAGCTTATTGACGCGGCCCATGGCTTCGAGCATGACCTTGTCGCCGTAGAACGAGGCCCAAAATGCGCTGCCCAGCTTGCCGGCTGAATTGAGGTTGCGCAGCGCGTCGAACACGCCCGCCACTGCACGGTTCGCCACGGGTTTGGCGCGCCCGGCCGCGTAGTCGTAGAGGTTGTCGAGGCGCGCCAGTTCCTTGTCGATCTTGTCGAGCGATGCCGGGTCTGACATTTTCGCGGCCTGCTCGGCTTCGTCGCGCAGCACCCGATAGGCGCCGTCCGGGTTCGGTCCGAAATGCTCGATGAAGCCGATGTCCTTTGCCATTTGTTCAAGGTGGCCGACCAGAATGTCGGGAAAGGTCTTTTCCCCGTACTTGGCCCAATAGGCGAGCACCGCGTCGGCATCCTTGAAATGGATCTGGCGCTCTTCGGCGTGGCGGTTCGCGCGGGCGCCGTGGCCGCGCGCCTTGCCGGGCTCGATCTTGTTGGCGCCGTTGGTGGCAATTGACCACCAGGCATTTTTGAGCAGTTCCTTGATTTGGGTTTCGGTCATGCGATTGCCTGCAAGGTCGACGTACTTGTCCAGCTTGAGCGCTGGATATACATCGGCCACCCAGGCATCCACGCCGGCCTTGGCGACGTGCTCCTGGCTGTGGTGCTGGGGGAAGCCCCAGTCGTCGAGGTGGCCGATTTCGCCGCCCTTCTCGTTGAACCATGCGCGTGATTCCTCGGCGGCCTTTGCCCAGGCTTCCGCGCCCTTCTTCGCCAGCGCATTGCCGCTGTCCTGGCCCTTCATTTCGGTGATGAGGTCGCGGATTTTGTCGTGCTGCTGGATGAAGCCCAGGAAGTCGTTGCCCAGGGCCGCCCACGTGTCCTGAATGCGCGATTTCAGCAGGTTGGAAACGCCGTGCACGCGGGCTTCGAGCGAGAAGCGATCCGCGCGGCCGTCCGGGTCGTTTGCGATGAGGCGACGCACTGCATCCACGTCGCCGATGCCCCCACCCTTCATTGCTTCGACCTCGGCCTTGCGCTCCCCCAGGATGGCAATGCGCAGGTGCGTGTTGTGCTGCTGCCGGATTTTGTCGTGGATCAACTCCTTGGCCGCAAGTTCGGCAGCGTGCTGCATGATTCCTTCCGGGCTGGAAAGATTCGCCCCGCCCTCGGGTTGGATGCGGCCGGCTGCCAAGTCGCGCGCCGTGCGCTGGATGCGGTCGAAAACCTCAAGGGCTTCGTCCGGGTTCAGTTCCTTGCCTGCGGCCTTGTTGAGCGCGGCAATACAGCGAAAAGGGTCGGCCATTTACAGGGCTCCTAGAAGGCAATGGGCTGCCGTTTTGAACACGCTGGCGGCGGTAGCCTGGGCGTGCGCCACATCGGCATCAGCCAGGGCCAGCGCGTCGGCGGCGCGCAGGGTGATGGGGTTGCCGTCCGCGTCGGTGCGGTTGGTCGGAATGGTCAGGTCGGGGCGATCCACAACAGCCTGCCGTGCCTTGAGGCTCGCCGGGTTGTGCTCGGCCGGGATGGCATCAGCCACGGGCGCGCCGGGCTCGATCTTGGGCAGGATGGGGGCCTCGATGGGTGCTTCCAGGGCCGCGATGCGCTGGGCCTCGTCGGTCACTTCGGTGCGCTGCCGTGTCAGTGCCTCGTCGGGCACCATGTGCATGTCCTTGACCAGGCCGTCGATAGTGACCGGCTCGCCGCGCAGCACCTGCTCGACGGCCTGGCGCATCGCATCGGCGTGCATCGTTGCGTCGGCATCGGTCGCCGGCCGGCCCTGCGGGGTCACGTCCTCGATATGCCGCGCCTGATTCGCCACCAACAGCGCGGCCTCGTCGGTCGGGGTCAGCTTGGGCGCCTTGGCTTCGCCTTTCGCACCGATGTGCGCCAGGCCGCCGAAAGCGGCCCCAAGCATCGTGTCGAGTATGCGGGCGCGCATATCCCACGGGTTGAATCGCTCGGCCTGCTGGTCGTAGCCCTCGGCCTTGAGCACGCCCGACGATGCGGCCGCGCCTGCCGTGCCCTGTAACAGGTTGCCGCCCGCGCCAGACAGCACGCGCGTGGCGAGCGTCTGCCCGAGAAACGGCATTTTCAAGCCGATGGCGGCGCCCGCGCCCTGGATGACGCCCACCTTGGTGGCCGTGCTCGCATCCACGCCCTCGCGCACCAAGTCCTCGGCCGGCGACAGCGCGGCGGTGCCGACCAACAAGGCCGGATGCACAACAGCCTGCAAGATGCCCCCGGCAAGCTGCCCAGTAATCTGGCCGGCTGCGCCCACCTCGCCGGGCTTCGGCGTCCAGTAGTCGACGGCGTTGTTGAACACCTCGTCGTGGGTTTCAAAGTAGCGGTCGGTCAGGCTCTTGCCGCTGAAATTGTCGCCCTCAGTCATCTTGTCGATTGCCATGGGCACAACAGCACCGGCCAGGGACACGGCCCGGCCTGCTTCGGCCAGGCTGCGCATGGTGTATTGCCCGGCGCCGCTGAAGAAGTTGTCGAAGGCGCCGGGCTCGGGCGTGGTGGAAGGATGGCGCGCCGCATTCAGCAGCGCGGCCCCTTGCTCATTCGGGAAAAGGTCGAAGCTCATCAGCGGCCCCCGTTCAAATCGACCACCACCGGGCGGCCATCCTTGCCCACCAGATAGCCGGTGCCTCGCCGGAACAGATAGCGGCCGTCGCCGACGTTTTCCAGTGGCAGACGCATCATTTCGCGCGTCGAGGTGTTTAGTGCGCCGCCGTCCTTCACGATGCGGTCGACCTGGCCCTGCAGCGCATTCTGGAACTTGTCATAGGGCACGCCGTAGGGCATCACGATCTTGCTGCCGTTGTGGCTCTCGATGCCGCCCGTTGCCAGGTTGATGGCGGCCTTCCAGCGCTTCGAGTCGATCACGCCCGAGTAGTCGCCTTCCTCGGCGCTGCGGGCCGCATAGATGGCCTTGGCGGTTTGCATGAACAGGTCGGCGGCCTGCTCGCGGCCTTTGAAAGCGTCGCCGGTCGCGCTTGTCCAGTCGGATAGCAGCAGCTTTTCCTCGGGCATCTTGATGAGCGACGCGCCGCCCATGTGGCCGCTGCCGTCCTCCTTTTTGTTCGGGGTAAGGATGGCCTGCCCGCGCAGGATGAGGTCGGCCACGTCGCGGTTTTCCGTCGTGCGCAGGCCGCGCGCCTGATAGATGCCGGCCACGGCTACCGTGGGCGAATCTGGCGCAATGGACTGCATGGTCGCCTTGAGCAGGCCCATGTCGTTGATGCTTTTTGCAATGGTGCCCAGCAGTTGCTTTTGCCCTTCCACCGGACTGGCCTTGAGCGTGGCCGATAGTGCGCTGGCCTCGGCGTTGGACAAGAGGCGCGGCGGCGTGTTGTAGTCGGCCGACATTTGCGGCGCTGCGGCCGCTCGACGGGCAAGCTCCTGGGCCGTGCCCTGTGGATCATCGAAGCGCTGAATCGGGCGAAGGCCGTAGCTCTTGCCGGTCAGTGCGTAGGCCACCGGGTCTTGGGTGCGAGCCTTCACCACGGTGTCGATAGCCCCCGAAAGAATCTCGAAGTTGTGCTGCCGCACTGCGAAGCCGTCGCCCGGTGTGGGCTTCGAGGATTTCAACAAGTCGTTGAGCGCGGCGTTCGGCAACGTGCGTACCTGTTGCAGGGTTTGACCCAGCGTGGCGACGCTTTGGAAATCACGGTACCGGCCGGCGCCCTCGGCCTGTCCATAAGCGCGGATAAATTCGGCCTCGTTCGGCGGGTTGGATGCAAAGCCATTCGCCATATACTCGGCGCTGGCATCCTGCACCCGGCCGCGCAGCGATTCGCGGGCCTCGGCCATGTCTTGATGCGCCTGGCTGCGCGCAAGCTGCAACACATGCAGCTTCCAGTCGGCGGGCAGGCCGTCAACCAGGCCGATGCCGGTAGAGGCATTGGGGTCGCGCTTGGCACTGGCCGCCGTTGGCAGTGGGGTGTTGCCGGTGGCGGCAGCCAGACCCAGCGCGATCTGATCGTCCGTGTACGGCTGCTTGCCGTTCTCGACGCGAATCATAGCGCGGGTCAGCTTGTTGAGCGTTGCGGGGTCGTGCAAATCGAGGTTTGCATCGGGCTTGACGCCCATTTCCTTCGCCACGGTGGCGACGTAGGCGGCCGTGTTGTTCTCGGTGGCTGGCGCCCAGCGCGACACGACGCCTTCCACGGTGTTGATGCCGTGCTTATCCTGGTAGTTGATGAGGGTCTTGCCCATGGCCCGTATGCCGGCCTCGGGCGTCGCAAAGCTGGCATAGCGCGGGTCGTTGCCTTGCACCTCACCCTGCCACGTGTCGCTGCCGCGCATGACGTTGCCAGGGTTGTTGTTGCGGATGCCGCGCGGCGCTGTCATGTCGCCCGGTGCAGAGGGCACCACGCCTGGCCCGCCTGTCTGATTCACAATGGTGGCGAGCACCGGGGCAGCATGCTGGAAAAGCTGGCGGCCGATGTTGTCGCGCACCAGCGGGCTTATTCCCTCGGCGTTTTGCTGGAAGTGGGCGAAGGCGGCCACCGGGTCTTTGATTGCCCAGGCTTCGTAGCGCATGCGGTTGCCGGTGTCGGCGTATTTCTGCGCCTGCAAGCGTGCCGTGGCTTCGTCCCAGCCTTGCAGCTTGGCTAGGTTGTTGGTTTCATCCCGCGTGACGGCCAGGGCTTCGTTGAAGCGCTTGTCATCGTCGTAGTTGAAGGCAGCGTCCTGCAACGTGACGATGGCCCGCGAATCCGAGGTCTGCACCTGATAGCGGCGAGTTTCGGTGCCTGAATGCCGGTTGATCGTTTCGAGGGCATTCTGCATCCGGGCATTGATGACCGGCTCGACCATTTGGCGCACTGCCGTGTTCTGCACCCCATCGAGGGCCTTCTGGCGCACTTGCTTGAGGGCTTCGGTTGCATCGCCATAGCCGGCGACCACGTCCTTGCCTTCCTTGACCATGTAACCGCTCTGCGGGTTGTACAGCACGTCACCGATAGCCGCCGTGGCTTGCGTGTCGATGTCCTTGGCCACAGTCTTGTTGGCTTCGTTTTGCGCGTCGGTGGCAATCTCGGTCATGTGGCCGCCGAAGTTGCTCATGGCCCGCCCTAATTGCTGCGCCTGGTCGGCGGCGTAGTTGTGGAACTCAGGCGTATCGACTCGCACCTGGGGCAAGGTGTTGGGCGTTACTTGCGGGCCGTCGAAACGGGGTACGGTTGGCATGGGTTTTACTCCTCGATTGTTTTCCAGCGTGCAGTGGTTTGCCCCCGGCGTTCGTATCGGCAAATACGCCCGATGCACCACTTGCTTACTTCGTATTTTTCGGCGATAGCCTCGTAGCCCATGCCTTCCTCGTGCAGGCTGCGGATGCGTTCCACTTCGGCATCGGTCAGCTTGGCGTTCGGATGATCCTCACCGATGCGCAAACCGGCGTCATTCACGGCCACGGCGAGCGTCATCGCGCTTTCTCCGTGCAAATGTGCGCCCCCGTTCCCGGCTGCACTCTCGGCAGGCTTGGGTGCCGTTTTTCCTCACAATCAGGTTCTGACCCTCCAGGGGGTGCCCCTGCTTGCAATGGGAATGCTTCTGCTTCCTGATATTTCCATCCCAGGCAATGCCGGTCTTCTTCATGGCTCGTTCAACTGACCCGGTAGTCGCCCCGGCCTTTTTGGCAATCAGCAGCCGCCCCTCGCCAGAAGTGAGTGCGGCCAAGTCCTCGGTTTCGATCTGCTGCACCAGCCTTGCTACCGGAACTGCCCAGGTTTCGCCCTTGATGGCCCTGGCCGCGCTCGATCTGGAAACACCAAACCTGGCGCCAATTTCGGTGTATGTGAGGCCGCCTGTTGCCAGGGCGCGCATTTCCTCTACCTGGGCAAAGGTCAGTTTTGCCGATGGCACGTATTCGCCTACCACCTTCCCTTTTGCAGAAAGCCCGATGGTTCTCATCACCGCACCTGCTGGCCGCTCGCCTTGTTGTAGTTGTACCAACTGCTCGCCACGCTGCCAGCGCTGCCCAGCAGTGACGTGAGGCCCGCCCCAAGTGGGTCGATAGTGCTGGCCGTGGCACGCTTTAAGATGGCGTCATTCTGGTAGTTGGTCGCCTGTGTGCGATAGCCCCAGGCGCTGCGCACAGCGTTGGAGTTCAGCGTGTTGGCGTCGATTTCCTTGAGGATGTCGGTAGAGGCTTGGATCTCGGCCGCGCTGCCTTCGCCCAAATCCACGCCGTTTGCTGCGAGTGAGGCGCGCTGCGTGGACTTCATCTGGCCGTAACGCATCGTGAGGGCGCCAATCTCGCGCTCGCCCTTCATCAATTCAGATTGCGCCCCGATTTCGGAAATGCGCGCATTGATGTCGGCGATGTCTGCGGCGAAGCGCAGGCTGCTTTGCTGGGACTTCGCGCTGTAGTAGCTGCCGATAGCCGAATTGACGGCCCCGGCCGCCTGTAAAAATATCCCTGCGCCTCCAACGTCCATGATTGTTCCCCTTAAGCCACGGAATAGCCGGTTGGATAAACCGGCTTGAAGTCGCCCACGTCGCCACCGATTTGCGCGCTGATCGTGCCAGCCGTGCCGGTGCCGGTCGGGATGTAGCGGCAGCCGATGTAGCGCTGCCCCTTGTTGCCGATGCGCGGGTTGATGCTGGCGTAGAACCTGGCGGCCGCCGTCAGCGAAGCCACTGGAATGGCACCCGTACTGCCCAGCACATTCACGTTCGTGGTCAGGCCGGCATCGTCGGCCGTGATGATCTGCATTTCGAGGGCCGTCAGGCCGGCAAATGCGGTGCCGACCTGAAACAGCACCTGAAAAGATTTACCACCGCCCATATCGCGGTTCTGTAGCGCATCAAGGGTATTGGCGGAAAGGACAGCGCTCGCACCGGTCACGGTTTGAGCGTTGGAAAACTGCGTTGCTGCGTCGATGATTGCCATGGTTAAGACTCCTTAAATGAAAACGCCCTCGACAATCTCGCCGCACATGCCGAAGCGCACGGCCATGTCGTAGAGCGTGTCTAGGTGCTCAGGTTTGTCGAGAAGCAGCAACGCAAAGACCGCGCGCCGGAATTCTTTGTCAGGGTGAAGATCGAGGTATTCGCGCACGATGTATCGCTTGGCTTCTTCGCTCATAGCACCCCCGCTTGTGGAAGCCCGACCAGGATGTCGCTGCCTCTGTCGGGCTCGGCCTGCTGACCTCACACTCACGCGGTGGTGTCACCTCGTGCGGATAGACCACGCGCTCGGGGCTTTGCAGCGGCACATTGACGGGGGTGTAATTCATCGCTGGTTACTCCTGGTGCAGCACCTTGGGCGATTCGAGGCCCGAGGTTGCAGCCAAGTATTCGTCCCAATCCTTTGCAATCGTGTGCGTTTCGTCCGGGTCGAGGGCTGGCTCTTCGCCGGTTGCAGCAACGTGCTCCATCAGTTCGTTGAAGTTCGCGGCGATGAAGTGGTCGGCGTGCAGGTTGGGTCTGGGCTGCTCCATGGGCGGTGGCGGCACATAGGTGCCGGTATGCACTGCCTCGATATGTGCCAGGGTTGTGACAGCGCGCAGGGTGTTGGCCCGTGCTCCTTGTTCAAGGGTTCGCAAGAATTCACCGCCCACGCCACTGTTGGGCGTCAGCGTGTAGGGGTTGAACGTGAGGAAGTGGCTGCAATCCAGTCCGGTGGCAGTAACAATGTCGTGCAGTGTCAATGCCAAGGCGTGCGCCACGTTGCCGGGTTCGTGGTTCAGGGCTTGGTAGTCGTGCATCCGGGCGTCGAGGTCGCTCTCGTTCAGGTCGAGATAGGCGGCACTAGCACTTTGAGCGGCCAAGCGAGCGTCGGCGAATTGCACGGCGCAGGTGCGCAGTGCGGCCAGCACCTCGTCGACGGCGGCCGCTGCTGCAACCATTTGTGCATTGGCATCGCGCACGGTTGCCACCATCGACGCCCGCTTGGCGCGGGTGGCCTGGCCTTCCTCGGACTGATCGAATTTGACCGCCTGCTCGCGGGCCAGGTTAAGGGCCTCGATGGTCACGTTGATTTCATCGGCTCGTGCCTGCGCTTCCAGCACGGCCAAACGATGTTTCTTGTTGCCGGGTTCGGTGGACAGCTTCTCAGCGGCTTCGGCTGCTGCTGCTCGGGCCTCGCCAAGCTGTTCGTGCTCTTTGGCGAGTTCCTTGTCGATGGCTGCGGTTCTCATTGGGTGGCTTCCTTCGGTTGGTTGTCGGTGCGGCATGCGGCCAGCCAAGCGTTGAGGTCGTGCTCATCAACGCGAAGGTGGCCGGTAGGGAGTTGATAGAGAGCCACGAACTGCCCGCGCTCGACGTAGCGATCCACCGTCCGGCGCGAAATGCCGCATCGGGCGGCAGCTTCTTCGAGGGTTATCAGCTTGGGCATGTCGTTTCTGTCCGGTGGTCATGGGATGACTGTATTTGTCAGACAGAAAGGTACGGGCACCCCTACGAGGTACGTGCACCATGCCCTTTACGCTCGGGATTACGCACACGCCGGCTGAGGGCGCACTGTTGCTTGATTGCCAGCGGTCAGTTGATCCGTTGCGGCCGTTTTTTCAGGTGTCTGGACGGTGTCTGCCTCGCGCGCATGCGCACGCGCGAGATTAGGTCCCCATCGTCTAGAGGCCTAGGACGTCTGCCTCGCGCGCATGCGCACGCGCGATGCGTCTAGCAAGGCGCTGCCGCCCCTTTTTCAGGTGTGCGGATGCCCAGCCCCACACGCGCATGCCCGCGCGCGATGCGTGAAGTTTGGGCCTTTTTCAGGTGTCAATTTTTTTTGTTGCCTCGCGCGCACGTACTGCGCGGAAATTCGGCCACCAATCGGCGGTCGGTTACGCTCGTTACGCTCGTTACGGCGTTTCTAAAAAGTAACCATCAATAAAATGAATGGTTTGACGTTTATATATTGAGCGTAACCAGCGTAACCAGCGTAACCGCCCAAACAAAAACGGCCACCAATCGGCGGCCGGTTACGTGTTCGCTGCAAGGTATTACCCGCACGCTGCAAACTCCATCAGGTAGTCGCGGGCACTGTCCAATCCGGGATTGGCCTTCGCCAACTCGTCGCGCAGGTTGTTAGGTTCTGCCTGTTTCCACCGTTCCTTGTTGCGAACAATTGAAACGCGCACCGGCCGGCCTTCCACCTTCAACGGCTTGCCCAGGGCTTCAACGCCGTGCTGCTCCAAGGTTCGTCGGTGTGCGGCGTTGAGCGATCCGCCTGCACCATCGCGCGCCAGGATGTCGAAAAGGTGCTGCGACATAATCAGGTCACTGGGCCAGTGCTCGACCAGCATTTCGCACCATGCTGCCATTGGGGTTTGGCTCGCTTTGGTTGCCGCCTTCTTCGATTCGCTATTGACGGCGTGGGCACCCGGATTGAATGCGCCAATGTCACGCTCGCCCAGGTACTTCGCTACGGCGGCGATGAACATGGCATCGTCGAGCACGGAGTACAGCCTGGCGTAGTAATCTGCCCCCCGTGGCCGGGCCTCGGTATAGACAACCTCGATGCGTCGGTCGCCATCTTCTAGGGGGATGGCCGACAAGTGGTTGGAGAACATCAACCAGCGGCACGCATTGAACTCTACCGACTGACGCCCGTACTTCGGGTTAATCTGCCGCGTTTCCTCGGTGATGATGCTCTTCATTTTCTCCGAGTGCTCCCACTGCGCGTCGCGGCCGCCTTCCCGAATTTCATCGACCACGGCCAGCACCTTGCAAGAAAGCCGGCCGTTGTAGCCGTCTTTCTTGAGCACTGAAACAAGGTCAAGATTGGCGGCCACGGCGCCGGCCCAAACGCGGGCGAGTACCGATTCCATCCAGTTGCGGCCCAGGCCGAAGTGCTTGGCAATGTGCAGCCACGCCGTATGGGGGAGTTCGCCGGGGCGTTGCTCAATATGCGCCAGCCAGTCGAGGAAACGCGGGGCATCCTTCCCGAATAGCAGGTCGACGTGATCCAGGAACAGATCCACCCCGGCCGCTGCCATGTCCTGCACGTTCGCAGTGCGATCAAACGGGCGCCAGGTGTTCAGCGCCAGCTTCCCGTTGGGATCGTTGAGAACCGGCGCACCGCCTGCTTTGAAGGTGCGGCAAACCACGGTCTTGCGCTCCTTCGATGCGCGCCACAAGAGCGGAACAGCCACCAGCTTCTCCTTCCGCTTCTCGTCGTCCCATATCGGCTCCTTCGAGGCTGCGAACGTGGCCGACCAGTCGGAAAAGGCCAGATCGTAGTGCGGGTTGAAGATGTCGGCGACGCGAGAACCGTCCGACATGAAAACGAATCGGGTCAATGCGGCTTTCAGGTCGATAACCTCGACGGTCGGGTAACGGCCGTTGCCGTTGCCAATGCGCTCGTTTTCCTGCTTCTGGTGTTCGCGGCGTGCCGCGTCTAATCGGCCAGCATCATGGTCGGGCTTCTTTGCTTCGCCCGCTACCTTGAGCAGCCAGCGCGCCGTCGTCGGGTTGCGCCCCGATCGGCCGAAGCTATCCCACCGCTTCTCCAAGTCCTCACGGCTGGCGTAGTTCGTTGCCGTGCTCGACCATTCATCCCACAAATCCAGCGCGGCCACGTCGCCGTCGAACTCGTGGTGCAGCGACATGCCGACTTTCAGCCAGGTGTCGTAGTCCTCGTTATCCACGTAGGACACAAGGCGCCGGGCCTCTCCCATGTCAATGCCGACCGGTGGCTCATAGGCCATGAGCGGGTCGTCGACCGGCGCCGAGGTCATGCCCCCAGCCTTGGTCTTGCTGCCCGACACGCGCACGAGCCCGGCTTCCTCGGCCATGGCCTCGAACACCTGCAGGGCTTCTTCGACCTGGGCCTCGGTGATGATGGGCAGGTCGCCGGCCCGCATGGCATCGAGGCCGCCGAAGAAATCCACCCACTCGTAGGGCTCGCCCGTGTCCGGGTGGATATGGTAGGCCACGAACTGCTGACCCTTGCCCAGCACTTCCAGCCGGTGCCGCGCACCGCCCAAGTCCTCGAACCAGGCGCCGGTAGCCTTGCCCCAGCCTTCGGACGCTGCCCGGTAGGCGAGCAGGATCTTGGGCGCGAAGCCCACGCGCTCACACGTGGCGCCGAGGTGTTCCTGGCACCAACCCACGAACCGGGTAGTCAATGCACCGTCCGTAGTATCCACGTCGATAGCGGCAATGGGCTGGGCACCTTGCCCGCACAGCACACCGACGCCATGGTTAGGGTATCGGGTCAGGTCAGCGGCGCCAAGTCGTGCGGTTTGCCAGTTGTCGAGTGCCGGGCGCTTGTGGCCCGGCTTGATTGGAATGATTAAATAGCCGTTGGCAAGCAAAGCGGCGCCGTGCTCGGCGAACTGACCGTTGCCTAAATTTTTGGCACTCGGTACACTCTCGCTTACAGTGGTTTTTTCTTTGCTGGCCTCAGTTTCCCCTGAGGCCATTTCTTTTTGTAGCGCCGCAATGGCACGGGCGGTTGCATTAGTCATGTCGCCACCCTTCTGCACGTTCGGCGCGAGCCAGTGCTTCAAGCTGATAGTTCAGGGCTTCCAGCCCCACCAGATGCGCCGGGGTGCGTTTCTTGATTTCCTGCCCCAGGGCCATCACTGACCACCTAGGCTCGCGTAAGCGCACGCTATCCGGGGGCGCGATTTCCTTGTTACGGTAGGCGTCGGTGAACTCGTCCTCGGCCATGTTGAGGGCGGCGCACATGCCGCGCTTGCTGAAATCAAGTTGCGGGGGGATGTTGGCGGCGTAGCTCATGCCACACCCCGCGCCGCTTCGGTTTGGGTCGCCAGCCAGTGCTCATAACGCGACTTGGAAATCAGCAGGCGTTTGCCGACGCGCACGCACGCGGCGGCCAGGCCGTTGGTGTCACGGTGGCGAAGCTGCCAGCGCAGCGTGGATACAGTCAGGTACTTGGGATTTTCGGCGGCGAGCGCTTCGACGGCGCGAAGGTCGCTTAACTCAAATGCTTCTTGGGTGTTCGTGGTTTGCATGGCGCACTCTCCTGCGAGGTGCTACCGGTCGCCACAAATGAAAAGACCGGCAGCATGTAGTGCTCCGGTCTATATCTCTAAGCGCCTGTCCTAGCCGGGGGCTAGGGGGTATCGGTTCCAAGGGCGGTGCATTCCTTGGGGGCCGTTACCACCACCTTTAGCTTTCGCTCGGGGGTGTTGCCTCGTACTGCACCAGTCGTTGCGGTCTGGCTTCGCGGTTTTCGTTTCGAGATACTGTCAGCGACTATACCTTGACCGCCACCGATTGCCAAGCATCACAAACAGGCACAAAGTTATTTATACGTCATCGAATAAAAAAGCCGCCCGCAGGCGGCCGGAATCAAGCGGCTTTCAGTTGAGGGAGGCCCCAGGGCACAGCGTCGACTGCATCCTTCGCGCGCTGAATAGCGCTCGGTACAGCCTCAAGTGCCCACGATGACGACGAGCCGGGGTCATAGGCGCTTTCCTGGGAATCCACCATGACCAGACAACAAACCGCCAGCGCGGCGTCGATTTCCAGATCAACGGCCCGAGCGCCTACCTTCGCCTTCGCTTGGCCCACCAGCGAGTGAATCACGCGCATGACGCCCTCGACGTCGAAATCGTCGGGGCGTTCGCCCGCTTGAAAACATAGGGTTTCAGCAAGTCCCCACGCCCGGCCGAGTGCCATGCTTGCTTCGTTGAGTGCGTCGCGCTCTGCGGCTTCGTTGAGTGCGTCGCGCTCTGCGGCTTCGGTCGCTGGTTTGATATTCTCTTGGGTAGCCATTTCGTAACTCCTTGCAGTTGCGTTTCGGTCAGGGCCGGCCGGTGTTTGCCCACCGCGCCGGCCCGCTTTGCCTGAAACCGTCAGGCGACGGATTTACCACCGCCGAGCAGGCGTTCGGCCAACTCGACGGAATCCTGGGCCGCCAGGTGCTCGTAGCGCTTGAGCATGGCGAGGGTCTGGTGGCCGGACACGACGGCGGCCTGGGTAAGGTTGGCGCCGCCTTTCAGCATCTTGGTGATGGCTGAATGCCGGGTCGTGTGGAGCACCACCTGGTCGAGCGGGTCGTCGCGGTCTTTCAGCAGGCCGGCGCGTTGGCGCACAAAGTGCCAGATCGTGTCCACGTTCTTGGGCTGGGCCGGGTGCTTGGGGTCGAAGAACACGTAGTCGGAATTTATCGGCCGCACCTTGCTGACCTGTTCCAGTGCGGCCCGCACGTCGGAAACCAGCGGCAAGGCTCGCGCCCGGCCGTTCTTCGTTTCGTGCAGAATCGCCACTGACTCGGCCAAGCTGACGTGCTCCCACCGAAGGTTGAGCACTTCGGATTTGCGCGCGGCCGTGGTCAGCAGCATGCGCAGGAATAGCGGCATCATCGGCCACCGGCTACCCTCGGCAGCAGCCAGCAGGCGCGTAACTTCCTCGTTGGTCAATACGCGCTTGCGGCCGTTGCCTTCGGTCAGCTTCTCCACCTTGCCGGCCTTCATCGGATGCGCCTCGATCATGCCCCGCTTGAGCGCGAAGTTCATCACGGCGGAAAGGGTAGCCAGATGGCGGTTGACCGTGGCCGGCGATAGCAGCTTGCCGGTAGGCTTGGGGCCGCTCGACGTGGCGCGCATCGCCGGGCGGGTTTGGAGCACGGCCACGGCGGCGTTGATTTCGCCGTGCGTAACATCGTTGAGGCGCAGCGGCCCGAATTGCTCAATCCAGAAATCGAGGTGGCCGGCGTCCCAATACCGCGTGCCCTTCATCGGGGGCGCAGCGGCGAATAGTTCGGCCAGCTTGGCGAAGGTAGTGCCTGACCCCTTGGATTTCTTTTCCAGCAGGACGGTGGCTTCGTTGTTGCGCAGCCATTCCTTCGCCTCGGTCTTGGTGCGGAAGCTCTTGGACTGGCTCTTGAATCCGGTGCGCCGGATGTGCGCCCGGTAGATCGTGACGGCCTTACCGTCCTTGCCGATTTTCTTGGACTCGACTATCGACCCCATGGTGTTGGCTCCTTTTCAACGGATTACGCACTTTTACGCGCAATGTGCTTCTAACCGTTGAAAATACTACACCACAAGATGTTTTTAAGTCCGTAGCGTCTACCTGTTCCGCCATCCGGGCAAGATTCATGTTGCCGATCAGAAACAAGTCAATTACGAAACAATGCCTTGCGGAATATATCTGGAGGTCTTGAAATCCCTTGTGTGTCCCTGCTCCGCCATCCGGGCTGGATGGAGGCGGGGGTCGGAATCGAACCGGCGTCCACGGCTTTGCAGGCCGCTGCATAACCACTCTGCCACCCCGCCGTAACTCAAGCTGGCACACACAAAATCGCACCGGTCACGGCGAACCGCCGAGGGCAGGACCGGTGCCGCGAACGGAGTTCGGGCACGGCCTCCAGGTACGCCGGACCGTAACCGGAATCGCTCTTAGCGCAGAAACCCGAGAACCGGACCACCTGCTGGAAGCGGCCTGTTGCGGGCTATCTCGGAAGCCGCTTAACAACCTGCCGCACTCGCGAAGATTCTTTAGGCAGCTTCTTGAACTAAAAAGGGGAAAGCCCGTCGCTTTCCCCGGAATGTGGAGCGGGAAACGAGGCTCGAACTCGCGACCCCAACCTTGGCAAGGTTGTGCTCTACCACTGAGCTATTCCCGCCTAACAAGAGTGACAATTGTAATAATTTTGGCGCCGATGTCAAGGCTGACCGCTCTTCAATGCATGAGGCAGAGCCATTCTCAGGTAATAAGCCATTGACCACAAAGTTAATATGGCCGCGATATAAATTAGCCCGGTGCCCACCGTCTGGGCATCGATGAGCGGCATTTTTTCATGATACAGGAGCAGTAGAATGGCGGCCATCTGAGCGGTGGTCTTCACTTTCCCCAGGAACGAGACCGCCACGCTCTTGCTTGCGCCGATCTTGGCCATCCATTCGCGCAGGGCGGAGATGGCGATCTCGCGACCGATAATGACGAGGGAAACCATGGCGTCAACCCGCCCGAGTTTGACCAGTACGATGAGTGCGGCGGCCACCATGAGCTTGTCCGCTACGGGGTCGAGGAAGGCACCGAAGGCCGAGGTCTGGTTCAGGCTTCGCGCGAGATAGCCATCCAGCCAGTCGGTGAGCGCGGCGATGGCGAAGATGGCGGTGGCTACCAGGTTGGCCTCGTGCCCAGAAATCCACGAATGCGGCAGGTAGAACACGGCCACGAACAGCGGGATCAGAACAATCCTAAGCCAAGTCAGCAGATTGGGTATATTCAGTGGCATGCTAGTTTGAGGGTGGCTTCGTCGCTGGGGAAGGCCGCAGGGCCCACGGCACCCGCAGGGGGCGGTGGGCCTTAATGCAACTCTTGATAGATCTTTTCGGCGAGTTTCCGGCTGATACCCTCCACTTGAGACAACTCGTCGATGCTGGCGGACTGCACGCCGCGCAGCCCGCCGAAACGCGCCAAGAGCTTTTGCCGGCGTTTGGCCCCGACCCCGCCGATCTGCTCCAGCGAGGAACTGGTGCGCGCTTTGCCACGCTTGGCCCGGTGGCCGGTAATCGCAAAGCGGTGCGCCTCGTCCCGGATCTGCTGGATCAAGTGCAGGCCGCTGTGATCCTTTGGCAATTGTAGCGGGTTTTCGCGATCCGGGAAAACCAACTGCTCCAATCCCGGCCTTCGCTCCTCTCCTTTCGCCACTCCCGCCAGATAGACGTCGGCGAGACCCAAGTCCGTGAGCACCTCCATCGCGACGCCTAGTTGCCCTTTCCCGCCGTCGATGAGGATGAGGTCCGGCATCTTGCCCTCCTCGGACGCGATCTTACCGTAGCGGCGGCTCAACACTTGCCGCATCGCCCCATAATCGTCCCCCGGCGTCACCCCTGTGACGTTGTAGCGGCGGTACTCGCCATTTTGCATGGCACCATGGTCGTACACGACGCAGGAGGCTACGGTGGCCTCCCCCATGGTGTGACTCACATCGAAGCACTCGATGCGCCGGACGGTTGCCGGCAAACCTAACGCCTCCTGCAGGCTTTGCAGCCGCGCCTCCTGGGCCACATGCTGGTTCAGCCTCTGCGCCACGGCCAGGCGTGCATTCTCCAGGGCCATCTGCAGCCAGACCCGGCGCTCGCCGCTCGGGTGGGCATTAATCCGGACCCGGTGGCCGGCCTGCTCGCCGAGCAGCACTTCCAGTTCCTCGCCAACCACAGGTTCGCTGACGATGATAAGCCCGGGCGCTGCGCGATTCAGGTAATGCTGGGAGAGGAACGCCTCCAGGGCGGCAGCGGCATCGCCATCGTCGGCATTTTGTGGGAAAAAGCTCTTATCCCCCAGGTGCCTGCCGCCGCGGATCATGACCAGGTTGACGCACACCACGCCGCCGTCGGACACGCACGCCACGACATCGGCATCCAGCCGGCTTCCGCTGCTCACGAACTGCGTTTCCCGGATCTTGCTCAGGGACTGTATCTGGTCGCGATAAAGGGCGGCCTGTTCGTATTGCATGCTGGCCGCGGCGGCCTGCATCTTCCCCGAGAGGGTGCGCAGGACCTCGCTTTCCTTGCCCTCCAGGAACAGGGCAGCGTTTTTCACGTCGTTCTGGTAGTCGTCCGCTGAGACCAGCCCCACGCACGGGGCGGTGCAGCGCTTGATCTGATGCAGCAGGCAGGGGCGCGAGCGGTTATTGAATACACTGTCCTCGCAGGTGCGCACGCGAAACACCTTCTGCAGCAGTTGAATGCTCTCGCGCACCGCCCAGGCATTGGGAAAGGGGCCGAAATAGCGGTTCTTCTTGTCCAGGGCGCCGCGGTAAAAGCCCAGGCGCGGAAAACGGTGCCCGCTGAGCATTACATACGGATACGACTTATCGTCTCTAAACAGTATGTTGTAGCGCGGACTTAATGCCTTGATTAAATTGTTTTCCAGGAGCAGCGCTTCCGATTCCGACCGGGTCACGGTGGTCTCGATCTGCTTGATCTGGCTCAGCATCAAGCGGATGCGCGGCGAAAGATCGCCTTTCTGGAAATAGGAGGATACCCGCTTCTTCAGGTCCCGCGCCTTGCCCACGTACAGGACCTCCCCATCGGCACCGAGCATGCGGTACACCCCGGGGAGATTGGAGAGGTTCTTGAGGAAGGCCTTGCTGTCGAACATCTAGCGATGACACGCAACGGGCCCGACCGAGGGCGGACTCACGCGTCCTCGTCCAACAGGGTACCGGCGACGGCCCAATTCTCCTCGGGCAGTTCGTCGAAGGCGATGTAGGTGTACGATTTCGGCTTATGGGCAATGCGCTCCAGGACATCGGTGATCTCTTCGGCGATCTTGCTTTTCTGCTCGCGGGTCAAGGTGCCGGCGACGCGAATGTTGACGTAGGGCATCATCTTCTCCTCAGTTGGCTGGCTATAGCGGCGAAAACCTGCTCGAACATGGGCGTGGTAAGGCGTCTCGTCTGGGTATTATAACGGCTGCAATGGTAGCTATCATACAACGTCAGCCCCCGGGGCAAGATATGCACCGCCCCGTGGGCGAAGGGAAAAGCGCTGTTCTTGAGCCCCAGGGCCAAAAGAACCGCACGGTGGGCGACGTTACCCAAGGCAAGGATAATCGCATCCTCCGTCAATGCATTAAGTTCAATCCTCAAGTACTTATTGCACTGCTTTATTTCTTCCGTATCCGGCTTGTTCTTCGGGGGCAGGCACTTGACCGCGTTGGTGATGCGGCAGTCCATAAGCCGGAGTGAATCGGCCGCGCTCACGGAGCTTGGCTGACTGGAGAAGCCGAAGCGGTGCAGGGTTTCGTACAGCAACAGGCCGGCATAATCGCCGGTAAAGGGCCTGCCGGTGCGGTTGGCGCCGTGCATCCCCGGCGCGAGCCCCACTACCAGCACCGCAGGGTTGTCGGCGCCGAAGGGCGGTACCGGTCTTGCGTAATAGGCGGGATTATCGCTTTTGACCTGGTCGAGAAAATTGGCCAGGCGGGGGCATCGCCTGCACTCGGTGGAAAACTCCGGTTCCATCTCGCGATTATCCATCTATAGCTGCGCGGACTCGGAACGCCCGGCGCCTTAGGTTTATGAATGGGACGGGGCTATAGTAGAATGCCAATTTTCCCACCAGCTCAAGAGTACCCCCATGGCAAAAGTGCTTGCAACCGAAATCCGGGGCGGCGACCTCGTCGAGTTCGAGAAGCGCGTGTGGCGCATCCTGAAATGCTACCACGTCCACGTCGGCGGGCGCGGCGGCGCCTTCATGCAGGTGGAGATGAAGGATATCCAGAGCGGTACCAAGCTCAACCAGCGCTTCCGCACCGATGAGAAGATCGAGCGCACTTTTGTGGAAAGCCGCGACATGCAGTACCTATACCAGGAAGGCGACAGTTATGTGTTCATGGACAAGGAGACCTACGAACAACTCTCCCTCTCGGCGGACTTCCTGGAAGGACAGACCGAATATCTTCTGCCCAACACCGACGTCCAGGTGAACTTCCACAACGAGCGCGCCATCGGTCTGCAGCTCCCCCAGAGCGTCGTGCTGACCGTGGCGGAGACGGAACCTAGCCTCAAGGGCGCGACCGCCGCCAGTTCTTATAAATCAGCCAAGACGGAGACCGGCCTGACCGTGATGGTCCCCGCGTTCGTGCTGGAGGGTGAGCAAATCAAGGTCAATACCGACAGCGGTGAATATATGGAGAGGGTATAGCCTGCCCGCTCACCTTCGTGCCGGCGCCTTCTTCGGATGGATGGGGATGTCCGCCGTGTAGGGCTGCCTGATCCCCTCCGCGAGCTCGGGCTGCAGCGTGATATGGTCGATCTCGAATCTCTCGTGGAGCATGGCGCGCATGCCCGCCAGGATCGGCTGCCAGGAATTCAGGTCATCCATCTCCAGGTGGGCGGAAAGCGCCGCCCGGCCGGTAGAGAGGTTCCAGATGTGCAAATCGTGCACCCCGCGCACTCCCGCCACTTTCGCCATTTCATATCCCACGTTTTCCAGTTGCAGGTGCGGCGGCACCCCTTCCATCAGTACGTAGAACGCCTCCCGCAGCAGATTGAGGGTGGAAAACAGGATCAGGCCGGCGACCAGCAGGGAAAGGATGGGGTCTATGGGCATCCACCCGGTGGCATAAATGACCGCCCCCGCGATCAGGGCGGCGATGGAACCCAGCAGGTCCCCCATAACGTGGAGCAGCGCTGCGCGGGAGTTGATGCTTTGCTCGCCCCGGCTCAGCACGAAGGCCACCACCACGTTTGCGACGAGCCCCGCGGCGGCCACGGCGATTACCATCCCCCCCGCCACCGGCTGCGGTCTGCTGAGGCGCTCCACCGCCTCTATCGCGATGCCGGTGACCACCAGCAGCATGATCAGTCCGTTGAGCAGGGCGGTTACCACCTCGGCACGGACGAAGCCGTAGGACAGGCGGGCCGAAGGCGGGCGCTTGGCGATCCAGGCGGCCAGCGCGGCCAAGCCCAGGGCCACCGCGTCGGAAAACATGTGACCGGCGTCCCCCAGCAGTGCGAGCGACCCTGACCAGTAGCCGCCCAGGCTTTCGATGATGGCGAAGGCCAGCGTGATCAGCAACGCCCAGCGGAACTGGGCGCCGCCGCCATGATGGGCGTGCTCATGATGGTGGGTATGGCTATTGCCCATCGTCGCCCGCCCCGCCCGCCTGCAGCGGAAGCTCGCCGCTGCTGAATCCAAACCCGGCCACCGCGTGCACCGCGTTGACGAAATCCGCCTGCTCGTGCAGCCTCACCAGGGATTCCGGGTGAGGCCGGCCGTGCATGCGCACCAGCCGCGCCACGCTCACCGCCGGCATCTGCCAGCGCAGCTTGTCCAGCAGCCGCTCCGCCGCGGCCGGGTCGTTGCACACCAGAGCCATGTCGCAGCCCGCCCCCAGGGCCGCCTCGGCCCGTTCCACGATACCGCCCGCCACAGCCGCCCCCGCCATGCTCAGGTCGTCGCTGAAAAGGGCGCCGTCGAAGCCCATGTCCCGGCGCAGTATGTGCTTGAGCCAGATCCTGGAAAAGCCCGCGGGAAGGCTGTCCACCTTGGGATAGATCACGTGGGCGGGCATGATCCCGGCAAGCCCGAAATCGATCATTTGCCTGAACGGCACCAGATCGTCCATCTCGATATCGGCGAAATCCCGGCCATCCAGCGGCACCTCCAGATGGGAATCCGCGCGGATGAAGCCGTGCCCGGGAAAATGTTTGCCGACGCTGGCCATCCCCGCCTGCTTGAAGCCCAGCATGAGACCATGCGCCATTTCGGCGATGGCCTGGGGGTCGCGGTGAAAGGCGCGGTCGCCGATCACTCCGCTTTGCCCATAATCCACATCCAGCACCGGAGCGAAGCTGAAATCCACGCCGCAGGCGCGCAGCTCCGAGGCCAGCACGTAGCCCGTCTTGTGGGCGAGGATCTTGGCCTGATGGGGGTGCCGGTCCCAAATACGGCCCAGTTCGCGCATGGGCGGTATCCGGGTGAAACCTTCCCGGAAGCGCTGCACCCTGCCCCCTTCCTGATCGACGGCGATCAGCAGCGGCGGGGTCCGCAGGGCGTGGATGGCCGAGGTCAGGGCCAGCAGATGGCCAGGGGACTGGTAGTTCCGGCTGAACAGGATGACCCCGCCGGTGAGCGGGTGGGTCAGTTTCTCGCGCTCCTCGGCGGT
Organism: Pseudomonadota bacterium; assembly: GCA_021848325.1. Classification (GTDB taxonomy): domain Bacteria; phylum Pseudomonadota; class Gammaproteobacteria; order Burkholderiales; family JAJZUU01; genus JAJZUU01. The sequence continues at coordinate 27,061 of JAJZUU010000009.1, read as the reverse complement.
GAGTTCGGTGCCGAGGATATCCAGCATGACAGGGCCAAGCGACATGATTTACGACGTTCCGATCGATTGTTCCAACACGACAAAGGCGCAGGCCAGGTCCTTTTCGTCGCTCAGCGACAGATGCTGGCGACCGACGCCCCGTTGCCGGAGCAGTTGCGCCAGTTCCGGGCTCAGACTGAATTCCGGCCGGCCCAATCCATTGTGGATAATGCTGATGTTGCGCAGGCTGACCGGATGCCTGAGCCCGGTACCCAGCGCCTTGGCAAGGGCCTCCTTGGCGGCGAAGCGCTTGGCCAGCACGTTTGCCGGGTTCGCACTCGCGCGATAGGCGTCCCACTCCTCCGGGGCCAGGATGCGCCGCGCAAAGGTGTCGCCGTAGGCGGTCAGCAGCCGGCGGATACGCTCCACGGCCACGATGTCCGAGCCGATCCCGTAGATCATGACCGGGCGCGTGCGGCCGACATCATCGCCTTCATTTCGCGCACCGCCCGGTCCCATCCCACGAACAGCGCGTGGGCCACGATCGCATGGCCGATGTTGAGTTCGCGCACCGCGGGAATGGCGGCGATCCGCTGCACGTTGTGGTAGTGCAGCCCATGGCCGGCGTTGACGTGCAGCCCCAGGGCGGCGCCCTGTTCGGCGCAGGCGGCAACTCGTTCGAACTCCCGTTGTTCCCGCACCGGATCGGCGGCATCCGCATAATGCCCGGTGTGGATTTCCACCACCGGGGCGCCCGCATCCCGGGCCGCCTGCAGTTGTTCCCGGTCCGCGTCGACGAACAAAGAAACCCGTATCCCGGCCTGGCCCAGCACGCGGCAGGCGTGGGCCACCTTGTCGAAATGGGCGGCCACGTCCAGCCCGCCCTCTGTGGTCAACTCCTGACGCCGCTCGGGCACCAGGCAGACGTCATGGGGCTTCACCCGCAGCGCGACAGCCAGCATCTCGTCGGTGACCGCCATTTCCAGGTTCATTCTGGTCTGCAGCAACTGGCGCAGGATCTCCACGTCCGCGTCCCGGATGTGGCGACGGTCCTCGCGCAGGTGCAGGGTGATGGCGTCCGCCCCGGCGGACTCGGCCATCAAGGCAGCCTGCGCCGGGCTAGGGTAGCGGGTGCCGCGGGCCTGCCGCAGGGTGGCGATATGGTCTATGTTAACGCCCAGGCAGATCATGATTGCTGCACGTCCTTGAGGAGTTGCCGGGTGTGCAGGGGTTTTTCCCCCAGGTAATGGTTGATGAGCGTGCGCATCAGCGCCTTGCTCTGCTGCAAGGTAACGGGGTCGGCATAGTCATCCGCGGCCATGTCCAGCAGCGTCTTGCCCAGCAATTGTACACCGTTTCGGCCGGGCCCGGCCTGGTCCAGCAGGGGACCGCGCTCGATCTGGTAGGCGTAGAGGCGATCCGGCGCAACCGGTTCGCCGCTCTCGGCATCGTGCTCCAGCGACAAGGCATAGCCCAGTTCCTGCAGCAGGCACTTCTCGAAGCGGCGCAGGATGGTAGCGTACTCGCCCTCCCCGGCCAGGGCCTGCAAGGCGCGCCGGTAGCACAGGAAGAGCTTCTCGTGAGGGTCCTCCCGGTGCAGCAGCCGCATCAGCAGTTCGTTCAGGTAGAAGCCGCAGATCAGGGCCAGCCCCTGCAACTGAGGTTGCCCGCCCTGCCATTCGGCACGGTGCAGGGTGCGCACTTCCGACTTCCCGAACCAACTCAGCAGTAGCGGCTGGAACGACAGAAGCAGGCCTCGCACCGCGGATTTCGGCCGGCGCGCGCCGCGGGCGACCAGCGGCAGACGCCCGAAGTCGCGGCTGAAGACTTCGACCACCAGGCTGGTTTCACGGAACGGGTAACTGTGCAACACATAGGCAGGCTGTGCCTCCTGCCGGCCCTTTTCGCCACTGCTCATGACTGACCTGCCTGGCCCCTACTCGTACCCCAAACGCTTCACCACCCGCTCGTCGTCCGCCCACCCTCCCCTGACCTTGACCCAGACTTCCAGGTAAACCTTGCCGCCGAACAGCTTTTCCATGTCCTGGCGCGCCTGGGTCGCGATGGTCTTGAGCTTCTCGCCCTTTTTTCCGATCACGATGGCCTTCTGGCCCGGCTTGTCCACGATGATGGCGGCGTGGATGCGCCGCAGGGCGCCGTCGAGTTCAAACTTCTCCACCAGCACGCTGGTGGAGTACGGGATTTCGTCGCCCAACAGGCGGAACAACTTTTCCCGGATCAGTTCGGCGGCCAGGAAACGTTCATTGCGGTCGGTGATCTCGTCTTCGCCGAAGAGGGGCTGACCAACGGGCAGCAGCGGCCGAATTTCCTGCAACAGTTCGGACAACTGCGCACCCTGCTCGGCGCTCACCGGAACGATCGCGGTGAAGGGGAACAGCTCCGAAATCCGTTGGATAAACGGCAGCAACTGGGCCTTGTCGGAGAGCTTGTCCACCTTGTTGATCACCAGCAGCACCGGGCGCTCCCTGGGCAGCAGGTCGAGCACCCGCTGATCCCCGTTATCGAAGCGCAGTGCCTCGATGACGAACAAAACCGCGTCCACATCGTGCAGGGTTTGGGTCACGGTCCGGTTCATGACCCGGTTCAACGCGGACTGGTATTGCGTCTGGAAACCGGGGGTGTCCACGAACACATACTGCGCCCGCTCATCGGTGAGGATGCCGGTGATACGGTGCCGCGTCGTTTGCGCCTTGCGCGAGGTAATGCTGACCTTTTGCCCGACCAGGCGGTTGAGCAGGGTGGATTTGCCCACATTGGGGCGACCCACGATGGCGATGAATCCGGCGCGAAAATCGGTGTTGTGCATGGCTGCTAAGTCTCCGTGGCCAGCCGGTAGGCCTCTTTGGCGGCGCTCTGTTCCGCACTGCGCCTGCTCGGGCCATCGCCGCGGGAACGGATATTCAACTCGGGGATCAGGCATTCCACCTCGAAATGCTGCTGATGGGCCTCCCCGTGGGTGGCGACCACCGAATAGCTCGGCAGGGGAATCCGGTGCCCTTGCAGATACTCCTGCAGCAGGGTTTTCGAGTCCTTCCCCATGTTCTTGGCGTCGAGCCCCTGCAGCAGGGGGGCATACAGGCGGCCGATTACCTTCTCCGCCGCGACAAAACCGTTGTCCAGAAAGACCGCGCCGAAAATGGCCTCCAGGGTGTCCGCCAGGATGGAAGGGCGCCGGAATCCTCCGCTTTTCAGTTCGCCTTCCCCCAACAGCACGTGATCGCCCAGGTGAAGCGACTGCGCGATCTCATAAAGGGTCTGCTTGTTGACGAGATGGGCCCTGAGGCGGCTCAGATCGCCCTCCGGCAGGCGCGGGTATTGGTGGTACAACTGGTTCGCGATGACGCAATTGAGCACGCTGTCGCCGAGAAACTCCAGCCGCTCGTTGTGGGGCATGCCGAAGCTGCGATGGGTCAGCGCCTGCTTGAACAGCGCGGGCGTGTTGAACTCGTAGCCCAGTTGGCGGCAAATGATACTGCGTTTCACGCTAGCGAGATATCCGCGGAAAACCCGGTCATGCCCCTATTTCGCAGTAGAGGCACTGAAGTCCAGGCAGGCGTTGACATTGCCGAACAGGTGCACCTTGACGGAATAGGCCACCCCCACCACCGGCTTCCCGTCTTCCCTGGAGATGTCCAAGTCGTTTCCCTTGACGCTGTTCACGTCGTCGATGTCCGCCCTCCTGTCGAACGAGGCGCGGACCTCTCTCGGGGACATGCCTTGCAAGGCCGGGTCCTGGGCCATGGCGGCCAGTATCTTCTTGACCGACCAGTATTCGATATAACTGGGCGTAAGTTTGATCCCGATGACGGCAACGAATATTACCAGCGCCGCGATGACGAGCATTCCGATAAAGGTCGCGCCTCTTTGCCGTTCCATACCGTCCTCCCTCAGTTGAGAAACTTCCCGATCCGGTTGAAGTGGTCGAAGTTCCACCAGACCATGAATGCCTTGCCGACGATGTTGCGCTCCGGCACGAAACCCCAATAACGGCTGTCGTTGCTGCGGTCACGGTTATCCCCCATCATGAAGTAGTTGTCCTTGGGCACCACGCAGGTAAATCCGGTTTCCCGGTATACGCAGTTGCCCTTGTGGGGGAAATCCTCCACCTGTCCCGGCAGATAGGTATCCATGTCCGGCTGGGTGATGATCGAGTGGACATGGCTGCCGAGGGTTTCGACATAGCGTTGCGTGGTAGCGTAATTCAGGCCCGCCTCCACATAGCTGTAATCGCCGTCCGGCTTGGCCTGGACCGGATTGCCGTTGATGGTGAGGCGCTTGTCCCGGTAGGTTACCGTGTCACCCGGCAATCCCACCACCCGTTTGATGTAATCCACGGAAGGATCCTTGGGGTACCGGAAGACCATCACGTCGCCCCGCTTCGGCTCACCCACGTCGATAATCTTTCGGTTGATGATCGGCAGCCGGATACCGTAGTCGAACTTGTTTACCAGAATGAAATCCCCCACCAGCAGGGTGGGGATCATGGACCCGGAAGGGATCTTGAAGGGCTCCACCAGGAAGGACCTCAGCAAGAACACCAGCAGGATGACCGGGAAGAAACTCTTCGAATACTCGACCCACCAAGGCTCCTTCCCGTCGGCGGGGCGGTGGCGGCGGCCGATAAAATGGTCTAGCAGCCAGACCGTCCCGGTGACCACCAGTGCGACGAACATGAATAATGCGAAATCCATTCGGTTTCTCCGTTGTTGTTTTATGAGCCTTGGATGAAGGGCATGCCTTGAAGCTCACCGTCTTCCGGACCGCCGGAAAGCTCGTCGCTCATTTGCCCTCGACCCTTAGGATGGCCAGGAACGCCTCCTGTGGAATTTCCACGTTCCCCACCTGCTTCATGCGTTTTTTCCCGGCCTTCTGCTTTTCCAGCAGTTTGCGCTTGCGCGTGATGTCGCCCCCATAGCACTTGGCCAGAACGTTCTTGCGCAGCGCCTTGACATTCTCCCGCGCGATGATGTGGGAGCCGATCGCCGCCTGCACGGCCACATCGTACATCTGGCGCGGGATCAGCTCCCGCATCTTGGCGGCCAGTTCCCTGCCCCGGTACTGCGAGGAGGCACGATGCACGATCACCGACAGGGCGTCCACCCGGTCGCCGTTCACCAGGATGTCCAGGCGCACCAGGTCGGCGGCGCGGAACATCTTGAACTCATAGTCCAGGGAGGCATAGCCGCGGCTGACCGATTTCAGCTTGTCAAAGAAGTCCATTACCACTTCGTTCATGGGCATTTCGTAGGTCAGCATCACCTGCCGCCCCAGGTATTGCATGTTGCTCTGCACCCCCCGCTTCTGGGTGCACAGGGTGATCACCGCCCCGACGTACTCCTGGGGCACCAGGATGGTGGCGGTGATGATCGGCTCGCGAATCTCCTCCACCCGGGACAGCTCCGGCAACTTGGACGGGTTTTCGATCTCCGTCACCGTCCCGTCGCGCAGGGCTACCTGATACACCACCGTGGGGGCGGTGGTGATCAGGTCCATGTCGTATTCCCGTTCCAGGCGCTCCTGCACGATATCCAGGTGGAGCAGTCCGAGGAAACCGCAACGGAAGCCGAACCCCAGTGCCTGGGAGGTCTCCGGCTCGTATTGCAGCGAAGCGTCGTTGAGCTTCAGCTTTTCCAGGGCGTCGCGCAGGGCGTCGTAATCGTGGGACTCCACCGGATAGAGGCCGGCGAACACCTGGGGCTTGACCTCCTTGAAACCGGGCAGCGCTTCGCCGGCGGGCCTGTCCGCCAGGGTGACCGTATCGCCCACCTTGGCGGCCTTCAATTCCTTAATGCCGGCGATTATGAAGCCTACCTCGCCCGCTGAGAGTTGCTCCAGATTTCTGGACTTGGGAGCGAACACCCCCACGTGCTCGCACAAAAAGGTGGCATCGGCGGCCATCAGGCGGATCCTGTCCTTGGGCCTCAGCACCCCGTCGACCACCCGCACCAGCATCACCACGCCCACGTAATTGTCGAACCAGGAATCGATGATCAGCGCCTTGAGCGGCAGGCCCGGGTCCCCCTTGGGCGGCGGGATGCGCTGGATCACCGCCTCCAGGATATCCTCCACTCCCAGCCCGGTCTTGGCGCTGGCTCGGACCGCGTCCTTGGCGTCGATGCCGATGATGTCCTCGATTTCCTGGATCACCCGCTCGGGCTCGGCCGATGGCAGGTCGATCTTGTTGAGGACCGGCAGCACCTCTACCCCCTGCTCAGTGGCGGTGTAGCAATTGGCCACCGTCTGGGCCTCAACCCCTTGGGAAGCGTCCACCACCAGCAGAGCCCCTTCGCAGGCGGCCAGGGAGCGGGACACCTCGTAGGAAAAATCCACATGGCCCGGAGTGTCAATCAGGTTGAGCAGATAGGTCTTTCCGTCCCGCGCCTTGTATTGCAGGGCCGCGGTCTGCGCCTTGATGGTGATGCCCCGTTCCCGCTCCAGGTCCATGGAATCGAGGACCTGGGCTTCCATTTCCCGTTCGCTCAGCCCCCCGCACAATTGGATGAAGCGGTCGGCCAAAGTGGATTTGCCGTGATCGATGTGGGCGATAATGGAAAAATTGCGGATATGATTCATACGAAGAAGGTAGCAAAAAAGGGCACGGTGAGTGCCCTTCGTTCCGAGTGGCTTATTTTATCGGATTTTCACCAAGTAAGCATCCAGTGCGGCGCGATTTGGGCACAAATGGCAGGATTCGCGGATATACGGCGTCAGTTCTGGAATTCTGCTATTTGCCATCGAGACCGAGGGCGACGTACAAGACATTGTTGCCGCGCCGCAGCAGCATGGGGACGCTACGGCCCGCTTCGTGCTCGGATATGAGTTGGTTAAACTGCTCCACACCGGATGTCGCCTGACGGCCCAGGGCTAGGATGATATCTCCACGCCTGACACCCGCCAGTGCTGCGGCCCCCTGTGCCTCTTGCACCAGCAGACCAGCCGTTACCCCATACTGCTGTTCCTGCTCCGGGGTCAACTCGCTCAGCACCAGGCCGACCTTATTGGCGTTCTTGGCCGGCGTCCGGACAGGCACCGGCTTATCCCCGGGCAATTCGCCCACTACCACGCCCACTTCCCGCACGCCCTGATTGCGCCAAACCTGTAGAGCTACCCTGGTACCGGGCTTGGTCGCGTCTATCAGCCGCGGCAATTCGCTGGAGTCACTCACCTTCTTGCCGTTGAACGCGAGCACCACGTCGCTGGGGCGCAGCCCTCCTTTGTCCGCCGGGCCGTCTTTCTGCACGGCGGTTATCAGCGCGCCTCCCGGCTTATCGAGCCCGAACGCCCCGGCCAACTCGTCGTTGATCTCCTGCACCATGATCCCCAGCCAACCGCGGGTGACCTTGCCATGGACGCGCAACTGCTGGGCCACCTCCATCGCCACGTCGATGGGGATTGCGAAGGAAAGCCCCATCGACCCACCGGTTCGGCTGTAGATCTGCGAGTTGATGCCCACCACCTCGCCCTTCAGATTGAACAGCGGCCCCCCCGAGTTTCCCGGATTGATGGCCACGTCGGTCTGGATGAAGGGCACATAGTCCTCCTGGGGCAACAACCGCCCCTTGGCGCTCACAATCCCCGCGGTGACCGAGTTCTCGAAACCAAAGGGGGAGCCTATGGCCGCCACCCATTCTCCCACCTTAAGCCGCCTGGGGTCCCCGATCTTGACCTTCGGCAAGCCGTGGGCGTCGACCTTGAGCAAGGCCACGTCCGTCTTTCCGTCGCTGCCGACGACCCTGGCCTTGTATTCGTGCCCGCCGGTCAGGCCGACGATGATCTCTTCGGCATCTTGCAACACGTGGGCGTTGGTAAGAATGTATCCGTCCGAACTGATAATGAATCCGGAACCGCGCGACTTGCTTTCGAAGGCGCCCGGCACCCCGCCAGGAGGTACAAAACGCCGGAAAAAATCGTGAAATTCCTTTTCCGGCATTCCCGGAATAGGCGGATGCTGCCGCGGCCGATGCACTGCCTGTATGGTGCTGACATTGACCACGGCCGGCCCTTGCTGCTCCACCAAGGCCGTGAAATCGGGCAACTCCTTCGCCGCCGAAAGGCCGCTAGCGCAGGCGAACAAAACGAAAGCGAAGGCGAGGCGCTTCATCCTTGGGATTCCTTCATCATGGGAACGAACCCCTGCTCGCGCACCTTGCCCAGGATGACCGGCTGGAAACGGCGGCTCGAACCGATCGCAGAAGTCAATATCCGCAACCAGAAGTAGCCAGCGACAAGCCCGAGAAAGGCACCAGCGATTGAATATCCGTCCGCAGCGGCGGACGAGGGAGCAACGGAGCCGGCCCAGGCGGCTCCCAATATCACCAGCAGCAGCGGAACAAGATATACCGCCAGCGAACTCTTGAACAACGCGCCGTCCTCAACGCCGATCAGCACGCTGTCGCCCACCCCCGCGCCCACCGGATTCAATGCCCTGAAGCGGGCGCCGTCGGCTCCGAACAGCTTGCCGATGCTACTGGTGGCGCAACCGTTCTTGGAATCGCAATGACCGCAACCGGATTGTCGGCGGGTCTCGACGTAGGCGACACCCTCCCCGACCCGGATCACTATGGCCTGTGTTTCAAGCATTTGCCGACTTTTCTTTAAAAAAAGGATGCAAGGCTGATGACGCCGGAGGGCTTGGCTAAGCCGCGACCGCCAGGTTTCGAGTGAAGCCTAGCCCGAAAGGGCCTGTGTGACAACCAAATTCCGCACGGCAGGGAACGGATCTCAGTCATTTCTGCTTATCGCGGTTTGCGCGATACGGAGTTGGCGATCTGCATCACCGTGGCCGCAGGCACTTCGCCCAGCACGGTCACCTGGTGGCCGAAAATGGGCCTCGAGTAGACGTTGATCACGCCCTGGCTGGAAAAACCCTCCGCCAGGTGACGCTTGCCGACGATGGGTTCGACAAATACGGAAACCGCCACCAGACCGTCGGAGTAGACCATGTGTTCCACTGGCGTTTTCCTGCCGGGCAGCTTGCGCTTCATCTCCATGATCTTGTGAAACCCGGGAGGGAGGTCGGATACGACCCAGTTCGAATCGTTCTCATCGGCCTTCCCGGCCACGACTGGATCCGTGCGCCATGTCAGCTTTTTCCAGGATGGATTGGGCTTGAGCCGGGATTCGTCGATAGGACCGCCGATATCGATCTGGGTAAAGGCAAACTGGTCCACCAACTCGTTCTTTTCGTTGAATTGGCTGGCTTTCAGCAGCAAACCCGTGGCAACGTCCGCCAATAGCTTGTGGCCGTAGCGAAATGCATCCTTCGGCTCCAGCAGCACGACTTGGCACTCGTGCCCGGTCACTCGCTCGTGGCCCCCGAGCTTGATGGTGTAATACGCCCCCAATGCGCCGGCCCTTTCGGGGAGGATAGCGGGAAAGAACTTCCGGGCACTATGCCTTTCCACCGTGACTGTATTGTCTTCCGGCAGGTAACACAGCACCTCCCGGTTGTTCCGGATAAGCTCCCTGGGCGGGCCGTCTAGCGCCTCGAGCTTCTCGCGCTCACCGGTCCCGTCTACATAATGGGTGATCCGTGAGGTCTCTACCCGGTTGCCGTACTGATAAACGTAGGTGCCGGAATAGTTTAGCTGGTGCGCCGCCGCTGCAATCTTTTCCAGCCAACTGAGGGCTTCGCCCCCCTGTCCCGTTTCGGCGCGCAAAGCGCCGGGGAGAAAGCCCAAAAAAAGGAAGGTCCAAACGATACGTCTCATGGCGCCATGTCTCGCCGGCTATCGAACGCCGCGCGCATCACGTAGGGTGCCCCACCTTGCACGGTACCGGTGGCCGAAAATTCCTGGTGCGCCAGCAGATAGGGGTTGATGTTTCCGTCGGGCTGAGAATCGCCGGCGTCCGCCACCACCTGACCCCGCTGAAGCATTCCACCGCCCGGGAGATCGCCAGTCGAGGGTTTTAGCGTGGCGAGCAATACGACCGCCACTGCCGCGAAGGAGGCCGCCGCCGACCAGGCCATCAGCTTGCGGCGGGCGGGGCGGATTGCTCGCGGGGCCAGAACCGTGGGCTCGGCGGCCAAGAGGGCCTCGAATCCGGGTCCGGTCTCCTGCGCCAGGTTGGGCATTTGCCGCAAGGCGTCGCCGATCAAATGATAGGTAGACCAGGCCTCGCGCAATCCCTCACGCCCCGTCAATGCCCCCAGGGCTTCATCGTCTTCCAGTTCGCCATCCATCAGTGCAGAGATTCGCTCGCTCATTTCACCACCTCTTGTCTTTACCTGTATCCAGCAGCGGACGCAGTTTCTCGGCAACCGCCTCACGGGCACGAAAAATACGGGAACGCACCGTGCCAATGGGGCAATTCATGATACTGGCAATGTCCTCGTAACTCAGGCCCTCGATCTCCCGCAAGGTAATCGCCGTACGCAATTCCTCCGGAAGTGTTTCCATGACCGCGTTCACGGTCATGGCGATCTGCTTGCTCATCAGTTCGCTCTCCGGCGTATTGATGTCGCGCAGCAGCCCAGCGTCCTCGAATGTTTCAGCCTCTTCGCTGTCGAACTCGGTGGTGGTGGGCGCGCGCCGGCCCAAGGCCACCAGATAGTTCTTCGCCGTGTTGATCCCGATCCGGTACAACCAAGTGTAAAATGCGCTTTCCCCGCGAAACGAGGGCAGCGCGCGATAGGCTTTTATGAAAGCCTCCTGCGTTACGTCCTCGACCTCTGCCGAATCGCGGACAAAACGCGACAACAGGCGCGCCAGCTTGCGCTGGTACTTGACGACAAGCAGCTCGAAGGCCTGCTTGTCGCCATGTTGAGCACGTTCGACCAATTGCTGGTCGATCTCCCGATCACCCATGCGGGTCTTCCCTGATTGGTAGTTGTTGGCATTAGACTATGAACGACCGGAACGGCCCGTTTCACGAGCCTACAAGCCGCGTAACCTAGTATACACCATTCAGGGAGCCCGCTTCCGCCTCGAACTCTGTAGGAAAGACAATGGGGCCAAACAATAGTTCACCCCAAGAAAGGGTTGTTCCACCGCAAAAAACAAATTTGTCCCCGTCGGCCCTTCCTTCAACCCGAAAAAGCATCTTGCGTTTGGCGCGCGGGCGAGCGGGATGAGATATCATTACAGGCATAAGACAAGGCGGAGTCCAAAGTGTTTCGTTTCGACGTGATCATAATAGGCAGCGGGCTTGCCGGGTTCACCCTGGCGTTGCAGGTAGCGCACAGCAAACGGGTGGTGCTGCTGACCAAGAGGACCCTTCTCGACGGCGCAAGCAGTTGGGCCCAGGGCGGGATTGCGGCCGCTCTGGACAGCGAGGATTCGATCGAGAACCACGTCCGCGATACGTTGATCGCCGGCGCCGGACTGTGCGACGAAATGGTAACCCGCTTCGTGGTGGAACACGGCAAAGCGGCAATCGGGTGGCTGATCGAGCAGGGAATTCCTTTCACCCGGGACAGAAACGCCAATACCGGCTACCACCTGACCCGGGAAGGCGGCCATAGCCATCGCCGGGTGGTCCACGCCGCGGATGCCACTGGTCTGGCGATCCAGCAGACCCTGGCAGAGAAGGTCAGGAACCACCCCAACATCACCATCCTGGAACAGCACATCGCCATCGACCTCATCACCGGCCACAAGCTGGGACGGCCCGACCAACGCTGCTACGGCGTGTATGCCCTGGATACCGCGGCAGGCAAAGTCGTAACCTTTGCCGCCCAGCACACGGTTCTGGCCACCGGCGGCACCGGGAAGGTCTATCTGTACACCACCAACCCGGACGTATCCACCGGAGACGGCGTAGCCATGGGCTGGCGCGCTGGCTGTCGCGTGGCCAACATGGAATTCATCCAGTTCCACCCGACCTGCCTGTACCACCCCCACGCCAAATCCTTCCTGATCAGCGAGGCGGTACGGGGGGAAGGCGGCCTGCTCCGGCTTCCGGACGGCACCCGTTTCATGCCCGAACACGACCCGCGGGCCGAACTGGCGCCAAGGGACATCGTCGCCCGGGCCATCGACTTCGAGATGAAAAAGCGCGGGGCGGACTGCGTCTACCTGGACATCTCCCACAAGCCGGCGGACTTTCTCACCAGCCATTTCCCCAACATCTACACGCGCTGCCTGGAACTGGGCATCGACATCACCCGCCAGCCGATCCCGGTGGTCCCGGCCGCCCACTACAGTTGCGGGGGCGTAATGACGGACCTGCGGGCGCGCACCGACGTGGCCAGCCTGTACGCCGTCGGAGAAGTGGCCCATACCGGCCTGCACGGGGCCAACCGGTTGGCCAGCAATTCCCTGCTGGAGTGCATAGCCTTCGCCCAGGCGGCTGCCCGGGACATCCTGGAGCAGAGACACGTACCCGAGCCCCCGTTGCCCCAGTGGGACGAAAGCCGGGTGACCGACGCCGACGAAGAGATCGTCATCGCCCACAACTGGGGAGAGTTGCGCCGCTTCATGTGGGACTACGTGGGGATCGTGCGCACCAACAAGCGGCTGGAACGGGCCAAGCACCGCATCCAGTTGCTCACCGAGGAGATCGACGAGTTCTACCAGAACTTCCGCGTCAGCAACGACCTGATCGAGTTGCGCAATCTGGTGCTGACCGCGGACCTGATCGTGCGCTGCGCCATGCGCCGCCACGAGAGCCGCGGCCTGCATTACAGCCGGGACTATCCCGAACCATTGCCGGTCGCGGAAAACACCGTACTGGTTCCATAGCCAGGGAAAGCAACAAACGACGCTTTACCGCAGAAGACACAGTTCAATTAGTCGGTTTGTAACGGTCCGTCGCTTACAGGGAAGATGCCTGCGGGCTATGCGGCGCTTGCGGAACCGCTGCATTTCCACTTGAGCAGCACCCGCAGGCGGCGAAAGCCTTCGGTATCCACCGCATCCGGCAAGATCACCACGTGCCTGGCAAACAGGCCTCCCTTGGGCCGCAGATTAAGCACCGTCAGATAGGGGGAGACGAAAGTGGACCCCAGCAGCCTCGCCTCCAGCCATCGGCCCTGCCGCGTCGCGATCTCGCAACTGCAATCGGAGCGCAGCCGCAGTGCCACCGCGGCTCCCCCCAGCACCCGCCAGGCGTCCCGCGCGCCGTAGAATGCCAGACTGGCCGCCAGCGCGAGGCTGACGGACACCTTCAGCCAGGATGGCCCGGGCACCAGCCAAACGCTCGCCGCGCCGATGCCGTGCATTGCCGCCAACAGTGCCATCAGCAGGGGGGAGCGGCCCAGAGCGAGGGTCAGCATCGGCGCAACAGCCGCAGCAGCGGGGCCATCTCTTCGTCCGCCCCGGGCACTTCTTCCCGGGTAAGCATGTCCCACAAGTCGTTGTCCGGGAGAGTCAGCAAGTCGCCGAACAGGCGCTTCTGGTCGGGAGTGAACCGGGCGTAGTACCGATCCACGAATCTGGCCAGGACCAGGTCCAATTCCAGCATGCCGCGCCGGCAGCGCCAGCGCACGCGGTTGACCTCATTCATATGGTGCGCTTGACCAGCAACGACCTGATCTTGCCGATGGCCAGGGCCGGGTTCAGCCCCTTCGGGCAAACGTCCACGCAATTCATGATGGTGTGGCAACGGAACAGCCGGTAAGGGTCTTCCAGGTAATCCAGCCGTTCGTTGGTGGCCTGGTCGCGGCTGTCGGCCAAAAACCGGTAGGCCTGGAGCAGGGCCGCGGGCCCGAGAAACTTGTCCGGGTTCCACCAGAACGACGGACAGGCGGTAGAGCAGCAGGCGCACAGAATGCATTCGTACAGCCCGTCCAGTTCCGCCCTTTGCTCCGGCGCTTGCAGGCGCTCAATCTCCGGCTCGGGGTCCTGATTGACCAGGTAGGGGCGAATGGCACGATATTGATGGTAGAACTGGCTCAGATCCACCACCAGGTCCCGAATCACCGGCACACCCGGCAGTGGCCGCAGTTCGATCGGCTCCTTGAGGTCGGACAGCGGGGTGATGCAGGCTAGGCCGTTTCTGCCGTTGATGTTGAGGGCATCCGAACCGCACACCCCTTCGCGGCAGGAGGAGCGCACGCTGAGGGTTTCGTCCTGGGCCTTGAGGAGCAGGATCGCATCCAGCAGCATCTTGCCGCTGGCGTCGATGTCCAACTGGTAGTCCCGCATGTATGGCTTCGCGTCGGTTTCCGGATTGTAGCGGTAGATGGAAAAACGCATGCCAAGGGCTCGTCAATGAATAGCTTGGAGGTACGTTGCCACGTATTCGGAATGGCCGCAAGGCGCGAAGCGCAGGCAATGGTTATTCATAACAAATTCTAATAGCTCCGCGCCTTGGGTGCGAATGTCTCCGCCGTGAGCGGCTTGAGCCGTACCGGCTTGTAGTCCATGCGGCGGCCTTCCATGAAATACAGCGAATGCTTGAGCCAGTGGTCGTCGTCCCGCTCCGGAAAATCCTCCCGGGAATGGGCCCCGCGGCTCTCCTGGCGCGCCTGTGCCGAGATGATGGCGGCAAGGGCGATTTCCATCATGTTCTCCAGTTCCAGCGCCTCGATGCGCGCCGTGTTGAACACCTTGCTCCGATCGTGGATGACCGCATGCTGGAGCCTGTCGTGCAGTTCCTCGACTTTGCGGATTCCTTCGGTCATCAGGTCCCCGCTGCGGAATACCCCGCAATGCCGTTCCATGACGCTGCGCATTTCCTCGCGGATCCGGTAGACGGTCTCTCCCTTGCCCGGTCGCTCCCAGCGGCGCAGGCGCTGAAGGGGTACTTCCAAGGCATCCGGCGGAGTTTCCCGGGGGTAGGGATTGTCGCGCAGATATTCGAGGATGTGATTGCCCGCGGCGCGTCCGAAAACCAGGATGTCCAGCAGGGAATTTCCCCCCAGCCGGTTGGCCCCGTGCACTGAAACGCAGGCGCACTCGCCCACGGCATACAGTCCGGGCACCGCCTCCTCCGGCCCGAACATGGCCGGTGCCACCACCCGGCCGTGACGGTCGGTGGGGATCCCGCCCATCATGTAGTGGGCGGTGGGGAACACCGGCACCGGCCGCTCGATGGGGTCGATGTGGGCGAACCGCATGGCCAGTTCGCGGATGCCCGGCAAGCGCTGCTTGATCACGTCCGCGCCCAGATGGTCCAGCTTGAGCAAAACGTGGTCGCGCCGCTCGCCACAGCCTCTGCCCTCCCGAATCTCGGTAATGATCGCCCGGCTCACCACGTCCCGGCTGGCCAGGTCCCGTGCATTGGGGGCATAGCGCTCCATGAAGCGCTCGCCGGCAGCGTTCAGCAGGTATCCACCTTCCCCCCTGGCTGCTTCGGACATGAGGTTGCCCACGCCGGCGATGCCGGTCGGATGGAACTGGAAGAATTCCATGTCCTGCAGTGGTATTCCGGCGCGCAGCGTCATGCCCAGGCCGTCGCCGGTATTGATCAGGGCGTTGGTGGAACTCTGGAAGATCCTGGCCGCGCCGCCGGTGGCGAGCAGGGTGGTGCGCGCCTCAATCACCAGCGGTTCTCCGGTCTCGATTTCAAAGGCCAGCACGCCCAGGACATAGCCATCCGCGTCCTTAAGCAGGTCGACCGCGTAGAATTCGTCGAAGAAGTGGGTCTTGGCCCTCAGGTTCTGTTGGTAAAGCGCGTGCAGCAAGGCATGGCCGGTCCGGTCGGCGGCGGCGCAGGTGCGCGTCGCCTGGGACTTGCCGAATTCCCGGGACTGCCCGCCGAACGGGCGCTGATAGATCTTGCCGTTGTCCAGCCGCGAAAAGGGCACTCCGGCGTGCTCCAGCTCGTACACCAGTTGCGCCGCGCTGCGGCACATATATTCGATGGCGTCCTGGTCCCCCAGGTAGTCCGATCCCTTGACGGTGTCGTACATATGCCAATGCCAGTTGTCCGGGCTCACGTTGCCCAGGGCGGCATTGATCCCTCCCTGAGCCGCCACGGTGTGGGATCGGGTGGGGAAAACCTTGGACACCACCGCCACATGGCACTCGGCATCCGCCAGCTGCAAAGCGGCGCGCAACCCTCCCCCGCCGGCCCCGATCACCAAGGTGTCGAAGGTACGCTTGGCCACGTTCGTCAAATTCCGTTGCTCCACAATATCCGGATCGCCCACATCGAATAGACCAGCAACGCCATGATCGCCAAGACGTGGAAAAAAAGCCTGATGGCGGTGACCGGCACGTAATCCATCAGGATGTCCCGTACCCCCACCCAGGCATGCAGACAGAGGCCGAGAAAAAACAGGAGGGTGGCGTAACGCATCCAGGGCTGGTCGAACAGCGCCTTCCACCGAGCATAGCCCAGGGGCCGCCAATACAACACCAGCCCCAACAGAAAAAGCGCGTAGCCGGTCATGAACACCGCGGTAACCCGCTGTATCAGCCAATCCCGCAGACCGTAGTGGGCCCCGCCCACCGACCGGGTCACCACAGCCACAGCGCCAGCGCCACGGCGCTAAGCGCGCTGGCAAGCAGCACCAGCCGCGCGCTGAAACGCGCCTGGGGCAGGTGGATGCCCCGGTGCACGTCGAGCGACAGGAAACGCAGGCCGGCGAACAGGTGGTGCAGGAAACCCCATAACACCGCCCCCACCACCAGCCTCGACAGCCATCCGTGACCGTCCATGGCCAGGGAGTCGAACCCCTCCAAGGACGCCAGCGAGCGATCCAGCGCCAGCAGCAACAGCGGGATGGCGAGAAACAGCAACAGCCCGCTCGCCCGGTGCAATATGGAAACCATTCCGCTTGCAGGAAACTTGATTTTCAGGAGATTCAAGTACACCGGACGCCGTTTTTGCATGAGAGGCCTTGTAAAAAACGCCAAAGGCAATTATTTTAGTGAGCTGACGGGATTAGCTCAACTTGCGGCCGTCTGCGCCGCGGGCTGCTTCACCCGCACGACCATCGTAAGGTTTCCCAGAGCCTCGGGCAAGCATGGATGGAAGCCGCTGACATCTCAATCCATAATTATGAATCCGACTTGGCAAAATCATTTGGTATCCTCGGGAGCACTCATCGTCGATGGGCGGGTCGAGCATTTCGGCAACCCGGCAAAGGAAAAGGAATCGGCCAGGGGCGGCACCATCGTCACCGATCTCTCCGCCCTCGGTGTGATCGCCTTCTCCGGCGAGGACAGCCAGTCCTTCCTGCAAGGCCAGATCACCAGCGACGTACGCCAGGCCGGCCCCGGGAAAAGCCAGTACGGTGGCTATTGCACGCCGAAGGGCCGACTCCTTGCCAGCTTCTTGCTGTGGCAGACGGAGACCGGCTACTGCGTGCAGCTTCCGGCGGTGCTGTTGCCGGCCGTTCAAAAGCGCCTCACCATGTATGTCCTGCGCTCCAAGGTAAAAGTGCTGGACGCGAGCGAGCAATCCGTCCGCCTGGGTCTGGCCGGCGCCGCGGCGGCCCAGGTGGTGCAGCGGCTCTATGGCGAAGCGCCGGCGGCACCCCATGACGTGCTCCGGGCGAACGGGGACACCGTCATCCGCCTGCCGGGCGAGCGCTTCGAAATCGTCACCGCGCCGGACAACGCCCCCGCCCTGTGGGACCGCCTGGCCCAGGATTGCATCCCCGTCGGCAGTTCGTGGTGGGAGTGGCTGGAACTGCGGGCCGGCATCGCCAGCATCCTGCCCGCCACCCAGGAACAGTTCGTGCCTCAGATGGTGAATTGCGAGGCGATCGGCGGGGTGAGCTTCCAGAAGGGCTGCTATCCCGGCCAGGAGATCGTGGCCCGGACCCAGTATCTCGGCAAGCTCAAACGGCGCATGTATCTGGCGAACATCGACGGCACCAGTTCGGCGGCCCCGGGCGACGAACTGTTCAGCCCGGACCTGGAAGGCCAGGCCAGCGGGATGATCGTCAATGCCCATCCCTCCCCGGACGGGGGCTGCGACGTGCTGGCGGTGATCCAGATCAGCAGCGCCGAGACGGGGAATGTCCACTGGAAGACGGCGGACGGGCCCGCCCTCAGATTCCTACCCCTGCCTTACCCCCTGTAAGCGGAGGCCCAAGGGGGCATAGCGGCGGGAGCGGGGAGCGCAACAAAGGCACAGCCCGGGCCCCAACCAAGCCCGACTCAATGCCGCACGCTCCCTTTCGGCGGCGGATGCGGCGTGGCGGAGGGCGCCGCAGGTTTCGGTTCCTCCAGCACCTGGAAGAACACCTCGTCCTGTTTAATCATGCCCAGCTCGCTGCGGGCACGTTCCTCGATGGCGCTGTAGCCCTGCTTGAGGTCGCGCACCTCCGCGTCCAGGGAAGCGTTGCGCGCCTGCAGGGACTGGTTGGTCGCTTTCTGCGCCTTCACTTGCTGGTCCACCTGCCACACCCGGAGCCAACTGCCCTTGCCGAGCCACAAGGAGTATTGCAGCAGGGCAATCAACGCCACCAGGATGAGCGTAAGCCAGCGCATCTCGGGCTAGTCTAACTGATGGAACGCCCCGCGGCCTGCATAGCCGGCGGACTCTCCAAGTTCCTCTTCGATGCGCAACAACTGATTGTACTTGGCCACGCGATCGGAACGGCTCATGGATCCGGTCTTGATCTGCAGCACATTGGTGGCCACGGCCAAATCGGCGATGGTGGTGTCTTCGGTCTCCCCCGAGCGGTGGGAGATCACCGAGGTGTAGCCGGCCCGCTTGGCCATCTCTATGGCCTCGAAGGTTTCGCTGAGGGTGCCGATCTGGTTGACCTTGATCAGGATGGAATTGGCTACCCCGCGCTTGATCCCCTCGCGCAAAATCTTGGTGTTGGTGACGAATACATCGTCTCCCACCAGTTGCAAGGACTTGCCGAGCTTCCGGGTGAGGATTTCCCATCCCTCCCAGTCGTCCTCGCCCATGCCGTCCTCGATGCTGATGATCGGGTACTTGTCGGCCCAGGCGGCCAGATAATCGGCAAACTGGGCCGAGGTGAGCGCCAGGCCCTCGGAGGCAAGCTGATATTTGCCGTCTTTGCGGAACTCGGAACTGGCACAGTCCAGGCCGATCGCCACGTCGGAACCGGGCAGATAACCCGCCGCCTCGATCGCCTCCACGATCAATTGCAGCGCGGCCTCATTGGAGGCCAGGTTGGGGGCGAAGCCCCCCTCGTCGCCCACGGTGGTGGTCATGCCCCTGCCGTCCAGGATCTTCTTCAGGGCGTGGAAGACCTCCGCGCCGCAGCGCAAGGCCTCGCGCAGGCTTTGGCTGCCCACCGGGATAATCATGAATTCCTGCACGTCGATATTGTTGTTGGCGTGGGCGCCGCCGTTGATGATGTTCATCATGGGCACCGGCAATCGCATCGGCCCCGCCCCGCCCAGATAGCGGTATAGGGGCAGGCCTGATTCCTCCGCCGCCGCCTTGGCCACCGCCAGGGAGACGGACAGGATGGCGTTGGCCCCCAGCCGGGACTTGTTCTCCGTGCCGTCCAAGTCGCACAGGCTGTGATCGATAAAGCTCTGCTCTTCCGCATCCAGGCCGATGACCGCCTCGCAGATCTCGGTATTCACGTTCTCCACGGCCTTCAGCACGCCTTTTCCGTTGTAGCGTTTGCTGTCGCCGTCGCGCAACTCTATGGCCTCCCTGCTGCCGGTCGAGGCCCCCGAGGGCACCGCCGCGCGGCCGATCACGCCCGATTCCAGCAGCACGTCCGCTTCTACGGTCGGGTTTCCGCGAGAATCGAGAATCTCGCGCGCAATGACATCTACGATCGCACTCATGTTTTGTTTCCTTGCTCTAGTAACTCGGTTCTTCAGGCACGCCGGCGAGCGACAAGCCCGGCCGTCACCCGCGCGGGGAGCACTGCATCCTTCAGGCTGCGGCGGGGCGCCCCGGCAGTTCGTTCTCCGCGAGGCCCCGACCTTTGACCAGATCATCCAGCATCCTCAGCGTCTCCAGGAGCGCGCGCATCTTCTTCAAGGGCCAGGCATTGGGGCCGTCCGACAGCGCCGCATCGGGATCGGGGTGGGTCTCCATGAATATCCCGGAAATTCCGCTTGCCACCGCCGCCCGCGCCAGCACCGGCACGAACTCGCGCTGTCCGCCACTCTTGCTCCCCTGCCCGCCGGGCAGTTGCACGGAGTGGGTGGCGTCGAACACCACCGGGCAGCCGGTCTCGCGCATCACCATCAGGGCGCGCATGTCCGACACCAGGTTGTTGTAGCCGAAGGACACCCCCCGCTCACACACCATGATATTGTCCTGGCCGCTGGCCTCCCGCGCCTTTTCCACCACGTTTTTCATGTCCCAAGGCGCCAGGAACTGCCCCTTCTTGATGTTGACCGGCTTGCCCGCCCGGGCCACCGCGTGGATGAAATCCGTCTGGCGGCAGAGGAAGGCCGGGGTTTGCAGCACGTCCACCACCGCGGCCACCGCCGGCACTTCTTCCTCGGTATGGACGTCCGTCAGGACCGGCACCTTGATTTGGGCCCTGACCTCCTCCAGTATCCTGAGCCCCTCCTCCATGCCGAGGCCGCGGAAAGACGCTCCCGAACTCCGGTTGGCCTTGTCGTAGGAGGACTTATAGATGAAGGGGATGCCCAAATCGGCGCAGAGTTCCTTCAGTTCGCCGGCGGTGTCCAGGGCCAACTGCCGCGACTCGATCACGCACGGCCCCGCGATCAGGAACAAGGGGTGTTCCAGGCCCGCTTCAAAACCGCATAGTTTCATATAGCGCCCGTTGTGGGTCTAACAAAAAATCGGCCGCTTTTTTGCGCCTCGTTTGCGGCGGCACGCGCCCTCATGGGAGATGCCTGCCCGCTTCCGCCGATTTCGGATGGGAGGCGGCACGGGCCAGCGCCGCCTCCACAAAGGACTTGAACAGCGGATGCCCGCGCCGGGGGGTCGAAGTGAATTCGGGGTGGAACTGGCAGGCAAGGAACCAGGGATGGTCCGGCAGTTCGATCACCTCGCACAGGTCCTCCGTGGCGGATTTGCCGCTGACCCGCAACCCCGCGGCCTCCAGCTCGGGGACGAAGGCGTTGTTCACCTCGTAGCGGTGCCGGTGCCGCTCCACGATGCGCTCGGCGCCGTAGGCCCTGTGGGCCAACGAACCGGGCTGCAAATGGGCCTCTTGCCCGCCCAGGCGCATGGTCCCGCCCAGATCGGAACGGGCATCGCGGGTCTCGATCCGGCCATCGCTGGTACGCCATTCGCTGATCAGCCCCACTACCGGGTAAGGGGTATCCGGATCGAACTCGGTGCTGTGCGCATCGGTCATGTCCGCCTTATTGCGGGCATATTCGATCACGGCCAACTGCATCCCGAGGCAGATCCCCAGATAGGGGGTGCCGCTCTCCCGGGCGTAGCGAATGGCCTGGATCTTGCCTTCCACGCCGCGCTTGCCGAACCCTCCGGGGACCAGCACCGCATCCATCTCCTTCAGTCCCTCCACGCCGTTTTTCTCGATAGTTTCCGAGTCGATGTAGTGGATGTTGATCTTGCTCCGGGTATGGATTCCGGCGTGGACCAGGGCCTCCGAGAGCGACTTGTAGGACTCGGTCAGGTCGACATACTTGCCCACCAGCGCAATATCCACCGCGTGCTTGGGGTGCTCCAGGGCGTACACCAGGTCCTCCCACGGCGCGAGGTTCGCGGGAGGGGGGCTCAGGTCGAACTTGCGGCACACGATGTCGTCCAGCCCCTGCTGGTGCAGGTTGCCGGGAATCTTGTAGATGCAGTCCACGTCGTAGGCGGAAATCACCGCCTCCACCGGCACGTTGGTGAACAACGCGATCTTGCGCCGCTCGTCCTCGGGCAGGGGGCGATCGGCGCGGCACAGCAAGACGTCCGGCTGGATCCCGATCTCCCGCAATTCCTTCACCGAATGCTGGGTCGGTTTGGTCTTGATCTCGCCGGCCGAGGGCAGGTAGGGAACCAGGGTGAGGTGAATAAAGCAGGTGTCGTGGCGGCCCAGTTGCACCCCCATCTGGCGGATGGCCTCCAGAAAAGGCAGGGACTCGATGTCGCCCACCGTGCCGCCGATCTCCACCAGGGCCACCTCTGCATCGCCGGCCCCGGCGCGGATGAAATTCTTGATCTCGTCAGTGATGTGAGGGATGACCTGCACCGTGCCCCCGAGATAATCCCCCCGCCGCTCCTTCTTGATCACGCTTTCATAGATCTGGCCCGTGGTGAAGTTGTTACGCCGGGTCATCTTGGCGTTGGCGAACCGCTCGTAGTGTCCCAAATCCAGGTCCGTTTCGGCCCCGTCTTCCGTCACGAACACCTCGCCGTGCTGGAACGGGCTCATGGTGCCGGGGTCGACGTTGATATAGGGGTCCAGCTTGAGCAGCGTTACCTTGACGCCGCGCGACTCCAAAATGGCCGCAAGCGAAGCGGAGGCGATGCCTTTCCCCAGGGAAGAAACGACACCGCCTGTGACGAAGACGTATTTGGTCATGAAGTGATTTGCGATAAGGGTGAGCGTCCGCGGTATGATAGCCGAAATGGGCCATAGCCACAATTACGGCCCACTGCCGCGGACGTTCCGCGCGCGTCGCCCTCCGGCCGCGCCGCCGGCTTTATTTTCGCCATACATTCAGTAAGTTGCATTTCGTACCTAAACATCCAAATTTTACTTGCAAAGTGTGTGAAAATTTTGCCATAATAAGAATAATTCTCAATCAATCTTTGCTCAGGATACCTATCGCCATGAACACCGTGAAACTGTCCGCTCTCAAGCCTGGTGAAGCAGGGATCATATCTGCCCTCAATACCGAGGAAGACCTGTTCCATCGGCTTGCCGCCTTGGGTTTCCGCATCGGTAAGCAGGTGAATGTCATCCGCGGGGCGAGGTTTGCCGGGCCGCTTCAGGTGCGGATCGGGACGACGGATGTCATGCTGCGCATAAATGAAGCCCGCAAGATCGACATCAAGCCACTCTCCTAAACCCAGATGAAGCGCGTCGCCCTCCTGGGCATGCCCAATACCGGCAAGTCCACCTTCTTCAACCGCATCACGGGCGCCTCCGCCCGGGTCGGCAACTGGCCGGGCGTGACGGTGGACCTCCTGGGAGCCAAGGTGCTGCTCGGCGGGGAAATCGTGGAACTGGTGGATCTGCCCGGAATCTACGATCTGCACGGCTTCTCGGACGACGAGCAGGTGGTGCGCCATTTCCTGGAAAACAACGCGGTCGATCTGGTGCTGCTGATCGTCAACACCTCGCAGATCGAGCGCCAGTTGAGTCTGGTGCTGCAGATCAAGCAGCTTAACCTGCCCGCTGTGGTGCTGCTGAACATGTCCGACGAGGCGCGCAAGTTCGGCATCACGGTGGATACGCAACAGATGGGGGAAGTGCTCGACCTGCCGACGGTTTCCCTCAGCGCAAAATACGGCACCGGCTACAAGGAGGCGTACCAGCTCATCAACCGTGCGGTGCAGGCCAGCCACCCGGTCCGGCTGGAGCGCATCCGCGAGATGCTGGCGCAGGACGCGCAGATCGAGGCGGCGATGGAGGCGGCGCTGTCCAAGGCAGTGCAGATCCCGGTCCAGTTGTCGGACAACCTGACCGCACGCCTCGATCATGTCCTGTTGCACCCTTGGTTCGGGTTGCCGCTGTTTTTTGTGGTGATGTACGTGCTGTTCCAGGCCATCTTCTTTCTGGGCAGCCCCTTGCAGGAAGGGGTGGGCTGGGCCCTGGACCAACTGCGACAGGGGGTGCTGGATCCGGCCCTCGCCCCGGCGCCCGCCATGCTGCGCGGCCTGCTGCTGGACGGGATCTACAACGGGGTGGGGACCGTCGCCGCCTTCGTGCCGATCATCATCCTGTTCTTTCTGTTCATGGCCATCGTGGAGGATACGGGCTACCTGTCCCGCGCCGCCTTTCTGATGGACGCGCTGATGTCCAAGATGGGACTGGACGGGCGCAGTTTCGTCATGATGCTCATGGGTTTCGGCTGCAACGTGCCGGCACTGATGGGCACCCGGGTCATGCGCTCGCGCGCTCTGCGCCTGCTGACCATGCTGACCATCCCGTTTTCCCTGTGCTCGGCCCGGCTGCAGGTGTTCATTTTCATCACGACTGCGCTATTTACGCCGCGGGCGGCGCCGGTGGTGCTGTTCAGCCTTTACATGTTCAGCTTCGCCACCGCCTTTTTGACCGCCCTGCTGTTCAAAAAACGGTTCCAGAACACCGAGCCGTTCATTTTGGAGTTGCCTCCCTACCGCTTCCCCACCCTGCGCCAGATGGCGTTGCGCGGCTGGCATGAGGCCCGCCACTTCCTGAATCGCGCCAGCAAGTTCATCATCGCCGGGGTGGTGCTGGTGTGGCTGCTGACCCATTTCCCCGCCGGCGCCGCCCCCGCCAGCCCACAGACCTGGGCCGGCATGATCGGCGCCTTCCTGTCGCCCCTGCTCGACCCTATCGGCATCAACCAGCAGTTGGCCATCGCCTTGATCTTCGGCTTCGTGGCAAAGGAAATCGTGATCGGTTCCCTAGCCGTGATCTACGGCATGGAAGGCACCGCCCTGATGGGCCTGATGGGCCACCAGTTGGACTGGGTACAGGCCTACAGCTTCATGCTGTTCACCCTGATCTACACCCCCTGCCTGTCCACCATCGCCACCATCCGCAGCGAATCCAAGAGCCTGCCGTTCACCCTGTTGGCGGTAGGCTGGCCCCTGGGGCTCGCCTGGCTTCTGAGCTTTGCCTTCTACCAGGGGGCGCGGGCGCTCGGCTACTAGACCACCGCTGGCACGCCGCCTACACTTCCTTGCCCGCCAGGAACAGCCAGGTCTCCACCACCGTGTCAGGGTTCAGGGAAATGCTCTCTATGCCTTCTTCCACCAGCCATTTGGCCAGATCGGGATGATCGGACGGGCCCTGCCCGCAGATGCCCACATACTTGCCGGCGCGGCGGCAGGCCTGGATCGCCTGGTGCAGCAGCACCTTGACCGCGGCGTTGCGTTCATCGAAGGCCCCGGCCACCAGGCCCGAGTCCCGGTCCAGCCCCAGGGTGAGCTGGGTAAGGTCGTTGGAGCCGATGGAAAACCCGTCGAAATGCTGCAGAAACTGGTCCGCCAGCAGAACGTTGGAGGGGACCTCGCACATCATGACCACCTTCAACCCGTTGTCGCCCCGCTTCAAGCCGTTCTGCTCCAACAGCCCGATCACCCGGGCCCCCTCCTCCACGGTGCGCACGAAGGGCACCATCAGCTCGACGTTGGTAAACCCCATCTCCCCCCGCACCTTGCGCATGGCCCGGCATTCCAGCTCGAAGCAGTCGCGGAAGGACTCCGCCACGTAACGGGAAGCGCCGCGAAAACCGAGCATCGGGTTCTCTTCCTTGGGCTCGTAACGGTCGCCGCCGATCAGGTTGGCATACTCGTTGGATTTGAAGTCGGACAGGCGCACGATCACCGGCTTGGGCCAGAATGCCGCCGCCAGGGTGGCCACGCCCTCGGCCAGCTTTTCCACGTAGAAGGCCACCGGGTCGGGGTAGCCGGCGCTGCGCCGACGCACCGTCTCGCGCAATTCATCCGGCAGGTCGGGGTACTGCAGCACGGCTTTGGGGTGGATGCCGATGGTCCGGGCGATGACGAATTCGAGGCGGGCAAGACCCACGCCGGCATTGGGCAGCGCCTGAAAATCGAACGCGCGCTCCGGATTGCCCACGTTCATCATGATCTTCACCGGGGGCTGGGGCATGGACTCCAGCGACAGGTCGATCACCTCGCTCTCCAGTATCCCCTGGTATACGAAGCCGGTATCCCCCTCGGCGCAGGACACCGTGACCGGGGCGCCGTCGGCAAGCACCCGGGTGCCGTTGCCGCTGCCCACCACCGCCGGGATCCCCAGTTCGCGGGCGATAATGGCGGCGTGGCAGGTCCTGCCGCCGCGGTTGGTCACGATGGCGGAGGCGCGCTTCATGATGGGTTCCCAGTCCGGGTCGGTCATGTCGGTAACCAGCACGTCCCCCGGCTGCACCCGCTCCATCTCCCGGGCGTCCAGCACGATCTTCACGTTTCCGCTGCCGATGCGCTGACCGATGCTGCGCCCCTCGACCAGGACCTGGGAGCGCTGCTTCAGGCGGTAGCGGGTGAGGGTGCCGCCGGCGGCGCGGGCCTTCACCGTCTCCGGGCGGGCCTGCACCACGTACAGGCCGCCGTCCACCCCATCCTTGGCCCATTCGATGTCCATCGGGCGGCCGTAATGCTTCTCGATAATCACCGCCTGGCGGGCCAGGTCCAGCACGTCGTCGTCGCTCAGGCAGAAACGCCGCTGCTCCTTTTCGGGCACGTCGATGGTCGTCGTTGCCTGGCCGCGATCGTTGCCCTGGGCATAGATCATCTTGATCGCCTTGCTGCCCAGGTTACGTTGGATCACCGCTTGCTTCCCGCGCTCCAGCATGGGTTTGTGCACGTAGAATTCGTCCGGATTCACCGCCCCCTGCACCACCATCTCTCCCAGGCCGTAGGAGGCCGTGATCAATACCACGCCCTGGAAGCCCGATTCGGTGTCCAGGGTGAACATCACCCCGCTGGCACCGATATCGCTCCGCACCATGCGCTGGATGCCGGCCGACAAGGCCACCTCGGAATGGATAAAGCCCTTGTGCACCCGATAGGCGATGGCCCGGTCGTTGTAGAGCGAGGCGAACACCCGCTTGACCGCGTCCAGCAGCTTTTCGATGCCGACCACGTTGAGATAGGTCTCCTGCTGGCCGGCAAACGAGGCGTCCGGCAGGTCCTCGGCGGTGGCCGAGGAGCGCACCGCCACCGAGACGTCGTGTCCCGTTTCCTGGATCATCTTGCGGTAAGCGGCGCGGATGCCTTCCCCCAGCTCCGCCTGCAGCGGTGCGTCCACGATCCATTGCCGAATCCGCGCCCCGGCTTCGGCCAGCGCCTTGACATCGGCCACATCCAGCGCTGCCAGTGCGTCCTCGATGCGCTGAGTGAGGCGGCTGTGGTTGAGGAAATCGCGGAACGCCTGGGCGGTAGTGGCGAAACCGCCCGGAACACGCACGTCGGCATGGGCCAACTGGTTGATCATCTCCCCCAGCGAGGCGTTCTTTCCGCCGACTTCCCCGACGTCCGCCATGGAAACCGTGTCGAACCACACTATGTATTGCTTTCCCATGAGAAAATCCGCATCCTTTCCTATCGTATGGCGCAGAACGCCCCGCCGTTGCCGAGTTGGGCATTATCCAAGATGACGGCTAGA
>JAJZUU010000074.1 GCA_021848325.1 Pseudomonadota bacterium | reverse complement strand
ATTCGCTGGGGAATCCCTCTCTACCGGGATATTCTGCTCAATATTTAGGCAAACCCCGGTGCGCCAAAAAAAATCAACCGCTAAGATCGGGAGTGGAGCGGAAATAGTGATTTATAGAGGTGCCCTTGATGATGCCGAACACCGGTTCCACCGTCTGTTTGCGTAGCGCGTAAGCCGCTCGTCCTGTTTTCGTTTTCAGCGTGTGTTTCATCCGCTCCACCGGACCGGCATCCGCCGCCGGCGGTCCCGGTTCCGTGAAGCGCTCCCGCCATCCCGGATAGTGTTCTTCGCGCCCGACCGAGATCAAGGGCGTGATCTTGGCCTCTACGCAGGCCACCACGTTTTTCTCGCTGAAGTAGCCGCTATCCACGAGCAGTGTGTGCGGTTGATTCAACCCTGCCGGCAACGCCCGCACCTTCTCCACCATCGGCACCACTTGCTCTTTGTCGTTGGCGGCATGGGTCACTTGCGCCACCAAGACCAACATCGATTCGGTATCCACCACCGCCTGGGCGTTGTAGCACTGCTCGAAGCCGCCGCCTGCCACCTTCATGATGCGGGATTCTTCATCGGTCAGATTGACTTGATCCTCCGCACGCGGTGCCGGGTCAGGGGCCTTCGGCTCCCTCCCCCTGGGCTTATTCCCGGATTTCGACGCCTTGGCCGCGCGCGCCGCCATCTTGGCGTCGTAGTCCGCCTTCTCCCGTTCAAAGCGCGCTTTGGCGCGTTCCTCGATCTTCGCCTTGGCGGCGGCAATCGCCGCCAGGCGATCTTCGCGGCGCGTAATCTCGTCAGGCAGGCTTACTCCGTCGGGAACGGAGGATTGGTCTGCCGCGTCCGCCAACGCCAACAGCTCCTGTACTTCCGCCTTGAGCTGGGCTTCAATCTTCTCGATATGTCCGTGCGACAAAGCACTATGCCGGCTGGCGTTGGCGTGAATCTTCGAGCCGTCCAGGCTGACAGTGCCAAACTTGGATAGCTGGTTCTCGCGAGCGACTTGTAGCACTTGAACAAAGGCGTCGCTGAATTCCTTGCCAAAGCGATTCCGGAAGGTCGCCAGGGTGTCGTGGTCAGGGTGTCGGTTACAGGCGATATACCGGAAAGCCAGCGAGTCGTAGGTCGCCCGTTCGATCTTGCGGCTGGAGAAGGTGCCGGTCGCGTAGCCGTAGATCAGCAAGGACAGCAGGGTGGCCGGATGGTAGGCGTCGCTGCCACGTCCGGCATAGGCCCGCTCCAGCGCCGATAGATCCAATCCTTCCACCACATCCACAACGTAGCGGGCCAGGTGTGGCTCCGGTAGCCATTCCTGCACCGACGGCGGCAGCAGGTAGTCCGTGTTTCGATCTGTCGGGTGAAAGGCCATAGCTGTTTTTTTACCGAACTGAACTACCACCTGCTAAAGCAGGTGGGTTAGCGCAGCTAGGCGCAGAGGACTAAAGTCCTCTTGCTCGCGCCCAGCTAAACGCGCAACACCAGCAAGGTGGAACGAGCTTCGGTTTGTTCCACGCTTGCTGAATTTGCAAGGCTAAAGCTGACCGGCTAAAGCCGGTGGTTTAAACCTTGCGATGGACAATTAACTGTTATGATTATAACATAATGTCGGGTAAGCCCGACAGGCTGCTAGGATAAAGTCGGTGAACTTATCCGGGAGAAGGATGTGCAAGACGTCCTGGCGGCCATGGCGAACGCCATAAAAAGCCTGTTCCATCCGAAGATGCTGTCCCTCGCCCTGTGGCCCATGGTGATCGCCACCGCCCTGTGGGGCGGAGCCGCCTTCCTTTTCTGGCACAACTGGGCGGGCGCCCTGGCCCGGCTCCTGGGGCAAAGCGGGGTGGAGCCCTATCTGTCCGAAATTGGCGCGGCCTGGCTGATCCATGTCCTGGTCACGATGCTGATCCTCCTGCTGGTGGTGCCGCTGGCTTATGTCAGCGCGCTGCTGATCACCGCTATCTTCGCCATGCCGCTCATGGTGAACCACGTGGCGCAACGCAATTACCCTCAGTTGGAGAAGCGGCACGGCGGCACCGTGGCGGGCAGCGTCTGGAACGGCGTGCTGGCGGTGTCGGTCTTTTTCGCGCTGTGGCTGCTCACCCTGCCTCTGTGGCTGTTTCCCGCGTTTGCCTGGGTGATCCCGCTCGCGCTTTCCGCCTATCTCAACCAGCGCCTATTCCGCTACGACGCCCTGGCGGACCACGCCAGCCACGAGGAATTCGAACTGCTGCTGGAGCGCGCGGGAAGCCGGCTATACCTGCTGGGCGGCCTGCTCGCCCTGATCCAGTTTATCCCCATATTGCACTTCTTCGCCCCGGTGTACATCGGGCTTGCCTTCATCCATTTCTGTCTGGCGGAACTGGCCAAGCTGAGGGCCGAAGGCAACGGCATTTGACGTCATCCTCCGGGGTGTCGACGATCAGTACCCTGCTGCCTGCATTCGCGGCTAGCGGCCGAACAGGGAAATCGCCTCCGGGATCCCCTGCAGCGGCAGCACCTTGGCGACCGCCCCCCGCTTTACCGCCTCCTTGGGCATGCCGTAGACCACGCAGGTGGCCTCGTCCTGGCCCACCGTGGCGGCCCCGGCGTTGCGCATCTCCAGCAGGCCGTTGGCACCGTCGTCGCCCATTCCGGTCATGATGATGCCCAGGGCGTTTGCCCCCGCGAACTTCGCCGCCGATCGGAACAGGACATCCACCGAGGGGCGATGACGGTTGACCAGTGGGCCGTCGACCACTTCCACGCAGTACTGGGCCCCGCTGCGCTTCAGCAGCATGTGGCGCCCGCCCGGGGCGATCAGGGCTCGGCCCGCGATCACCCGGTCGCCGTTTTTGGCCTCGCTCACTTCGAGTTGGCTCAAGCTGTTCAGGCGAGCGGCGAAAGAGGCGGTGAACTTTTCGGGCATGTGCTGCACGATGACAATCCCCGGACACACCCGCGGCAGGGCGCTCAACACCACCTCCAGGGCCTGGGTGCCGCCGGTGGAAGTGCCGATGGCGATAATGCGTTCCGTGGTCTGCTTCATCGCCTGCCCCGCCGGAAGAATCGCGTCGGCGCTGAGCTTGGGCGCCACCGCCAGGGGCGCGGCCGGCATGGCGCGGAGATTCTTGACGTTGGCCCGGGCCGCCGCCTTCACCGCCTGGGTGAGATCGGCGCTGGAGTCCTGGAGGAAGTCCTTCAACCCCACCTTGGGCTTGGTGACGATCCCCACCGCCCCGGCCGCCAGGGCCTGCATGGTGGTCTCCGCACCCTTTTCGGTCAGCGTGGAGCAGATCACCACCGGCGTGGGCCGCTCCGCCATGATCTTCCGGAGGAAGGTGATGCCGTCCATGCGCGGCATCTCCACGTCCAGGACGATCACGTCCGGCCATTGCCGCTGCATGCGCTCCATGGCGAACAGGGGATCGGATGCGGCTCCGATCACCTTGACCGCCGGGTCCTGCTCCAGAACACTGGTGATAACCTGGCGCACCACGGCCGAGTCGTCCACTACCAACACGTTGATCTTGCTCATGACAGGATAGTCTCCTTGTTCGTCCGCCCGTGAAGTGTACTGTCTTGGGCGCGGCGCACCCACACGTGGCCGCTCCACACGTCGAAGATGATCTGCCGGTGGCCGTCCCCCCCCACGTCCTCGGCCTTGACCTGAAAGCCGTGGCGGGTGGCCATGAGCTTGGCGGCCAGTACGTTCTTGCCGGAGATGTCAGCGCAGCCTTTTCCTTTGGCCATCCAGGGAAACATATTGCCGCCGCCGAACAGCTTCACCTGGTAGTCCGCCGGCCTGGTCCTGTTTTGCGCGATCTCGCGCTCGAACAACTCCATCGCCTCGTCGGCATAACGCCCGTCCAGCCCGCCGCTATGCCCCTTGCCCCGGCTTGGCAGCAGGTAGTGACACATGCCGCCGATGAGCAGCTTCGGGTGCCACATAGTGATGGAGACGCAGGAGCCCAACAGGGTGCGTATGCGCGTGTGCCGGTCGCCGAAGTAGAACTCCCCGGGCTGCAGGAAGATCTCGATCACGTGGGCCGGTTTTTTCATGGGTCAGGCGCCTGTCGGACTTGATTTGGGTGTGCGACGTGGGTAATCAAGGCCGACAGGCTAAGCCTTGCGGTAAATCGCCGGCATCAGCGGTTCGAGGCTGTCGGCGATCCCGTTCAGGCTCTCGGAGTGGCCGACCATGAAATATCCGCCCCTCTTGAGCAGCGACAGAAGACGGCCCACCACCCGGCGCTTTGTCTCCACATCGAAGTAAATCAGCACATTGCGCAAGAAGATCACATCGAACTCGGCCATCCTGGGCAAGGGGGCATTCAGGTTCATCTGCATGAACTGCACCCGGCCGCGCAGTTTTTTGTCCACCAGGAAGGTCCCTTCCTGGGAGCAGACGCCCTTCAGGCAGTAGCGACTGAGATAGCCGGGAGGAATGTGCTTTGCCCGCTCCATGACATAGTGGCCCGAGCGCGCCTTCTCCAGCACCCGGCTGCTGATGTCGGTGCCCAGCACCTCCCAGGGGCGGTCCTGCAACACGTCCGCCAGGGTCATGGCGATGCTGTAGGCCTCCTCGCCGCTTGAACTGGCGGCGCTCCACACCCGGAAAGGTCGCCCGCCCTTGGCCGCGGACAGCACCCGGGTGCGCAGAAATTCGAAATGCTTGGGCTCGCGGAAAAAATAGGTCTCGTTGGTGGTCAACAAGTCCAGGGCGATCTGCAGCTCCATCTTGCCGTCGTTGCCGGTCACCAGCCGAAAATAGTCGCGGTAGCTCCCGAGGCCGTGGTGCTTGAGCCGCTTTTCCAGCCGCCCGCTCACCAGCGGCTTCTTGGCCGGGGCCAGGCTGATCCCGGAGAGGTCGTACAGCAGCTTCTGGAACAGGACGAATTCGTCGTCCGACAGGGTTATGCCGTGCCCGTCATACTCCTGCACAAGAGCCCCGGCGGCCGCACCGTGGCGGCCGTCCGGCGCGTCCTGGCGCATCTCACGCATCTTGCCGCCCCACCTTGAAAAATCCCACCAGTTGCTGCAGTTGTTCGGCCTGCCCGCTCATCTCCTCGGCGGTCGCCGCCAACTCCTCGCTGCTGGAGGCGTTCTGCTGGGTGGCCTGGGACAACTGGCTCATCGCGCTGTTGATCTGGCCCACCCCGGCGGACTGCTCCTCGGATGCCGCCGCGATCTCCTGCACCAGGTCCGAGGTCTTGCCGATGGACGGCACCATCTCGTCCAGCAGCCGCCCCGCCGTCTCCGCCAGGCCCACGCTGCCGCCCGCCAGTTCGCCGATCTCCTGTGCCGCCACCTGGCTCCTCTCCGCCAACTTCCTCACCTCCGCCGCCACCACTGCGAATCCCTTGCCGTGCTCTCCGGCGCGCGCCGCCTCGATCGCCGCGTTCAGCGCCAGCATGTTGGTCTGGTACGCAATGTCGTCGATGATGCCGATCTTCTCCGCGATGCTCTTCATCGCGGCCACCGTCCGCTTCACCGCCTCGCCCCCTTCGGCCGCCTCTTTCGCCGCCTTGGCCGCCATCCCGTCGGTCACCTTGGCGTTGTCCGTGTTCTGGTTGACCGAAGCGCTCATCTGCTCGATGGAAGCGCTGGTCTCCTCAACGCTCGCCGCCTGCTCGGAGCTCGACTGGCTGATGCTCTGCGCCGTGGCGCTCACCTCCTCGGAGGCGCTCGCCAGGGCGTCCGCCGACCCGCGCACCTCGGTGATCACCTGGGACAGCTTGTCCGTCATGTTCTGCATCGCCGCCAGCAGTTGCCCGATCTCGTCCCGGCTCTTGACCTCGATGCTCGTCGCCAGGTCGCCGTCAGCCAGCTTGTTGGCCGTCTCCACCGCTTCCTTCAGCGGCCCGGTAATCCCTCGCGCCAGCCAGAAGGTGATGGCCATCCCGATGACTAGGGCAACGATTCCAAGAACCGAGCTCATGAACTGCGTTTTTTCCATGAAGGCCATTACCTTGTCTTTGTCCGCGGCAACCTTGGCCTCCTTCTTCTTGATCAACTCCTGCGAAGGGACACGAATTTGGCGCCAGACCGGCGTCTCTTCCTTCACGATGATGGCGACCGCCGCATCCTGGTCGGAGGCCGCCGCCGCGATCGCCTTGGCCTGGATGGGCGCCTGCTTGGCGCGGGCATCGGCGATGTCCTGCAGCGCCCTCAGGGTCTCCGGCTCGTCCTTGGCCAGGCGCAGCGCCGTTTGGTTGGCTTCATGGAATACCTTGCCCGCCTTCTCCATTTGCTCGTAGGCAACCTTGTTCTTCGGGTCCAGCGCGATGTTGCGCAACGCCTGGCCCATTTGCAGGCCGCTGGCATACATGGTGTTGATGGCGTTGACTAGCGCCTGATCGCGCTCCAGAAAACCGCGAAAGCGGTCCCCGACCTGCTGCATGCCGTTGATCGCCATCGCCAAGGCCCCCACGAAGAGGACGAATACCATCCCCATGGAAATCGCCATCTTCTTGAATAGCTTCATGTTGCTGAACATTTCGTCGTCTCCTTCTTCTCTGATGATTCCTACATCCGCGTCCGACCCATTTCAGTCCATGACCCGCCGTCCCGGGATGCTCTCACGGGCAAGCCGGCTACTGGGTACCTGCCGGGGACCCCGGCGCTTCCCCTTGCTCCACTTGAGCCAGAACGGCCATTTCCTCGATGGACAGGACGTGGTTGACGTCCAGGATGATCACGAACTGCCCCGCTACTTTGCCCATACCGCTGATGAAGTCGGTGCGGATCTTGGCGCCGAAGGCCGGTGCGGGCTCGATCTCCCCGGAGGGTATCTCCAGCACCTCGTTTACCGCGTCGACGACGATGCCCACGTCCTGGGCCGCGCCGTCCGATTCGATTTCGATGATCACAATGCAGGTGCGGCGCGTCACGTTTGACGACCCGCGGCCGAAGCGGGCGGAGAGGTCCACCACCGGCACCACGGCACCACGGAGGTTGATCACCCCGCGGATGAACCCCGGCATCAGCGGCACCGTGGTCAGCTTGCCGTACTCGATGATCTCCTTGACGCCGAGGATATCGATGGCGAAGGTCTCGCCCCCCAGCATGAAGGTCAGGTATTGCCGTTGCTCCGCCTCCTCGACGGACGGCTGCGTATCTTTCCCTGCTCGCACTAACGCGCCCATGGCTTTCTCCCGGTCAGAATTTCACGAATTCGGCTTCGTTGATCGAAGTCTTGACAACCTTGGGTGCGCGGGCAACCCTGGCCTTGCCTGTCGGGGCCGATGGGCTCTTGGCACGGCCCGTCTTTGCAGCCTGCGCCTTGATTTCGGCCACGCGCCCCGCAGTCCTGAAGAACCCCACCAGTTGCTGCAGTTGTTCGGCCTGCCCGCTCATCTCCTCGGCGGTCGCCGCCAACTCCTCGCTGCTGGAGGCGTTCTGCTGGGTGGCCTGGGACAACTGGCTCATCGCGCTGTTGATCTGGCCCACCCCGGCGGACTGCTCCTCGGATGCCGCCGCGATCTCCTGCACCAGGTCCGAGGTCTTGCCGATGGACGGCACCATCTCGTCCAGCAGCCGCCCCGCCGTCTCCGCCAGGCCCACGCTGCCGCCCGCCAGTTCGCCGATCTCCTGTGCCGCCACCTGGCTCCTCTCCGCCAACTTCCTCACCTCCGCCGCCACCACTGCGAATCCCTTGCCGTGCTCTCCGGCGCGCGCCGCCTCGATCGCCGCGTTCAGCGCCAGCATGTTGGTCTGGTACGCAATGTCGTCGATGATGCCGATCTTCTCCGCGATGCTCTTCATCGCGGCCACCGTCCGCTTCACCGCCTCGCCCCCTTCGGCCGCCTCTTTCGCCGCCTTGGCCGCCATCCCGTCGGTCACCTTGGCGTTGTCCGTGTTCTGGTTGACCGAAGCGCTCATCTGCTCGATGGAAGCGCTGGTCTCCTCAACGCTCGCCGCCTGCTCGGAGCTCGACTGGCTGATGCTCTGCGCCGTGGCGCTCACCTCCTCGGAGGCGCTCGCCAGGGCGTCCGCCGACCCGCGCACCTCGGTGATCACCTGGGACAGCTTGTCCGTCATGTTCTGCATCGCCGCCAGCAGTTGCCCGATCTCGTCCCGGCTCTTGACCTCGATGCTCGTCGCCAGGTCGCCGTCAGCCAGCTTGTTGGCCGTCTCCACCGCTTCCTTCAGCGGCCCGGTAATCCCTCGCGCCAGCCAGAAGGTGATGGCCATCCCGATGACTAGGGCAACGATTCCAAGAACCGAGCTCATGAACTGCGTTTTTTCCATGAAGGCCATTACCTTGTCTTTGTCCGCGGCAACCTTGGCCTCCTTCTTCTTGATCAACTCCTGCGAAGGGACACGAATTTGGCGCCAGACCGGCGTCTCTTCCTTCACGATGATGGCGACCGCCGCATCCTGGTCGGAGGCCGCCGCCGCGATCGCCTTGGCCTGGATGGGCGCCTGCTTGGCGCGGGCATCGGCGATGTCCTGCAGCGCCCTCAGGGTCTCCGGCTCGTCCTTGGCCAGGCGCAGCGCCGTTTGGTTGGCTTCATGGAATACCTTGCCCGCCTTCTCCATTTGCTCGTAGGCAACCTTGTTCTTCGGGTCCAGCGCGATGTTGCGCAACGCCTGGCCCATTTGCAGGCCGCTGGCATACATGGTGTTGATGGCGTTGACTAGCGCCTGATCGCGCTCCAGAAAACCGCGAAAGCGGTCCCCGACCTGCTGCATGCCGTTGATCGCCATCGCCAAGGCCCCCACGAAGAGGACGAATACCATCCCCATGGAAATCGCCATCTTCTTGAATAGCTTCATGTTGCTGAACATCATTGCTCTCCTTGATCGAAAATACCTTCATCAGCCCTTCGCATGAACCAGCCCGCCGCCCGCCGGGGCCTTGCTGTGCGCTTCCCTGCTCACCACCTGCTGCAACAGGCCCGGCACGTCCAGTATCAGCGCCACCTCGCCGCTGCCCAGGATGGTGGAACCGCCGATTCCCCGGATGTTGCTGAACAGCGCCCCCAGCGGTTTGATCACGGTCTGGAACTCGCCCATCAGCCGGTCTACCACCAGGCCCGCCTTCTGCCCGCCGTAGCGCACCACGACAATGTTTTCCCGCCGGCCCGGCTGGCCCGGCAGTTCGAACAACTCCCGCAGTCTCAGGAAGGGCAGGACCTCGCCCCGCAGGTTGATGTAGCTGTTGTCGCGGGCAGCGCGACGCTCCGCCTCGGTGAGTTCCACGCATTCCACCACCATGTCCAGGGGCACCACGAAGGAGGAGTCGCAGACCCCCACCAGGAAGCCATCGATAATGGCCAGAGTCAGGGGGAGCCTGATCCTTATGGTCATCCCCACGCCCTCCTCGGAGTCCAGGTCGATGGTGCCGCGCAAGGCGGTGATGTTGCGCTTCACCACGTCCATGCCGACGCCGCGCCCGGAGAGGTTGGTCACCTGCTCCGCGGTGGAAAACCCCGGCTCCAGGATCAGTTGGTGGATTTCCCGATCGGTCAGGCTCTGGCCCGGGGCCACCAGGCCCTTTTCCAGAGCCTTCTGGAGAATCTTCTCCCGCTTGAGGCCGCCGCCGTCGTCGGCTACCTCGATCACGATGCCCCCCGAATCGTGATAGGCATTCAAGCTGACCGTCCCCTTGGCCGGCTTGCCCCGCGAGACCCGGACGTCGGACGGCTCGATGCCGTGGTCCATGGAGTTGCGGACCAGGTGCATGAGCGGATCCCCGATCTTTTCCACCACCGTCTTGTCCAGCTCGGTTTCGCCGCCGCTGATCGACAGCCCGATGTCCTTGCCCAGTTCGCGGCTCACATCCCGCACCACCCGCTGGAAGCGGTTGAAGGTGGCGGCGATCTGCACCATTCGCAGTTGCAGGGCGCTGTCGCGCACCTCCTCCACCAGGCGCGACAGGGTGGAAGTGGCCTCCAGCAACTCTGCCGCACCGGCTCGCTGGGCGGCCAGGTTGGCGCCGGCCCCGGCAATGACCATCTCGCCCACCAGGTTGATCAGGTGGTCGAGTTTTTCCGCGTCCACCCGAATGAACTGGCCTTCGCTCGCCTTGCTGTCCTTGGTCTGTTTCTGTTTCGCCAGGGCGGCCTCTACTACCGGCGGGTGCACCACGCCCTCGTCCACCAGGATATCCCCTATCTGGCGGCCGCCCGCCTCCCCCGCACCGGGAGGCGCGCCCGACTGGAGCCGCAGCGCCTGTTCCAGCTCGGCCGGGGTCAGACTGCCGCACTTGACCAGAATTTCCCCAAGGCGCAGGTCCTCTTCCGGCAGTGCCCGGATCAGTTCCACGTATTCGGATATCTTGGCCCTGGGAGACAGGATGTGGATCTCGCTGTCCTCCCGCACGAACTCGAACACGCCCTCGATGGCCGCCTTGTCCGCATCGCTCTTGAACCTGATCTCGAATCCCAGGTAGCAGGATTCCGGGTCCATCTCCGCCGCGGCCGGAATGGCCTCGGTCAGGGTGGAAAGGCTCACGACCTTGCCCAGGGTCCCCAGATAGCGGATGAAGGACAGCGGGTCCATGCCGTTTCTCAGCACGTCGCGGCCGAAACGCAGGGAGATGTGCCAACTGTCCGTCTCCACCTCGCCGCCGCCGCTGGCCTCCAGCTTCTGCTCCCGCTGCTGGGGCACTTTGGCCTGGGGCTGCGGTTGCGCCTCGGGGCCACCCAGATACGCCTTCAGCCGGGCCGTCAGGGCATTCCCGGCCGCCGCCAATTCGGCGTCCCCGTCGCTGCCGGAGACCACCTGATCCACCAGTGCGCCCATGTGGTCGCAGCACGACAAGAACAACGAGGCGAGTTCACCGTCCAGCAAGAGCTCGCCGCCCCGTACCCGGTCCAACACGCTCTCCACCCCATGGGTGAAGGACACGATATCGTCCAGGCCAAACAGGCCGGCCGATCCTTTGATGGTGTGGGCCGCGCGGAACATGGCGTTGATGGTGTCCGCCGTGGGTGCCTCGTCCTCCATGCGCAGCAGCGCCTGTTCCAGATCCTGGAGCAGTTCGCGGCTTTCTACGATGAAAGTCTGTAATGCCTCGTCAAGATTCATTTGCTTGCTCCTTAGCCCGCGGTGGACGAAATCACGACCGGGTCGCCGAACGCGCCGACCATGTTGCAAAGGTCCAGTACCTCCAGCACATCCTTGCTGTGTGATACGAAGCGGAAGCGTCCGCCCGCGGCCGCCGCCTCCCGCTTGAGCAGCACCAGCAACTGCAGCCCGGCGGTGTCCATTTCGGCCACCCGCGACAGGTCGAGCTCCGCCTCGGTGCATCCCTGCAGGGCCGGAAGCAATTTGCCCTTGAGCTCGGCCGCGGTGTAGATGGTCATTTCCCCATCGATGCTCAGCCTGCACACGTCTTTGTCTCGTTCGATCGTTACCATTGCGCTCTCCCGGGTACCCGAATCAAGGCAGAACCAGCTTGGATACCGCCGCCAGCATCTGCGCCGGCTGGAACGGCTTGACCACCCACGCCTTGGCGCCCGCCGCCTGCCCTTCCTGCTTCTTCCCTTCCTGGGACTCGGTGGTCAGCATGATGATGGGGGTGAACTTGTAGTTGGGCAGCTTCTTCACCTCCTTGACCAGGGTGATGCCGTCCATGTTGGGCATGTTCACGTCGCTGATGATGAGATGCACCTTCTGGCCCGTGAGCTTGCCCAGCGCGTCCTTGCCGTCGCTGGCTTCGATCACCTCGTAACCCGCGCTCTTGAGGGCGATGCTCACCACCTGTCTCAAAGAGGCGGAATCGTCCACGATGAGAATCGTCTTTGCCATGTCTCAACTCCTAGAAAAATGTGATCTCGGTGCCTTGCCCGCCCGCCCCGCCCCCGTGGTGGTTGCCCCGCTCCTCGGCGGTGGCGTACGACCGCTCCAGGTCGGCGAGCACGCGGCTGGTGTCGATGGGTTGCAGGCTGCCCATATCGCGGAAGGTGTGGGCGCTGGCTTCGAGCGACTCCGGCAAATCCGCGATGCTGTCGCGCACATGGGACAGTATCTGGCTCACGCGATCCTGGAACTGGAGTTCCACCAGCGATTGCGCGATCTCCGCCTTGATCCCGGCGCTGCTCTCCCGCAGCAGGGCGGCCGACTGGGCCAGCCCGTCGGTCACCCCCTTGAACTCGCCCAGCACGGTATGAATGGCGCTCTCGGAATCGGCGATCGAACGCGCGTCTTCCTGCGCCGTGCGCTCCGCCGCATCGAACGTGGAGGATATGGCGGTACTGATCAGGGCCACCTTCTCGCTGATGCGGCGCCCGGTCTCCCCGGAACTGCCGGACAGTTTTCTCACCTCGTCCGCGACCACGGCGAAGCCCCTCCCCGCCTCCCCGGCCCGGGCCGCCTCGATGGCGGCGTTGAGCGCCAGCAGGTTGGTCTGGTCGGCGATACTGGCCACGTCGGCGGCCATCCGCGTCAATTCGTCGATGAACTGCACCAGATTGCGTACCTCGTTGAGCATGGATTCCTTGTTGCGCAGCGCCGATTCCAGCAACTCCACCACCTTCCCCAGCCGCCGTTCGCTTTCCGCAAAAACCGCCCCCACACCGTGTTGATTACCCTGCATCGAGGCCGCCGCCTGATTCGATGCCTGGACCGCCGCTTCAAGCTGATCGACGATACCGCTGAAGCGGCCGGAAAGCCCTGTGATGGCGACTTCCATCTGGTGCCTGGAGGTCTCGATATGCTTCGCCCAGACCGGGGCCACCGCGGTGCCGAGGGTGGCGGTGCTTTCCAGGTAGCGGGCAATCTCCGCCCGCTGGCCGGCCTCCCCTTCGGTCCGGCAGTTGCCCAGGGCCCGCTCGACCTGGGCGGCGCAGCGCGCGGACAGCAAGGCGCCGGCAGCGGCGCCGAGCACCATCAGCGCCGCGGCCAGGGCGCCACCGAGCCACGTCAGCCCTCCGGCCAGCAGGGTCGCCCCGGCACCGCATGCCGCCAGCGTCAGCGAATAGATCCAGCCCATCGCAGGCTTTCCATGTTCAACCATGTTCGCTCCTCTTCATTTCGGATTTGTTTGCTTGACAGGGATCGGCGATCGCGTACCCCCGAACCCCGCACACGACCTCCCCGGTTGTTGCGCGGGAAACCATGGGCACCCGGACCGGCTCGTATTATTGTTGTTATCCGGTACGGCACGACCGCCCGTTCCGGGGGCAGCCCGGGGCGTCCTGAACGGACGTGCGCTCAAGCCTCTTCTCCCAGCCAGGCCTTTGCCGCACGGCTCGCTATTAACGACCGAACCCGGCGCTTCTTTAACCAGGGTGTAACAATCGCCCCGCCCGACCGCCTCACCGGACCCCACCCCGCTTCCGATGGCTGCAATGATGACGCGATTAAGGGCAGGAAAATATCAGCGGACGCTGAATTTGCTTGTAGGAAAACGGATTAGGGGTGTAGGAATTTCCCTACCGTAGCCCCCCGCAGTGAGGCGCAAGGTCAGGGGAAGGATGTATCGAGGCCGTTCGGGGCAGACGCCCCGGCCGCGAAATATTTCTGCCGACGGCTTGTCCGACCGCGACGGAAACGCAGGCGCTGCGGAAGAACGCCCGGTTGGAGAGGGAAAGATCCGGCTAGCGACTGCCGCGAACAGCAGGGCGGTTGCGCTCCACCACTTTGTTCAGGCCCAGCCAGTAGGCCGAGGTCAGATTTACCATCTCGGTGAACTTGGAGAAATCCACCGGCTTCTGGATATAGCTGTTGGCACCCCGGCTGTAACTCTCGACGAGGTCCCGCTCCTCCCTGGAAGAGGTCAGCACCACCACCGGGATCAACCGGGTTTCTTCATGCTCGCGCAGCCGCTGCAGCACTTCCAGACCGTCCACCTTGGGCAGCTTCAGGTCCAGCAGAATGAAGGCCGGCATGACCCGGGTATCGCGCCCGCTGTAGTCGCCCGTGCCGAACAGGTAATCGAGCGCTTCCTGCCCGTCCCTGGCGACGGCCACCTCGCTGGCCATGCTGCCCCTCAGGGCCAGAATGGCCAGCTCCGCGTCGTCCGGGTTGTCCTCCACCAGCAATATCGTTCTGCTCATGGCATTCGTGTTTCCTAAGGAATAGCAAGCCGCACCACTGCTGGCGGATCACAGCGTGAAATAAAGTGTCGCCGAACTCGATCCTGATGGCCGGCTGGTCCCGGGTCCTTTCCGCCACCCGGATCTCGAGTTCATCGTTGAGGCAGCGCATCTGCTCTTCCGCATCCTTCCGGCGCTCCTCTTGTG
>JAJZUU010000073.1 GCA_021848325.1 Pseudomonadota bacterium | reverse complement strand
CGGAGGCCAGGGCCAGGGAGGAGCAAGCAGCCCGGGCCAGGGAGGCCAAGGCCAAAGCGGAAGAAGAAGCGAGGGCGAAGGCGGAAGCGGAGGCCCGGGCCAGGGCGGAAGCGGAAGTCCGCGCCAGGGAAGAGGCGGAGGCCAGGGCCAGGGAGGAGCAAGCAGCCTGGGCCAGGGAGGCGAAGGCCAAAGCGGAAGTCCGGACGAGGGAAGAGGCGGAGGCCAGGGAACAGATGGAGGAAGCGCAAGCCAGAGCGGAAGCCGCGGAGAGGGCAATAGCGGCGGCCCGGACAATGTCCGCGGAACAGGCGAAGGCCAAGGGCAAGGCGGCCGCGACTCCCAAAGCCGGGAAAAAGCCGGCCAAATGGGGCCGGATACTGGGGGCCTACCTTGCGGGGCTGGTGGTCATCACCGTTGTCTTGGTCCAGGTGGCCCCGCTTTCCTTCTATATCCCTCAGGTCGAGAAGCTGGCGTCGGACAGGCTGCGCGAGCCTGTTACCATAAGCTCGATGCATGTTTCGCTGCTGCCCCGACCGCACCTGGTCCTGGATGCCGTCGCCGTCGGCAGGCTGCAGGACTTGAAAATCGGCACAGTGCGCGTGACGCCGGAACTGATGTCGCTGTTCGGCGGCGCCAGGGTGCTGAAAACGGTTGAGCTGGAATCCCTGAGTCTGGATCAGGATGCATTATCCATGGCGTCCCAGTGGGGGACACCCGGCCGGGATGGCGCTTCGCAGAAACTGCGGGTCGACCAGCTCAAGCTCAAGGACGCGAGACTCCTGCTGAAGGGGATCACGCTTCCCGCCTTTGGCGGGGTTCTGGAACTGGGTCGGGACGGCGCGCTCCGAAAGGCGTCGCTGAGGAGTGCCGACGACAAGTTAAGCATGGAATTCACCCGCACCGGGCCGGAATTCGGACTCGACCTGACGGCCTGGAACTGGCAGCCCCCGACCGGCCCCGCGGTGGTGTTCACGGAACTGCACCTCAAAGGCGTGACCAAGCCGGGGGGGCTGTTGATCAACGCAGTGAGCGGCCGGCTCTACGACGGCACGGTGAGCGGATCCGCCCGGCTCGGCTGGGATGACGGCTGGCGCCTGGATGGGCACCTGGACGCCGCCAAGGTGGATTTGAATCCCCTGGTCAAGGCCCTTGCCCCGGACATGTCCGCCAAGGGGAAATTGGATGCGGAAGTCGATTATCTGATGCGTGGGCGAACCTGGGAGGGGTTGTGGAGGGAGCCGCGTGTCAAGGCCGTTTTCAAGGTCCGGGACGGCGAGGTCTACAATATGGATTTGATGCGCGCCCTGCAGGCCCCTCCGGGCGAGCCGGTGCGGGGCGGGCAGACGCGTTTCGACGAACTTTCCGGAACCCTGACCCTGAGCCAGGGTGTGTACCGGTTCCGCCAGTTGAATCTGTCTTCCGGTCTGCTCAGGGCGGGCGGCTATGGGGCCATCTCGCCCAACGGCGAATGGTCCGGCCAGTTGGATGTCGAAGTGAAATCCAAATCCATCACCGTGGCGGCCCCTTTGGGGCTGTCGGGCAAGGCGGCGGATTTGACCCTGGAGCGGCACTAGCGGGGTACGGGGCGCTGGAACAGCCGGTAACGCTCGTTCTTGTCCCCCGGTCTGCTGCCTTCCCATATCTGGCGCCATTCTGGCCCCGGTCCCGGGATGTTGTCGCCCGACCAGCCCTGGATCAGCAGCAGGTTGCACTGCGTCTTGCCCACGACCTCCTCCCGCCGGGTGATGATGTTGGCGTAATACTCCAGCATCGCCCGCTGGGGCTCGCCCAGGTTGCGGCTGGCCATGCAGTTGTAGTGGGCGGGCAGCGCGTGCCGGAGGGACGCAACCATGGAACGGTAGCTCTTGCCGGCGTCGACCCAGGAGACGAACAGAATCGCGAGCAGCCCCCACACCAGGGTCATACCCGCCGCCCAGACGATGATCGGACGCTCCGGGGATCGCTTCAGGCGCACGATGGTGACCGCCCAGCCCAGGGTGTACAACAGTCCGAGACCGAAGACCCACGCATTGAAGGAAGGCGTATAACCGGGTTGCAGGTCCTTGAGATGCTCGGCCAGCCCGGCCGGCACGCCGAATTCCACCGCCACCCAGTAGAACCAGAAAACGCCGGCGAAAAAAGTGAATCCCATCACCCCGAACCAGTATAGGGCGCCCGCCGCCCCCCGCCTGAGGGTGGCCACCCCCGCCGCCGCCAACTGGGACAGCGGCAACAGCAACGGCAGGGCGTAAACTTCCCGGCCGTCGGAAGCGATGCTCAGGATGACGACCATGGCCAGGAAGGCGGTGAGCGGGAGCTGGATCTCCGGCCTTGCCAGCCCCGCCCGCTTGTCCCGCCACAGGGTCCACAGGGCGAGCGGCAGGGCGGGCCAGGTGAACCACGGCAGTATTTCCAGGTAGGCGCCGGGCCCCCCTTTCGGGCCGAGGTGGGCAAAACCCAGGAATCTCCCCAGGTTATTGGTCCACAGCCACTCCGCGAACAGCTCCGGAGACCGCTGGTAAAGGGCATAAGGCCAAATGGTGAGCCACGGCAATGCGGCCAGCAGGGCGGCGGCCAGCGTCCATCCATAGTTCCTGCTGCGCCACGGCCTGAACATCAGCGGCAGAAGCAGGGCGGTGACGCCGATCATGCCGGGGGCGATCAGTCCTTTGGACAGGAACCC
Organism: Pseudomonadota bacterium; assembly: GCA_021848325.1. Classification (GTDB taxonomy): domain Bacteria; phylum Pseudomonadota; class Gammaproteobacteria; order Burkholderiales; family JAJZUU01; genus JAJZUU01. The sequence goes on along the minus strand of JAJZUU010000073.1, from coordinate 11,527 downwards.
GATCCCCGTGCCGGTGCCCAGCAGAAGCCCTCCCCAAAGAGGCCGCCTGAGGCACAACGCCAGGCCGTAGAAGGCCACGGAAAAGCCCGTGAGCAGGGCCACGTCGGTGATCAGTTCATGGGCATGGGTCAGGATGCCCAGGCAGCCGATCAGGATCAGGGCGGTGAGGAAGCCCCTGCCCCTGCCGTACAGCTCGCGCCCGGTCAGACCGGCGAACAGCAGGGTGAGCGCCATGAACAGGCCGGAGGTCAGGCGCGCGGCGTCGTGCAGCGGCAGCGGCGGCGAAAACAGCCTGGCGCATGTCGCGGCGGTGATGTAATACAGGGGCGGCTTTTCCATGAAGGGCTCGCCCGCCAGGGTGGGTACCACCCAGTCCCCGCTCTTCAGGATGTGGTTCACCAACCCGAAGGAATAGGCCTCGTCCGGCTTCCATGGGTCGTGGCCGACCAGACCGGGCAGGATCCAGGCCAGGAACAGAAGGATCAGCAGCAGCGGCCGAAGTCCCCCGCTGGAGGCATTGGTCCGGTTATTGCCCCGACCCCTGTGGTTCATTGGCCGGCCTTGGCGGCTGCGGCCACGCGCGGCGGGATGCGCTCGATGAGGCGCGGGTCGAACGGCTTCGGAAGGATATATTCCTTGCCGAACGCCAGTTCCTTCAAGTTATAGGCCTTCAGCACCTCCGCGGGGACGGATTCCTTGGCCAGTTCCGCCAGAGCCCCGACCGCGGCGATGAGCATCTCCCGCGTGACTTGCCGCGCCCGCGCGTCGAGCGCCCCGCGGAAGATGAACGGGAAGCCCAGCACGTTGTTGACCTGATTGGGAAAGTCGGAGCGCCCGGTGGCCATGACCAGGTCGGAACGGGCCCCGTGGGCCTGAGCCGGCAGGATCTCCGGGTCGGGGTTGGCCAGCGCGAACACCACGGGGCGGTCCGCCATGCTGCGCACCATGTCCGGACTCACCAGGTTGGGGCCCGACACCCCGACGAATACGTCCGCCCCGGCCATGGCTTCGGCCAGGGTACGCTTGTCGGTGTGCCGCGCGAATTCCCGTTTGTAGGGGTTGAGATCGGTGCGCCCGTCGTGGATCACGCCCTTGCTGTCCACCAGCAGGATATTTTCCGGGGCCGCCCCGAGGGCGATCAGCAGGCGCATGGAGGCGAGCCCGGCGGCGCCCGCCCCCAGACATACCAGGCGCGCCTGCCCGAGCGTCTTGCCCTGCACCTCCAGGGCATTGATCAGGCCGGCGCAGATGATGACCGCGGTGCCGTGCTGATCGTCGTGGAATACGGGGATGTCCAGGCGCTGGCGCAGGGCCTGCTCGATCTCGAAGCAATGGGGCGCGGCGATGTCTTCCAGGTTGATGCCGCCGAAGGTTGGGGAGATGTTCGCCACGGTCTCGATGAAGGCCGCCACGCTGGGTGCGGCCACCTCGATGTCGAATACGTCGATCCCGGCAAAGCGCTTGAACAGCACCGCCTTGCCTTCCATCACCGGCTTGCCCGCCAAGGGCCCCACGTTGCCCAACCCCAGCACCGCGGTGCCGTCGGTGATGACCGCCACCAGATTGCCCTTGTTGGTGTAGCGGTAGGCGTTTTCAGGTTCGCGATGGATCTCCCGCACCGGCTCGGCCACCCCAGGGGTATAGGCCAGGGAGAGTTCCTCGGGGCTGGCGCAGGGCTTGGAGGATTCGACGGAGAGCTTGCCGGGTTTGGGGAACTGGTGGTAGGCAAGCGCTTGTTGGCGCTTGTCCGCGGGCGACTGGGGCTGGTCCATGGATGTCCTATCGTTCAAGTGGTTCGCGGGACGGGCAGTCTCCGCGGAAACCGCGGTCGTAGCCCGATATTTTAGCTTCTGCCGGCATGGGATGAAAGGCTGATGGGCGAGGCGTGGGCGGGCGGGCAACAAAAAAGGCAGCCCCAGCGGCTGCCTTTTGGCGCGAGCGCACAGACGGCGAGTTATTTCATGCCGTATTTCTGGCGGAATTTCTCCACGCGCCCCGCGGTGTCCACTATCTTCTGCTTACCGGTGTAGAACGGATGGCACTCGGAACACACCTCGATGGTCAGGTTCTTGCCCAGGGTGGATTGGGTCTTGAACGCGCTGCCGCAACTGCAGGTCACGTTGATTTCGCTGTACTTTGGATGGATTTCCGGTTTCATGGTTTTTCCTTGCCGAATCCTGCGGCCATTGCTCGTGGCCCGCAAAAATGGGAAATTATGGACCAAAACGGCTGTCTTGACAAGCGTGGCCGATGGAAAATGTGGCCGCCGGCTGCCGCGGTTGCGTCAGCCCCTGCGCATGGAATCGAAAAAGGCGGCGTTGTTCTTAGTGGCCTTGATCTTGTCCAGCAGGAATTCCGTTGCTTCCAGGTCGTCCATGGGGTAGAGCAGCTTGCGTAGCACCCAGATCTTCTGCAGGGTGTCGGACTTGATCAGCAGTTCTTCCTTGCGGGTGCCGGAGCGGTTTACGTTGATCGCCGGGTACAGGCGTTTTTCCGCCATGCGCCGGTCGAGGTGGATCTCCATGTTGCCGGTGCCCTTGAATTCCTCGTAGATCACATCGTCCATCCGCGAGCCGGTCTCCACCAGGGCGGTGGCGATGATGGTCAGCGATCCGCCCTCCTCGATGTTGCGCGCCGCGCCGAAGAAGCGCTTGGGGCGCTGCAGCGCGTTGGCGTCCACGCCGCCCGTCAGCACCTTGCCGGAGGCGGGGACCACGGTGTTGTAGGCGCGCGCCAGGCGGGTGATGGAGTCCAGCAGGATCACCACGTCCTTCTTGTGCTCCACCAGGCGCTTCGCCTTCTCGATCACCATCTCCGCCACCTGGACGTGGCGCGTGGCCGGTTCGTCGAAGGTGCTGGAGACCACTTCGCCCCGGACCGAGCGGATCATTTCCGTCACCTCCTCGGGCCGCTCGTCGATCAGCAGCACGATCAGGTAGACCTCCGGGTAGTTGGCCGCGATGGAGTGGGCGATGTGCTGCAGCATCACCGTCTTGCCGCTTTTCGGCGGCGCCACCAGCAGCCCCCGCTGACCTTTGCCGATGGGCGCAACGATATCGATCAGGCGGCCGGTGTTGTTCTCCTCGGCGCCGATGTCGCGTTCCAGGTTGAGCGGCTCGGTGGGGAACAGGGGGGTCAGGTTTTCGAACAGAATCTTGTGCTTGGAGTTTTCCGGCGGTTCCGAGTTGACCTTGTCCACCTTCACCAGGGCGAAATAGCGTTCGCCGTCCTTGGGGGTGCGTATCTCCCCGTCGATGGAATCCCCGGTATGCAGGTTGAAGCGGCGGATCTGGCTGGGGCTGACATAGATATCGTCCGGCCCGGCGAGATAGGAAGTGTCGGGCGAGCGCAGAAAACCGAAACCGTCGGGCAGCACCTCCAGCGTTCCCTCGCCGTAGATGCTCTCCCCCTTGCGTGCCTGGTTCTTCAGCAGGGCGAAGATAAGATCTTGTTTGCGCAGGCGGTTTGCGCCCTCGATCTCGTTGGCGATGGCCATTTCCACCAGATGGGACACATGGTGTTGTTTTAATTCTGATAAATGCATAGCGGGGAGCTCGGTAAGGGGTTTCTGTAGCAGTTGATACGGGGCGTCGGGAAAACTGCGGCGGCGGGAAACTTGCGCCTGGACCTAGCTCGAAGTGTCGCTGGCGGGGCGGACACTCTAAATAAAATCGCGTTTTTCGAGGTGGTTCAGGCGCCGAGAATAAATGGTTCAGATGTTGCTGTCAATAAATGCGGTGAGTTGCGACTTGGAAAGGGCGCCCACCTTGGTGGCTTCGACGTTGCCGTTCTTGAAGATCATGAGGGTGGGAATGCCGCGGATGCCGTATTTCGGGGGGGTTGCCTGATTTTCGTCGATGTTGAGCTTGGCGACCTTGAGCCGGCCGGCGTACTCCTGAGCCACCTCGTCCAGAATCGGGGCGATCATCTTGCAAGGTCCACACCAGTCAGCCCAATAGTCCACCAGCACGGGCAGTTGCGCTTGCAATACCTCCTGCTCAAAGGTGTCATCAGTGACGTAATGTATGTGTTCGCTCATGAGGTCCTCGCTAAGAATGGGTAGACAAGCGCCACCGGATTCGGGTGGCAAAGTGGGATATTAGACGCTATCCTATCTAAAAAATTTTGTCATGGGAAGCGTTGATGTTCTTGGTGAAGCTCATGGTGAGCCTGGCGGTCCTCGCGGGCGCCGCGGAAGTGGCGAAGCGCTCGTCGTTCGCCGGCGCCGCGATCATCGCCTTGCCGCTCACTTCCATGCTGTCCATGGTGTGGCTCTACTGGGACACGCGGGACGCTGCGCGGGTAAGCGAGTTCGCTCGGGACATCTTTTTCCTGGTGCCTGCGTCTCTGGCATTTTTCCTGCCGTTCCTGGTCGAGTCGCGCACCCATTGGGCATTCTGGCAGAACTTCGCGCTGGGCGTCGTGCTGGCGGTCCTGGGGATTGCGTTCACCAGGTATATGCTAAGATAAAGACTGGCAAGGGGCGGCAGAAGCCCGAGGAAAGGATATCATGGCCTATGTAGTGACGGAATCCTGCATCAAGTGCAAATACACCGATTGCGTCGAGGTCTGTCCCGTGGACTGCTTCCGCGAGGGTCCGAACTGCCTGGTCATCGACCCCGACGAGTGTATCGATTGTACCCTGTGCGTTGCCGAGTGCCCGGTGGAGGCCATCTACGCCGAGGACGATGTGCCCGAGGATCAACTGGATTTCATCGCCTTGAACGCGGAGCTGGCCAAGCAGTGGAAACCCATCATCGAGCGCAAGGAACCCCCGTCCGACGCCGACGAATGGGCGCAAGTGAAGGACAAGCGCAATCTGCTGGAGCGTTGAAGGCGGCGCCCGGAAAATCCCCGTTCATAGCATACGCCTCGCTCCCGGCGGGGTGTCCATTCCCCGAACCTTCCGGATCGTCCCATCGTGACCCAGTGTGAGCCCGGAATCAGCCAGGCGGAGCTGAGCGGGCCCGATCCGCTGCGCGGCGCGGCCGCCGAGATCCTCGGCGAGCAGCGCCATCTCCTGCCGAATCTGGCATCCGTCACCGTTGTCCTGCCCAGCCTCCATGCCGCCGCCCCGCTTGCCCGCTCCTTGGGGGAAGCAGCCGGCGTGCCCGCCCTGTTTCTTCCCCGGATCACCACCTTGCGCGACTGGGCGGCGACCGTGCCCCTCCACTGCGAGACCGTCCCGGACAGCCGGCGCGGGGCGATGCTATACGGCGCCTTGCGGGAAAGGGGCTGGTTTCGCGAGGGCGATCTGTGGCACATCAGCACCGAGCTGCGGCAGTTGCTGGACGAGCTGACCCAATACCGGGTGCGGCTGCCGGCCCGCTACGAGGAGTTCCTGGCCCAGTTGGAGCAGGCCTACCAGGCCCGGGCCGGGGAGTCGCTGCAGTTCGAGGCGCGCCTGGTGCACGAGCTGTGGTTTGCCCTGGCGTCGAGCGGCGGCGTCGACCATGTGGCGGCCTACCATCTGCGCCTGGCCCGCCTGGCGCAGTCCGCGTCCGGGCCGCTGTACGGGGTCGGCCTCGGCGAACTCGGCCCGGCGGAGGAAGCGTTCTTCCAGGCTTATGGGGAGCGGCGGGCGGTGCGCTTGCTGCAGCCGCTGCGCGGCGAGAACGCCGGCCCGCTGGGCGCCCTGCTGGCCGCGGCCTGGGCCCCGGTGGGCGAGAACATGGCAGCCGCTGACGACGGGGCCGACGGCGACGCCCGGGACGATCCCGGCTTCCTTCCTCTGCGCGCGCGCGCGCGTCGCTTTCGCGAGCGCTATCCGGCCAGCCCCGCGCAGGGCGGGTTTTCTCTGTTCGGCGCCCACAGCCTGGAGCAGGAGGCGGCGGCGGTGGACGTAAGGGTTCGCCAGTGGCTGCTGGCCGGTAAGAAAACTATCGCGGTGGTGGTCCAGGACCGGCTCGCGGCGCGGCGTGCCCGCGCCCTGCTGGAACGGGCCCAGGTGCTGGTGGAGGACGAGACCGGCTGGACCTTTTCCACCGCAGCCGCCAGCACGGTGGTCATGCGCTGGCTGGCCGCACTGGCCAGCCGCTTCTACTACCTGGACCTGCTGGACTTGGTGAAATCCCCCTTCATGCTGACCGACTGGCCAGGGGGACGGCGCAGGCAGGCGGTATTCCGGCTGGAGCAACTGGTGCGCAGCCGCAGCGTCGTGGCCGGCCTGGACAACTACCTGCGGCTCGCCCGGGAGAGCGAGGGGGCGGAAGACGTGCTGGAGATGCTGCAGCGCCTGCGGGGGGCGGCGGCGCTGTTCGACGGCAAGCGCAGGCCCTTGGCGGCATGGCTCGCCATCTTGCGCCGGGCCCTGGAGGGGCTGGGGGTGTGGCACGGGCTACAGCAGGACATGGCAGGGGCCCAGTTGGTGCAATTGCTGTCGCGCCTGGGGGCCGAACTGGAGGGCGACGGCGGCCTGTTCGACCTGGGGGAATGGCGCCGCTGGCTCGATCGGCAACTGGAAGAGGCCACCTTTCGCGACCCCGCGATCCGCAGCCCGGTGGTGTTTACCCATCTTGCCCTGAGCCGGCTGCGCCGCTTCGAGGGGGCCATCATTCTCGGGGGCGATGCGGCCCATCTTCCGGGGCAGGGTGGGGCAAGCGCATTCTTCAAGCAATCGGTGCGCGCCCAACTGGGGCTGCCCAGTTTCGCCGACCGCTTGCGCTTGCTGGAGCAGGACCTGGGGGACCTGATGGCCGGCGGCGCGGAGGTGCTGGTCACCTGGCAGGCGAGCAAAAACGCCGAACCCAATTTGCTCAGCCCCTATTTCGAGCGCCTGGAGGCCTTTCACCGGCTCGCCTACGGGGCCAGTCTGGCCGATTCCGAGTATGGGGCGATCGTCGACCAAGCGTCAGTGCGCACTCATTTAGAAGCGCCCGATTTGCCGTTCGACCGGGAATCCGCCCGCCCCGCCCCCCCGGTGCCGCCGGGGCTGGTCCCGACCTCCCTCTCCGCCGGCGGCTACAACAGCCTGATGGCCTGCCCTTACCAGTTCTACGCGCGCCACGTGCTGCGCCTCAACGAACCGGACCAGGTGCAACTGGAGATCGAGAAGCGGGACTTCGGGGAATACGCCCACCGGATCCTGTACCGCTTCCACCGCCGCTACCCGCGGGTGTCCGGGCAGGACAGGCCGCTGCTGGAGCGGGAACTTCGGGCCATCAGCGAGGAGGTGTTTGCCCAGGCGATAAAGATCAACTACCTGAGCCACGCCTGGGCCTTGCGCTGGGCGGCGATCATTCCCTCCTACCTGGCCTGGCAGGAGGAGCGGGAAGCGGCCGGCTGGCGCTGGCTGGATGGGGAGGTGCGTGCCGAGGCGCCTTTCGATGTGGGACGAGAGCGTGTGCTCACTCTTCGCGGACGGCTGGACAGAATAGACGCTTCAGACGCCGAAAAGGGATGGGCGGTACTTGACTACAAGACCCAGAGCAAGGCCAGGCTGAAGGGCAAATTGAACCTGCCGGGGGAGGACGTGCAATTGCCGCTGTACGCCGCGCTGTTCGAGCGGGCGCTGGCCGGCCCGGGCGGCATTGCGGCGGCGGGGGGGCTGGCCGAGGCGGGCTTCGTCGCCCTGGACCAGGGCGCCACCGCTTATGTGGCGCCCCCGCAGGAGATCGCGGAGCTTGCCGGGGCGGTCCTCGCCCGGCTGCGCCAGCTGTTCGCGGATTTGTACGACGGTGCGGCGCTGCCGGCCAACGGCACCGACGAAGCTTGCGCTTACTGCGAGATGCGCGGGCTGTGCCGGAAAGACTACTGGGACTAAGCCGCTAAACCCGTTGCGCCTTACCGGGCCTGGACGAAGGGGTAGCGCTCCATCACTTCGCGGGTCAGCAGGGCCACGCCGCATTCGTCGTCGAGGGTCTCTGCGGCCACGATGTAGTCCGGCTCCCGGAACGAGGCATGCAGGTCCTTGCCCCGGTCTTCCAGCAGGGCGAACAGGTGGTCGGCGACCTCCCGCTCCACCTCGGGGCTCGTCACCTGGCCGATCAGCCCGCGCCGTTCCAAGCGCACGTGGAAGCTGCCGCCGGCCATGCGCTGCGCGAAAGGGGCCACGGCCTGCTTGAGCTGGGTCGCCAGGTCTTCCGGGGCGAAGCGGAAGGTCCGTTCGACCGGGATCACCCGTGCCAGATCCCGGGTCCAACGCTCATTTGCCTCCCGGGCGCGCAGCAGCGCGTCGAGAAACCGGGTCACGTCCTCTACCCGGCCGGTGCACACGTCCTTGAACTGGGTGGGATGGAACTCCCCCAGCAGATTCAATGCCCGCAGCAGGTGCAACTCGCGCCCCCAGCCGGGCTGTGCGGTGACGAGCACGTTCCAGTTTTTCATGCCGACGCCTCTTTTTCCGGCTGATTGCGGCGGGCGGCGATGATGCGCCTTACCTCGTCGCCCTCCAGGGTTTCCTGTTCCAGCAGCTTGTGGGCCAAGATATCCAGGGTTTCCCTTTGTGTCCCCAGGATGTCGCGCGCCCGTGCGTGTGCCTGCTCCATCAGGGCGCGCACCTCCTGGTCGATTTCGCGGATGGTCTCCTCGCTGACCTCGTGTCCCAACACCGGCAGGGCCTCTTCCAGGAACTGGGGGCGCTTGGCGCCGCCATAGGTGGCGGGCCCGAGCTTGTCGCTCATGCCGTAGGCGGCCACCATGCTGCGCGCCATGGCGGTGGCCCGCTCCAGGTCGTCCTGGGCGCCGGTGGAGATCTCTTCGAATACCAGTTCCTCCGCGGAGCGCCCGGCCAGCAGAACGGTCAGGCGGTCCGCCAGCTCGGAGCGGGTCATGAGATAGCGGTCTTGGGTGGGCAGTTGCAAGGTGTAGCCCAGGGCGGCGATCCCCCGCGGGATGATGGAGATGCGGTGTACCCGGTCGGTGTGGGGCAGGGACTCGGCCGCCAGGGCATGGCCGGACTCGTGATAGGCGATCACCTCCTGCTCGTGGCGGCTCATCACCCGGCGCTTCTTCTCCAGCCCGGCCACCAGGCGGTTGATGGCCTCCTCGAAATCGTCCATCTCCACGGCGTCCTTGTTGTGACGCGCCGCCAACAGGGCGGCCTCGTTGACCACGTTGGCCAGATCCGCCCCCACGAAGCCGGGGGTGCGGCTGGCCAGCACACGGATGTCTACCCCCTGGGCCAGCTTGATCTGCTTGCAATGGACCTGCAGGATGTCTTCCCGGCCCCGGATGTCGGGCCGGTCCACCAGGATGTGACGGTCGAATCGTCCCGGGCGCAGCAGCGCGGGGTCGAGGATCTCGGGGCGGTTGGTGGCGGCCATGATGATCACCCCCTTGCGGGTGTCGAAGCCGTCTATCTCCACCAGCAGCTGCTGCAGGGTGTGTTCCCGCTCCTCGTGCCCGCCGGCCAACGGCGACACGCTGCGCACCTTGCCCAGGGCGTCCAGTTCGTCGATAAAGATGATGCAGGGCGCCTTCTGCTGGGCCTGGCCGAACAGGTCGCGCACCCGGGCCGCCCCCACCCCCACGAACATCTCCACGAACTCGGAGCCGCTGATGCTGAAAAACGGCACCTTGGCCTCGCCCGCCACGGCCTTGGCCAGCAGGGTCTTGCCGGTGCCCGGCGGCCCCACCAGCAGCACGCCTTTTGGGATCTCGCCGCCCAGCCGGCGGTATTTCTCCGGCTCGCGCAAAAAGTCGATGATCTCGTGCAATTCCTCCTTGGCCTCGTCCACCCCGGCCACATCGTCGAAGGTCACGCCGCTGTCCTGGTTCAAATACACCTTGGCCTTGCTCTGGCCGATAGACAGCAGACCCCGCTCACCGCCTCCCAGGCGGCGCAGCAGGAAGTGCCAAAACAGGAACAGCAGCGCCAGGGGGAACAGCCAGGACAGCAGGTAGTAGCCCCAGCGGCTCTCCACTTCGCCCTGGTAGCGGATACCCTTGGCGTCCAGTTCCTTGACGAGCTCCGGGTCCTCCACCTTCACCGCCTGGTAGCGCATGGGCGCTTTGCCCGTCCCGGGCTTGGCTGTGCCCCGCACCAGGGCCGGCCCCAAGGTGACCTCCTGGAACTCGCCCGCCAGCGCCATGGTCTTGAATTCGCTGTAGGGGATCTGCTTCACCTCGGCGGGCGGGGACAGGTAGAACGCCAGCGCCCACAGCAGCAGCGCCAGCGCCGCGACCAACCACGGCAGTTGCTGCGGGTACCGGTTGAGAGGCGGTCCGGGGCGTTTTTTTTCGTTGGCGGGCATCGGCGTCGCTCCAGGTGCGGGTGGGAACGGAGGGTGCGGTGGCCGCGCGCGCAGCAACGCTCGCGGCCATGCAGTATGATTATAGTAATTGCTAGGAGCCTGTCGGACTTGAAGAATCGAAGCGAAGCGGGTCAGGCAGGCAAGCCGCGTAGCGGCTGCTCGCAAAATTCGGCTGGCCGAGGACAGATTTTGTCGATTTTGCAGGTCAATAGTCGTTCTATTGACCAAAAAAGCGGCGAAACATGGACCGGTCAGCCGGATTTGCAGCCGATTTCCTTTAAGTCCGACAGGCTCCTAGGACAGCCCATGGAGGCGCAGCCGATCCCTATGAATCACCATCCTCGACAGCCTGGCCGGCCATGACGGACGCGGCATGCGTGGCCTTCCTGCAATGGGCGCTGCCGGCTATGGGCCTGCGCTGGCCCGGCTTCCGCAAGGTACGCGGGCAGGTGTGCAAGAGGGTTGCCCGGAGGCTTCTCGAACTGGGGCTGCGCGACGCCCCCGCCTACTCCGCCTACCTGGAAAGTCACCCGCAGGAGTGGTCCCGGCTCGACGCCATGTGCCGGATCACCATATCCCGTTTCTACCGCGACCGCGGCGTGTTCCAGTTCCTGGAGCGGGAGGTGTTGCCGGATCTCGCCGCGCGGGCCCTAGCCCGGGGCGACCGGGTGCTGCGCTGCTGGAGCGCCGGCTGCGCCGGGGGGGAGGAGCCTTATACCCTGGCCATCCTGTGGCGATTGGGCCTGATGCCCTGCTTCCCGGCCCTGGAGATGCGGATCATCGCCACCGATGCGGACCGGGAGATGCTGCGTCGCGCCGCCCGGGGCTGCTACCGGTTCAGCAGCACAAAGGAGTTTCCCGAGGAATGGCGGGATCTGGCATTCACCCGCGCCGCGGACCTTTACTGCGTGCGGCCCGAGTACCGGGAGAAGGTGGCCGTGATGCGCCAGGACCTGCGCCGTGCCATGCCCGACGGGCCGTTCGACCTCATCCTGTGCCGCAATTGCGCCTTCACCTATTTCGACCACTCCTTGCAGGGCGCGCTGCTGCGGGGGTTCGGGCAGCGCCTGCGGGAGGGCGGCGCGTTGCTGGTCGGGGCCCACGAAGCGCTGCCGCCGGAGTCCCCCGGCTGGAAGGCATGGCCTGGCGGCCACGGCGTGTACAGGAAAAATGGGCCGGCGGGCTGCGCTGCGGTCCAATAGATTTTAGGCGTCGAGAAACAATAACTTGGACATTTGCCGTGACTGCTTTGCGCACCGGCCACGAAGCAAGACGCGCCGTTGTGTCATTCACAACAAGCGGCTTGCGACACCGGCATGTGCGCAAAGCAGCCG
>JAJZUU010000008.1 GCA_021848325.1 Pseudomonadota bacterium | reverse complement strand
TTTGCCGGTTTTGCAGGTCAATAGTCGTTCTATTGACCAAAAAAGCGGTGAAATATGCACCGGCCAGACGGATTTGCAGCCGATTTCCTTTAAGTCCGACAGGCTCCTAGAAACGCTTCCAGGTTGAAAGGCTGCAAATGACTAAACGTATGGCAATCATGCTGCTGCTCGTCGGAGCCCTGCTCGGCGCCATTTTCGGCTTTCAGGCGTTCAAGGCGCGCATGGTCAAGAAGTTCATGGCTTCCCAAGGCACCCCCGTTCAAACCGTGTCGACAATCACGGCCAGCGAACAGGCGTGGCAGCCCCAGATCGAGGCGGTCGGCTCCCTGACCGCCAGGCAGGGCACGGACATCGCCCCGGAAGTGAGCGGAATCGTGTCGCGCATCCATTTCAAATCGGGCGAGGAGGTAAGAGCCGGCACGCTCCTGCTGGAACTCAACGCGGTGTCTGACATTGCTCAACTGCATGCACTGGAAGCGGCGGCGGAACTGGCCAAGAGCACTTATGCGCGGGACTTGCAGCAGTACCAGGACCGTGCCGTCAGCCAGGCGACCCTCGATACCGACAGGGCGACCGTGAAGGGCACCAGCGCGCAGGTAGCTCAGCAACAGGCGCTGGTGGACAAGAAGCTTATCCGTGCGCCGTTCGCCGGCCGTCTTGGCATTCGGGCCGTCGATCTCGGCCAATATCTGAATGCCGGCACCAAGATCGTCACCTTGCAAGCGCTCGATCCGATTTTCGTCGATTTTTATTTGCCCCAGAAATCCATCGGCCGGATTAAAGTCGGTCAGTCGGTGGGAGCCCGGGCCGACGCTTTCCCGGGTCAGACCTTTGCCGGAGAAATCTCCGCGATCGACCCCAAGGTTGATCCGAGCACGCGCAACGTCCATGTCCGGGCGGCGATCCACAACCCCCGCCACCTGCTGCTGCCCGGCATGTTCGCAATTGCCGACATTCAGGCCGGTCCGCCCAGCCGCCAGATTACGCTGCCCCAGACGGCGATCTCCTACAACCCCTACGGCAACCTGGTTTACGTGGTGGAAGAAAACGGCAAGGCCCCGGACGGACGGCCGCGGCTGGTAGCCAGGCAGAAATTTGTAACCACCGGGGCAACCCGGGGCGACCAAGTGGCGATTGCCAAGGGAATCAAGGCCGGGGACGTGGTGGTCACTTCCGGCCAGATCAAATTGCGCAACGGCTCGCCGGTCGTGATCAACAATGCGATCGAACCGGCCAATGACGCGGCGCCGAAGCCCACGGACGAGTGAGCGGGATGAAATTTACCGATATCTTCATTCGCCGGCCGGTACTGGCGACGGTCGTAAGCCTCATGCTGCTGGTGCTCGGCCTGCGCTCCATCGGACTGTTGCCGGTGTTGCAGTTCCCGCGCACCGAGAATGCGGTGGTGACCGTAACCACGGCCTATACCGGTGCCGACCCGAGCCTGGTCGCAGGGTTTATCACCACGCCGCTGGAGAACTCCATCGCCCAGGCCAACGGCATCGACTACATGACGTCGACCAGCACCCAGGGACTGAGTACCATCACGGCCAATTTGCGCCTCAACTACGACTCCGACAAGGCGCTGACCGAGATCAACACCAAGGTCAACGCGGTGCTCAACAAACTGCCGCCCGGTGCGCAGCAGCCGGTCTTGAACGTCCAGATCGGTCAAACCACCGACGCCATGTACATCGGTTTTTCCAGCGGTGTCCTGACATCTAACCAGATCACCGATTACCTGATTCGCGTCGTGCAGCCGAAACTGCAGGCGGTTGAAGGGGTGCAGACCGCCGAGATTCTCGGCGGAAAACTGTTTGCCCTGCGCGCGTGGCTGAACCCGCAGCAACTGGCCGCCTACGGACTCACCGCGGCGGATGTGCAGGCCGCCCTGGCCAACAACGATTATCTCTCGGCCGTGGGGAGCACCAAGGGCCAGATGGTGCAGGTCAATCTCACCGCCTCCACCAGCCTCCATTCCCTGGAGGATTTCCGCAAGCTGATCGTCAAACAGCAGAATGGCGCCGTGGTCCGTCTCGAAGACGTCGCCAAGGTCACGCTGGGCTCGGAGGATTACGAATCCCAGGTCGCATTCGACGGCCAGAAGGGTGTTTTCATCGGCATCCAGGTGGCGCCTTCGGCCAATTTGCTGGAGGTCATCAAGCGCGTGCGGGATGTTTTTCCCGATATTCAAAGACAATTTCCCGAAGGACTCAACGGGCAGATCGTCTACGACACCACAAAATTCGTGACCAGTTCCATTGACGAGGTGGAGCATACCCTGGTCGAGGCGCTGTTGATCGTCGCACTGGTCGTTTTTGCCTTTCTGGGTTCCCTCAGATCGGTATTGATTCCGGTCATTGCCATCCCGCTCTCCCTGGTGGGTACGTTTACCGTCATGCTGCTGTTCGGTTTTTCGGTCAACCTGCTGACCCTCCTTGCCCTGGTTCTCGCCATCGGGCTGGTGGTCGACGACGCGATCATCGTCGTCGAAAACGTGGACCGCCACCTCGAGGAAGGCCTCTCCCCCATGCAGGCGGCCCTTCTTGCGGCACGGGAATTGGCCAATCCCATCATCGTCATGACCACCGTGTTGATCGCCGTCTACATTCCGATCGGCTTTATGGGGGGGCTCACCGGGGCATTGTTCACCGAGTTCGCATTCACCCTGGTCGGTACGGTGACCATCTCGGGCGTCGTCGCGCTGACCCTCTCGCCCATGATGTGTTCCCGCTTGCTCAAGCCCCACGATCCGTCCCCGAAGGGATGGCAGGCGAAATTCGTGGCGTTTCTGGACCGCCGCTTCGACGCGCTGCACCAGCGCTACGAACGGCTTCTCCACGGTACGCTCAACACCGTTCCGGTGACCGTGACCTTTGCCCTGATCATCCTCGGGAGCATCTATTTCCTGTACAGCGGGGCCAAGTCCGAACTCGCTCCGCAAGAGGATCAGGGCGTGGTTATCACTTCCTCAACCTCGGCGCCGGACGCGACGCTGCAACAACGCCAACTGTACTCCCACGCCGTCTACGAAGCCTTCGTGAAGCACCCCGAGACCGACCACGTGTTCCAGATCGACATGCCCGGTCAATCGATCGCCGGAATGGTGCTGAAGCCGTGGAACGAGCGGAAGAAGACCGCCAGCGAGTTGCAACCCGTCATCCAGAAGGAACTCAGCCATATCGCAGGCATCCGCGTGGTGGCATTTCAGCCCCCCCCGCTGCCGGGCAGCAGGGGCCTGCCGATCCAGTTCGTGATCCAGACCACCGATCCGTTCAACCGCCTGAACCAAGTGGCCACAAAGTTTCTGCATGACGCACAGAAGAGTGGCATGTTCATGTTCCTCGACGATGACCTCAAGTACGATCTCCCCCAATCCAGGGTGGTCATCGACCGCAACCTGACCGCCCAGCTCGGGCTCTCGATGCGCGACGTCGGCAGCGCGCTCTCGGCAATGCTGGGGGGAGGCTACGTAAACTATTTCAGTCTCGATGACCGGTCGTACAAGGTGATTCCGCAGGTGCAGCAGCGCTTCAGGCTCAACACCGACCAGTTGAAGGATTACTATATCCGCACCGCCGGCGGCGCGGCCGTCCCCTTGTCGACCGTTGCCCACATCGAGACCTCGACCATTCCGGAGTCGCTGAATCACTTCCAGCAGCAGAATGCGGCAACGATCTCGGGGGTCGCGTTCCCGGGAGCGACTCAAGGCGAGGCATTGACCTATCTCAAGAATTTGGCGGAAAAGACCTTGCCGCGAGGCTACACCATCGACTATGGCGGCCAGTCCCGGCAGTTCATGCAGGAATCCAGCGCGCTCGTTCTCACCTTCTTTTTCGCGATAATCATCATCTTCCTGGTGCTCGCCGCCCAGTTCGAGAGCTTCCGCGATCCGCTGATCATTCTGGTGAGCGTGCCCATGTCCATCTTCGGCGCGCTGGCCTTCATCAGCCTGGGTGTCGGCGGCACCAGCCTCAACATCTATACCGAGGTGGGGTTGGTCACCCTGATCGGGCTCATCAGCAAACACGGCATCCTGATCGTCGAGTTCGCCAACAATCTCCAGAAAAAGGGCCTCGGCAAGCGGGAAGCGATCGAACGGGCGGCAGGCATTCGGCTGCGGCCCATCCTGATGACCACGGCGGCGATGGTGCTCGGTGTCCTGCCCTTGATCACCGCGAGCGGGGCGGGCGCGGTAAGCCGGTTCAACATGGGGCTCGTAATCGCGACCGGCCTCTCGATCGGCACGCTGTTCACGCTCTTCGTCGTGCCGGCGATGTATATGGTGCTCGCGGCGGAACACGCCAAGCAAGCCGTCGAGGAAACGCTACCGGCCGAGTCTGGCACGGCGGCATCTTGAAGGCAATCGGACCAAAGCGGCGAATACTCGGAATCTGAATTAGAGATTGAGCTGGATTTCCCGCTCTTCTGCGGACGGTTCGAAGCCCCGGGCTTCGTAGTGCTTGAAGATCGCCTCCACCACCGCCTCGGGTTCGTCGATCACCTTGATGAGATCCAGGTCTTCCGGGTTGATCATGCCCTGGTCGACCAGCGTGGTCTTGAACCAGTCGAGCAGCCCGCGCCAGAACGGCTCGTGCACCAGGATGATGGGAATCTTGCGGGTCTTGCCGGTCTGCACCAGGGTGAGCGCCTCCATCAGCTCGTCCATGGTGCCGAAGCCCCCGGGCATCACCACGTACGCGGTGGCGAATTTCACGAACATCACCTTGCGCGCGAAGAAGTGGCGGAAGGTCTGGCTGATGTCCTGGTAGGCGTTGGCGTGCTGCTCGTGGGGCAGCTGGATGTTGAGGCCGACGCTGGGGGACGTGCCGAAATAGGCGCCCTTGTTGGCCGCCTCCATGATGCCCGGGCCGCCGCCCGAGATCACGCTGAACCCCGCATCGGAAAGCTGCTTGGCGATTTGCTCGGTCAGGGTATAGTAGGGGTCCTTGGGGACCGTCCGCGCGCTGCCGAAGATGCTCACCGCCGGCCGGATTGCGTTCAGCCGTTCCGTGGCCTCGACGAATTCTGCCATAATCTCGAATACCCGCCAGGACTCCCGGGCGGAATAGGTCGACTTGGCAAGCAGTTCCGGGTCCAGGATCTTGGGAAGTTTTTCGAAAGCGCTCATGTCTGAAAACCTGCATCAAAAAATGGAAACGGGGCCGCACAGCGGCGATGAATCGGCCAAGACCCTGCTGCTGGTGGACGGCTCTTCCTATCTTTACCGGGCCTTTCACGCATTGCCGGACCTGCGCACCCGAAGCAACGAGGCGACCGGGGCGATCTACGGCGTGCTCAACATGCTGCGCCGGCTGCACAAGGATTATAGCGCCGATTACAGTGCCTGCGTATTCGACGCAAAGGGAAAGACCTTCCGCGACGAATGGTACCCCGAATACAAGGCGCACCGCCCCCTCATGCCGGACGACCTGGTCCGCCAGATCGAGCCCCTGCACCAGGCCATTCGCGCCATGGGCTGGCCGCTGCTGGTGGTGGAAGGGGTGGAGGCGGACGACGTCATCGCCACCCTGGCGCGGCACGCCCGGGACAAGGACATCCGCACCATCATCTCCACCGGCGACAAGGACCTGGCGCAACTGGTGGGCCCCCGCGTCACCCTGGTCAACACCATGTCCAACGAGAAGCTCGACCCGGACGGGGTCCTGGCCAAGTTCGGCGTCCCCCCGGAGCGCATCCTGGACTACCTGACCCTGATCGGCGACAGCGTGGACAACGTCCCCGGCGTGGAAAAGGTGGGGCCCAAGACCGCGCTGAAATGGCTCGGCCAATACCGGACCCTGGATAACCTGATGGCCCACGCCGGCGAAGTCCCCGGGGTGGCGGGGGAGAATCTGCGCCGGGCCCTGGACTGGCTGCCGAACGCGCGCAGGCTGCTCACGGTCAAGATGGATGTCCCTCTGCCGCTCGCGCTGGAGGATCTGCGGCCGCAACCCCAGGACCGGGCGACGCTCGCCCGGTTGTTCGAGCGCTTCGAGTTCAAGACCTGGCGCCGGGAGATCGACGCGGGGGACGCCACGCCGGCAGCCGTCGCCCCCGCGGAAGAAAGGGACTACGAGACCATCGTCTCCGCGGCGACGCTGGAGGACTGGCTGGCCCGGATGGTCGGCGCCGAACTGATCTCCATCGACACCGAAACCACCGGCCTGGACCCGATGCGCGCCCGCCTGGTGGGCATCTCGTTCGCGGTGGAGGAGCGGCGCGCCGCCTACCTCCCCCTCGGCCACCGCTATGCGGGGGCGCCGCCGCAACTGGACGAGGCCCTGGCGCTGCAACGCCTCAAGCCGCTGCTGGAGGACCCGGAACGGCCCAAGCTCGGGCAAAACATCAAGTACGACCGGCACATCTTCGCCAACCACGGCATCCGCCTGGCCGGTATCCGGCACGACACGCTGCTGCAATCCTATGTGCTGGAGAGCCACAAGCGCCATGACATGGACTCCCTGGCCCAGCGCCATCTGGGCGTGACCACCGTTACCTACAGCGAGGTGGCGGGCAAGGGGGCGGCGCAGATCGGCTTCGACCAGGTCCCGGTGGACGTGGCGGCGGCCTACGCCGCCGAGGACGCGGACGTCACCCTGCGCCTGCACCACGCCCTATATCCCCGGATCGGCGGCGACAGCGCGCTGGATTTCGTCTACCGCCGCATCGAGATGCCGCTGATCGACGTGCTGTTCACCATAGAGCGCAACGGCGTCCTGCTGGACACCCGGCTGCTGCACGCCCAGAGCCGGGAACTGGGGCAAAAGATGCAGGCCCTGGAACAGGACGCCTACACCCTGGCGGGCCAGCCCTTCAATCTCAACTCGCCGAAACAGATCCAGGAGATCCTGTTCGGACGCCTGCAACTGCCGGTCCTGAAGAAAACGCCGGGGGGCACCCCCTCCACCGACGAGGACGTGCTGCAGCAACTCGCCCTGGACTATCCGCTGCCCAAGCGGATCCTGGAATATCGGAGCCTGGCCAAGCTCAAGTCCACCTACACCGACAAGCTGCCGCGCATGGTGGACCCCACCACCGGCCGGGTGCACACCAATTACAGCCAGGCGGTGGCGGTGACGGGCCGGCTGGCGAGCTCCGAGCCGAACCTGCAGAACATCCCGGTGCGCACCGCCGAGGGGCGCCGCATCCGCGAGGCGTTCATCGCCCCCGCGGGCAGCCAGCTCGTTTCCGCCGACTACTCCCAGATCGAGTTGCGCATCATGGCCCACCTGTCGGGGGACCCGGGACTGCTGGCCGCCTTCGCCCGGGGGCTGGACGTACACCGCGCCACCGCCGCCGAGATCTTCGGGGTGGCGCCGGAGGAAGTCGGCACCGAACAGCGGCGCTACGCCAAGGTGATCAACTTCGGCCTGATCTACGGCATGTCCGCCTTCGGCCTGGCCAGCCAACTGGGCCTGGAACGGGGCGCCGCCCAGGCCTACATCGACCGCTATTTCGCGCGCTATCCCGGGGTGGCCGACTACATGCAACGCACCCGCGAGCAGGCGCGCAGCCGCGGCTACGTGGAGACCGTGTTCGGGCGCCGGCTGTGGCTGCCGGAGATCGCCGCCCGCAACGGCCAGCGCCGCCAGGCGGCGGAGCGCGCCGCCATCAACGCCCCGATGCAGGGTACCGCCGCCGACCTGATCAAGCTGGCGATGATCGCGGTGCAGGGGTGGCTCGCCGACCGGGGGCTGGAAAGCCTGATTATCATGCAGGTGCACGACGAACTGGTGCTGGAAGTCCCGGAGCGGGAACTGGACGAAGTCCGGGAGACGCTGCCGCGGCTGATGTGCGGGGTGGCCGAGCTGACCGTGCCGCTGGTGGCGGACCTGGGAGTGGGGGCGAACTGGGAGCGTGCCCATTGACGGCACGGCGCCCTTCGCGCCGGCGATTGCCGAAATAGGCAGCCCAAACCTTGTTTGCGACGGCTTTTCTGGTCTATGATTCCCCTCTTCACCGTGGCGGAAATTCCAGACATCGATATCGGAAACAACGGATGCAGATCGGCCCCTATACCCTGAAAAACAACCTCATCCTGGCCCCCATGGCGGGGGTGACCGACCGCCCGTTCCGCCAGCTTTGCCGGCGCCTGGGGGCGGGCATGGCGGTGTCGGAGATGGTGGCCAGCAACTCCCTGCTGTGGGGCAGCGAGAAGACCCGGCGGCGCGCCAACCATGAGGGCGAGCCCGAGCCGGTCTCGGTGCAGATCGTGGGGGCCGACCCGGCGATGCTGGCGCAAACGGCCCGGTACAACGCCGACCAGGGGGCCCGGATCATAGATATCAACATGGGCTGCCCGGCCAAGAAGATCTGCAACGTGATGGCGGGCTCGGCGCTGCTGCGGGACGAGCCCCTGGTCGCCCGCATCCTCGATGCGGTGGTGGCGGCGGTCGACATCCCGGTGACACTGAAGATCCGCACAGGATGGGACCAGGAGCACAGAAACGCCCTCAACATCCTGCGCATCGCCGAGAATTCCGGCGTCCGGGCCCTGGCTGTGCACGGCAGGACCCGCGCCTGCGGCTATTCCGGCGAGGCCGAGTACGATACCATCGCCGCCCTGAAGGCCTGTGCCAAAATCCCCATCATCGCCAACGGCGACATCACCTCCCCGCAAAAGGCCCGGCAGGTGCTCGACGCCACCGGCGCGGACGGGATCATGATCGGCCGGGGGGCCCAGGGCAGGCCCTGGATCTTCCGCGAGATCGCGCACTACCTGGCGACCGGCGAAACCCTGCCACCCCCCGAAGTGGCCGAGATCCACCAGTTGCTGAAGGAGCACCTGGCGGATCTCTACGGCTTCTACGGGGAGTATTCGGGGGTCCGGATGGCGCGCAAGCACATCTCCTGGTATTCCAGGGGGCTCGCCGGCTCGGCCGGCTTCCGTCACGCCATGAACCGGCTGCAAACCTCGTCCGGGCAGATGACGGCGGTGGATGAGCTGTTCCGGCAGCAGGCCGCCCTGGGGAGACATCTCACGTATAATTGGGGGCCGCTGGCGGCGGCCTGAGGCCGCCTTGCCCCCTATAAAATAAGGTACTTGGCGAGATGATAAAAGAAGGCGAAATCGCCGCCTGCGTGCGCAAGGCTCTAGCGGACTATTTCACCGACCTGGACGGGGAACGGCCCTGCGCCATCTACGACATGGTGATGGGCAGCGTGGAAAAACCCCTGTTGGAGGTGGTGCTGAACCACACCCGGGGCAACCAGACCCGGGCGGCCGAATTGCTGGGACTCAACCGCAACACCCTGCGCAAGAAGATGAAGGAGCACGGCATCACCTAGCTGGCCCCGCGCCATCCGCAAACCCGGCGCGGCGAGCGTAGCAAGCGCCCCGCCATCACGGAAAAACAACCAAAACCAAGGCTTAAGCAATGACGATGATCAAACGTGCGCTTATCAGCGTTTCAGACAAGGCGGGCATCGTGGATTTCGCATCCGCCCTGCATCGCCTCGGTGTCGAAATCCTTTCCACCGGCGGCACGGCCAAGATGCTGTCCCAGGGGGGCCTGCCCGTAATCGAGGTGGCGGACTTCACCGGCTTCCCGGAAATGCTGGACGGCAGGGTAAAGACCCTGCACCCGAAGATCCACGCCGGCATCCTGGCCCGGCGTGACCTCCCCGAGCACAGGGCGGCCATGGAGCAGGCGGGGTTCCCGGAGATCGACCTGGTGGCGGTGAACCTCTACCCCTTCAGCCGGACGGTGGCCAAGCCGGGCTGCTCGCTGGAAGAAGCGATCGAGAACATCGACATCGGCGGGCCGACCATGGTGCGCGCCGCGGCCAAGAACTACCAGCACGTGGCGGTGGTCACCGATCCCCACGACTATGCCCCCTTGCTTGCCGAATTGGCCGCCACAAACGGGGCGGTGAGCGCTCACACCCGCTTCAGCCTGGCGAAAAAGGCCTTTTCCCACACCGCGGCCTATGACGGGGCGATCAGCAACTACCTCACCGGCCTGGACAGCGAAAACAAGCCGCAGCCGTTCCCGGAAAACCTGACCATGCAGTTCGCCAAGGTCCAGGACCTGCGCTACGGGGAAAACCCGCACCAGCGCGGCGCGTTCTACCGGGACGCGCGCGCGGTGCCCGGTTCCGTCAGCGGCTACACCCAGCTCATGGGCAAGGAGCTTTCCTACAACAACATCGCAGACTCGGACGCCGCCTGGGAATGCGTCAAGACCTTCGATGCGCCGGCCTGCGTCATCGTCAAGCACGCGAACCCCTGCGGCGTGGCGGTCGCCCCCGACCTGCCGGCGGCCTATCGCCTGGCCTTCGCCACCGACCCCACCTCGGCCTTCGGCGGCATCATCGCCTTCAACCGGGAACTGGACCGGGCCACGGCGGAGGCGGTCATCCAGCAGTTCGTGGAGGTGGTGATCGCGCCGGGGGTCTCCGCCGAGGCCGCCAAGGTATTCGCGCAGAAACCCAACATCCGCCTGCTTTCACTCGCCCTGGAGCGGAACGCCAATGCCATCGACTTCAAGCGGGTCGGCGGCGGGCTCCTGGTACAGACCCCGGATACCCTCAATGTCGGCACTGCCGACCTGCGGGTCGTCACCAAGGCGCAGCCTTCGCCGCAGCAACTGACCGATCTGCTGTTCGGCTGGCGCGTGGCCAAGTTCGTCAAGTCCAACGCCATCGTGTTCGTCGCCGACGGCCGCACCCTGGGGGTCGGGGCCGGCCAGATGAGCCGGGTCGACAGCACGCGCATCGCCTCGATCAAGGCGCACAACGCCGGCCTCAGCCTGGAGGGTTCGGCGGTCGCCTCCGATGCCTTCTTCCCGTTTCGCGACGGGGTGGACGTGGTGGCTGCGGCGGGGGCCAAGGCGGTCATCCAGCCGGGGGGCAGCATCCGGGACGACGAGGTGATCGCCGCCGCCGACGAGCACGGCGTCGCGATGGTTTTCACCGGGGCCAGGCACTTCCGGCATTGAGCTTAGCAATGGGCCGCCGGGGCGAACCGCGCCCCGGCGGCGCAACAATTACAGGGTTGTCCAAGGTATGAATCTTCTCGTAATAGGCGGTGGCGGCAGGGAGCATGCTCTCGCCTGGAAGCTCGCCCAGTCGCCGCGGGTGTACAAGGTATTCGTTGCGCCCGGCAACGCGGGCACGGCGCGCGAGGAGGGCCTGACCAACGTGCCCCTCGGCAGCGTCCCGGAGCTGGTCGCGTTCGCGCAGCGGGAGTCCATCGCCCTTACGGTGGTGGGCCCGGAATCGTCCCTGGCGGAAGGGGTGGTGGATGCCTTCCGCGAAGCGGGGTTGAAGATCTTCGGCCCCACCCGGCGCGCGGCGCAACTGGAAAGCTCCAAGGATTTCGCCAAGGCCTTCATGGTGCGGCACGGCATTCCTACGGCCTCCTACGTCACCTTTACCGACCCGGCCAAGGCCCACACCTACATCGACGTGCAGCCGGTGCCCATCGTGATCAAGGCTGACGGCCTCGCCGCCGGCAAGGGGGTGGTGGTGGCGACCAGCCGCGAGGAAGCCCACGCCGCAGTGGATGGAATGCTGCCGGGCGGCAAGGTGGGACAGGCCGGAGCGCGGCTGGTGATCGAAGAGTTCCTGGAGGGCGAGGAGGCGAGCTTCATCGTCATGTGCGACGGGGAGCACGTGCTGCCGCTGGCCACCAGCCAGGACCACAAGCGCCTGCAGGACGGGGACCAAGGGCCCAACACCGGCGGCATGGGCGCCTATTCGCCGGCGCCGGTGATCACCCCGGAGAGGCACGGCCGCGTCATGCGGGAGATCATCCTGCCCGCGGTGGCCGGCATGAAGCGGGACGGCGAGCCCTACACCGGGTTCCTGTATGCGGGGCTGATGATTGACCCGCAGGGGAACCCCAAGGTCCTGGAGTTCAACTGCCGCATGGGCGACCCGGAGACCCAGCCCATCATGCTGCGCCTGAGGAGCGATCTGGTGGGCCTGCTGGAACATGCCGTCAACGCCACCCTGGACAAGGCCGAGGCGGAGTGGGACCGGCGTTCCGCCCTGGGTGTGGTCCTGGCCGCCCACGGTTATCCGGACAAACCGCGTGCGGGAGACGCGATTCACGGGCTGCCCGCCCCGGGCGAGGATTACCATGTGTTCCACGCCGGCACCGCCCTGCGCGGCAGTGAGGTGGTCACCGCCGGGGGGCGCGTGCTGTGCGCCACCGCCCTCGGGGACAACGTGAAGCTGGCGCAACGCCGCGCCTATGAAATCGCCGACCAGATCCGCTTCGACGGCTGCCAGATGCGGCGCGACATCGGCTACCGCGCCATCGGCAAGAAGGCGCGCTGAAGTGCCCCGGGCGTTCGGGGTTCGCATATTTCGAGGAATGGGATCATGCCCCAACCGTTTGTCGCCGTTTTGATGGGCTCCGACTCCGACCTGCCCACCATGCAAAACACCCTGGACACCCTGACCAGCCTCGGCGTGCCGTGGGAAGTCAAGATTACCTCGGCTCACCGCACTCCCGCGCAGACCATGGATTACGTCCAGGCCGCCGAGGCCAGGGGCTGCCGGGTGTTCATCGCCGCCGCCGGGCTGGCCGCGCACCTGGCGGGGGTGGTGGCCGCCCACACCCTGCGCCCGGTGATCGGCGTGCCGATGGAAGGCGGGCCGTTGAACGGGTTCGATGCGCTGCTTTCCACCGTGCAGATGCCCGGGGGCATCCCCGTCGCCTCGGTGGCCATCGGCAAGGCGGGCGCCCGCAACGCGGCCTACCTCGCCGCCCAGGTCCTGGCGGTGGCGGACGATGTTTTATTCCGGCGGCTGCAACAGGAACGGAACGCCGCCGCCCAGCAGGTGATCGCCAAGGACGATGCGCTGCAGGCCAAGCTCCAGGGCTCCTAACGCCTGGTCTTCCTGCCGCAAGGGTGCCGCCTCCCCGTTTATGGCCGACATCCCGGCGATCCGGGCCCGCTTGGCGAGGGGCGGCGTCATCGCCTACCCGACCGAGTCGTGTTACGGCCTCGGCTGCGACCCGCGCAACTATCGGGCGGTGCGCAGGCTGCTGCGCATCAAGGGACGCCCCGCGGCCAAGGGCCTGATCCTCATCGCCAGCGAATTCGGGCAGTTGGAACGCTATCTGGCGCCCTTGCCCGGCCCCGCGCGGGCCACCCTGGGGCGCTACTGGCCGGGCCCCACCACCCTGCTGCTGCCGGCCGCGCGGCGCACCCCGCACTGGCTCACCGGGGGCCGCGACACCCTGGCGGTGCGGGTCACCGCCCATCACGACGCGGCGCGCCTATGCCAGGCCCTGGGCATGGCCCTGGTGTCCACCAGCGCCAACCGCGCCGGCCGCCAGCCCCTCAAGACCGCGGCGGCCTGCCGGCGGGCGTTCGGACACCGGGTGCTGGTGGTGGCGGGGAGGATAGGCCGGCGCAAGAATCCATCGACGATTATCGATTTTCACAGCGGCAGGGTGCTGCGAGGATAGCTGCCTGCTGCGGTTTTCGCCGGCCCCGGCAACAACGGAGGGAGCCATGGATATCGGTGAGGTAAGAAGGTTCATGCTCGATCTGCAGGGGCTCATCGTCCAGCGCATGGAGCGGTTGGACGGGGGCCGCTTCCGCCGGGACGCCTGGGAACGGCCGGAAGGCGGTGGCGGCCTGACCTGCGTGCTGGAAGACGGCGCCTTGCTGGAACGGGGCGGGGTCAACTTCTCCCATGTGCTCGGCGCCAGCCTCCCGCCCACGGCCAGCGTCCGCCACCCGGAACTCGCCGGCGGCAGCTACGAGGCCCTCGGCGTATCCCTGGTCTTTCACCCGCGCAACCCTTATGTCCCCACGGTTCACATGAACCTGCGCTGCCTGGCCGCCCGGACCCCGGGCGGGGAACCGGTCTGGTGGTTCGGCGGGGGCATGGACCTGACGCCGGTCTATGGTTTCGCGGAGGACGCGGTGCATTTCCACCGTACCTGCCGCGGCGCCCTTGAGCCGTTCGGGGAGGACTACTACCCGCGCTTCAAGCGGTGGTGCGACGACTACTTCTTTTTGCCGCACCGCCAGGAGCCCCGGGGCATCGGCGGCATCTTTTTCGACGACTTCAGCGAAGGCGGCTTCTCCCCCGCTTTGGGCCTCGTGCAAAGCATCGGCGGCCATTTCCTGCCCGCCTATCTGCCTATCGTCGAACGCCGCATGCAACTCCCCTACGGCGAGCGGGAACGGGATTTCCAGGCCTACCGGCGCGGCCGCTACGTGGAGTTCAATCTGGTGTACGACCGGGGAACCCTGTTCGGACTGCAATCCGGCGGCCGCGTCGAGTCCATCCTGATGTCGCTCCCGCCCCTGGTGCGCTGGCGCTATGATTGGCAGCCCGCGGCAGGCAGCCCGGAGGCGCGACTGTATCGCGACTTCCTGGTCGCCAGGGATTGGCTGGAATAGGGCGGGGGTGCCTGTGTTCAATTGGCCCAACATCATTAGCGGGGCGCGGCTGCTGCTGGCCCCGGCCGTGGCGTATCTCCTGTCGCGGGAAGCCTACGGTGCCGCCCTGACGGTCTTTGCCGCCGCCGGAGCAAGCGACGCGCTGGACGGCTATCTGGCCCGGCGCCTGGGCCAGACCACCCGCCTCGGCGCGGCCCTGGACGCGGCCGCGGACAAGCTGATGATCCTTTCCTCCGTGGTTATGCTTGCCTGGCTTTCCCTGCTGCCGCCATGGCTCGCCTTCACGCTCCTGGCCCGGGACGGGCTGATGCTGGCGGGGGCGATGGCGTGCCGCCTGGCCGCGGGCAGCCTCACGGTGGCCCCCTCTTTGCCGGGCAAGATCCACACGGCCCTGGAGTTCGTCGTGATCTCGGTGGTGCTGGCCCAGACGGCCGCGTTGATCAACGCCTCCGACTGGTTGCCGCAATTATTTGTGTTGGTCTTTCTTTCGGCGCTCGCTTCCGGGCTGCACGACGCATTGAGCCGGGGCCGCCAGGCGGGCAACCGGCCGCGTACCGGTTAAAGCGGCGTTTCTATACGGGCGCTAGGGGCTGTACGGGGTTCCCGCGGCGGCGGGTTGGCGCTCGGCGCATGCCTTGGCGTGAAGAACATCGCAAAGCCGTGTGCGGGAGAAGGCACGGTTTGATGAACCTAGGAGCCTGTCGGACTTAAAGGAAATCGGCTGCAAATCCGCCTGACCGGTCCATATTTCGCCGCTTTTTTGGTCAATAGAACGACTATTGACCTGCAAAATCGACAAAATCTGTCCTCGGCCAGCCGAATTTTCGCTTCGATTCTTCAAGTCCGACAGGCTCCTAGCAACGGCAGTTGACCGCTCCATCTGGATTTCAGCATCATGATTCTAAATTTCTTACCCATAATTCCGAGGTTCACCCGTTTGGCGAGCCCTGAAATTAGAATTAAGTGGCGTTGAATCGTCAAGTTGGTGAGTCAAGTCCAAAATCTGCTGTAAATATCCTTCGGCTCAGTCAATGGCGGATGGTTCTTCAGCCGGCGAGGGCAACAACGTTTTGACCCTCGCCGGCGGCGTGAGCCGCGGCCCACTCCCTGAAATCGTCCATATCAAGGTAGCGGCGTTCCTGCCAGGTTTCGTTGTGCTCGGCCAGCAGGGCTCCGATCAGACGTAATGCCGATTCGTCATTCGGAAAGATGCGAATCACACGTTCACGGCGGCGAATCTCCTCGTTGAGCCGCTCCACTCGCTTTCCGCGCCATGATCGCACTCCCGTAATATCATGGCTATAGGATTAACGTTTTTATCTGTAAATTGGAATTAGGACGTTCCCCGGATTTTCAACGCCTTGGTATGGAAGGGGGCACTCCTTGTCTCGCGCAGCAACAAGTTCCAAACAGAACGAAGCACTACACCGGGAGCAGGGGAGCCGTACGAAGTGGGTCAACCGGGCAACCGTATAGCGGCCGCTTCGGGCCGATGGCGCCGGTTCATTGAGCTTTCTTGGCCGACCGCAAAGGCGAAGGCATTGGCCAAGTCCCGGAGCGGATATTTGAAGAATTTTCACTGCTGTCCGGTTAAAACGCGAATAGATCCAATTGATTGAAGTTATCGCCCTGTTCTGATTTGTAGCAACTGCCCGCAAAGGCTTGCCGGATGGGCATCTGCTCGAACAGGGTGAGCGAAAAAATCTGTAGCAAAGTGTAGAGCGAGGCGTCCAGGTGGAGGCGTTTCTTGACGATATAGGGTCAGGACGATATAGGGTCAGGGTCACATTTTACCGCCGTTGGCGTACATAAATCTTGTCCCGGCGTCCGTCATCGGGATCTCCGTTTGCTCCGCCGGTCTCCTCAAACGCATCTTCCTTGGAATTTAGCGACCAGGCTCCTGGCCCTTCTTGAACGGATCGCATCAATCCCTATAGCTATTTACCTCCGCTCCGCCTGTTCGCCCCACCTCGGTTTTTTTCCGGGCCGACGGATCCCTCTCTTTTAAGGATCTCTTAAGACAACTCCGGCAATATTGCGGTCGTGCGCTTTTGTATTCACCCAAGACGGGAGAGACGACATGAAATACGACAAAGTGACCCGTTGGCTGCACGCGGGCACCGCATTGGGGATAACCCTGCAGTTGGTCCTCAGCTTGGTGATGGAGGTCCCCGAGCCGGGCGCGCCCGTCGGCGGCATCGCCGGCGCCCTGTACCACGCCCACGCAACGCTGGGCCTGGCGGTGTTCGGGCTGCTGGGGATGCACTGGCTGTGGCAACTCAGCGGGCATACGACAGACGGGATGGGCCATCTGTTTCCCTGGTTTGCGGCTCCGCGCCGGGCCGCCGTGGGCCGGGAGATGAGACAACTGGTCGCGTCGCGGCTGAAGCAGATTCCGGAGTCCGAGGCGCTGGCGGGCGGTGTCCACGGCCTGGGCCTGCTTGCGGCGACGGCCATGGGGGCAACCGGCGCCGTCCTGTATTTCGGCATGGGCGCGGACGGTTCCGCGTCTCCCGTCGTTCACGCGGTCAAGGAATCGCACGGTTTCATGGCGACCTTCATGTGGATCTACCTGGGCGGTCATGGCGCGATGGCGGCCTTGCACCAGTGGTCGGGGCGGGGCGCGTTCTCCGAGATGTTCGATCTGAGGCGGTAGCGCGCCCCCCTTCGCCGGAAGAACGCGAATGAAAAAACTCCCGATAGTGATTTTGATCCTGTTGACGGGCCCGGCCGGCTGCGCGACGTACCAGGCGAAGCCCCTGAGCCCCCGGCCGGACTTGCCGCGGCAGGTGCCGCATTTGAGCATAAACCCGGCGCAAATGCCGCTTCCGGAACTCGCCCGCCATAAATTCGACCCGGGCGATGGCCTGGACATGACGGAAGTGGCCATGCTTGCGGTCGCCAATAATCCGGCCCTCAAGGTGGCGCGGGACGAAGCGGGCATTGCCCGCGCCCAGGCGTTTGCCGCCGGTCTGCTGCCGGACCCCCAAATCGGCCTGGCCGCGGATTCCCCCACCAACGGCGGCCCCGGCAATACCAGTGCCTTCAATCTGGGCTTGAGCTACGACGTCAGCGCGCTGCTGACCCGCTCCGCCGCCAAGGGTGCGGCAGAGGCCGCGCGCCGCCAGACCGACCTCACCCTGCTTTGGCAGGAGTGGCAGGTGGTGAGCCGGGCCCGTCTCCTGTTTGTGCGCAATCTGGAGCAGCAACGGCTCATGGATCTCCTGGGCGACGAGCGCGCCATGTTCGCGCGGCGCTACAACAGCGTGGCGCAGGCCCTGGAGGCCGGCAACGCCACCCTGGAAGCGAGCACCGCGGAACTCTCTGCGATGCAGGACGTGGACCGCAGGATCAACGATACCGAACGCCGGATGAGCGCCAACCGCCACGACCTGAATGCGCTTCTCGGCCTGGCGCCGGACGCGAAGCCGCGCCTGGTGGGGGATGCCGACCTGCCGCCACTGGACGGGGCCAAGGTCCGGGCCGCGCTCGCGGACCTGGCCCGGCGCAGGCCGGATCTGCTCGCCCTGCAAGCCGGCTACGAAAGCCAGGAGCTGCGCTTCCGGCAGGCCGTACTCGCCCAGTTTCCCGCCATCAATATCGGGCTGACCCGCGCCCGGGACACCAGCGGGCTGTACACCCGGGGTTTCGGTATCACCCTGTCCTTGCCGATCTTCAACCGCAACCGGGGCAACATTGCCATCGAGAAGGCCACGCGCCGGCGCCTGTACGACGAGTTTCAAATGCGTTTGAACGGCGCGGCGGGCGGGATCGACCGGATTTTGTCCGATCAGGCGCTGCTCGAAAAGCAGCTTCATGGCGTGAAAGACGCGGCAGGCAGGATGGCCCGGGTGCTGCCCGCCTCCGCGGCGGCGTATCGCGCCGGAGACCTGGACGAACTTTCCTATACCAAGCTGCGCGGCGCGTGGCTTGCCAAGCGCATGGAAGCGGTCGCCCTGGAACAGTCTTTACTGGAACAGCGAGTCGCGCTGCAAACCCTCATGGGCGGGGAACTGCCGACCACCAACCATCGATCAGGGAGCGAACCGTGAGACGCAGCTTGTCGTTGCTTTTTCTTGTGCTCATGTCGGCCGTAGGCTTCGCGGCGAAAACAGCGGCCGCCGATCAAAAACCCAGCGTGCTGGTCGAGGTGGCGACCATGAACCGGGAGCGCGTGGTGGATCGCCTGACCGTGTACGGCGCCGTCGAAGCGGACCCCACTGCTTCTGCCAGCGTGAGCTTTCCGAGGCCGGGCCGGATATCCCGCGTGCGGGTCGTTTCCGGCCAGTTTGTAAAGCGGGGCGAGCCGCTGATCGAACTCGCCACCGACCCGTCGGCGGCCGCCGCATACCAACAGGCGCTGGCGGCGGCCGAGTTCGCCCGGGGCGAGCTGGATCGGACGGAAAGCCTGGCCGCGCAGCGGCTAGCCACCCGGTCCCAGGTGGCGGCGGCGCGCAAAAATTTGGCGGATGCGCAGGCGGCGCTGACTGCCCAACGGAAGCTGGGCGCCCAGCGTAAGCTCGATACCCTGACGGCTCCATTCGATGCGGTCGTGATGGCGCTTAGCGCACAGCCGGGAGACCGCGTGCAGGCCGGCGCGCCCCTGATGCAACTGGCCAGGGCAGGCGCGTTGCGGGCGCGCCTCGGTGTGGAACCGGAGGACGCCTCCCGCGTGACGGTGGGGATGCCGGTCCATCTTGCCTCCGTGTTTGGCAGCGGTACGGCGGATGCGAAGGTAAGCCAGGTGCACGGCGTGGTCAATCCCCGGACGCGGCTGGTGGACGTGGTGACTCTCTTTGGCGGAGCGAAGGCCCACGGCCTCATGCCCGGCATGCAGGTACGCGGGGAAATCACCCTCGCCAGCGAGCGAAGCTGGGTGGTGCCGCGCTCCGCCGTTCTGCGGGACGCGCGGGGCGCCTACCTTTTCCAGGTAGCGGGCGGACACGCCCGCCGCGTGGCGGTCAAGACGGGGGTGCAAACGAAGCGGCTGGTCAGCGTGAGCGGGCCTTTCGATCCCCGGCTTGCAGTGGTGGTGCAGGGCAACTACGAACTAGAAGACGGCATGGCGGTGCGGGAGCAGGCAAAATGACCGTCGCCGACTGGGTTCAGGCGCACCGCCGCTCCATCCTGTTTTTCCTCTTGTTGCTGGCCTTGGGCGGGGTGGTGGCCTCGTTCAATCTGCCCGTGACCCTGTTTCCGAATGTCGATTTTCCCCGTGTCCTGGTGACGCTGGATGCCGGGGATCGGCCCGCCGAGCAGATGGAGGTGCAGGTGACCATGCCGGTCGAGGAGGCGATTCGCCGCGTTCCGGGGGTAAGGGATGTCCGCTCCACTACCAGCCGCGGCTCCGCGGAGGTCTCGGTCAACTTCGATTGGGGCACCAACATGCCCATGGCCACAGCCCAGATCAATGAGGCCGTGACGCGGATTCTGCCCCAGCTTCCGCCCGGGACGCTGACCGCCACCAAGCGCATGGACCCGACCGTATTCCCCATCCTGGCCTACAGCCTGACGTCGGATAAGCTTACGCTGACCCAGTTGCACGACCTGGCCCAATACCAGTTGCGTCCCCTGCTGTCCGGCGTGAATGGCGTGGCGCGGGTTCAAGTCGTCGGAGGCACCCGGGAGGAATACCACGTCACGGTCGACCCGGCGAAACTCCAGGCCTACGGTCTTGCCCTGAGCGATATTTCCCGCGCGCTTTCGGCGGCCAATGTGGTGACCGCCGTGGGGAGGCTGGAGGACCACTACAAGCTGTATCTGCTGATTGCCGACACGCGCTTGAAGAGTCTGGCGCAGATCCGCGAAACAGTGGTCAAGACCGGCGCCAATGGGCTGGTTCGGCTGGAGGACGTGGCGACGGTGGAGACCGGCACCGTGCCCCAGTGGATCAAGGTAAACGCCGATGGCCACGACGCGGTGCTGATCAACATCTACCAGCAGCCGGGCAGCAACAGCGTCCAGATCGCACGGGACGTCAAGGCCCAGTTGGATGCCTACCGGCGGCAAATGCCAAGCGGGGTCAAGCTTGCAAATTGGTACGACCAGAGCCGGTTGGTGATCGCCTCGGCCACCAGTGTCCGCGATGCGATTCTGATCGGCATCGGGCTGGCGGCGCTGGTGCTGTTGCTCTTTTTGCGCAATCTCAAGGTCACCTTGATCGCCATGATCGTGGTGCCGACGGTCCTGGCCTCCACCGTGGTGCTGCTGTACGCCCTCGGCATGAGCTTCAACATCATGACCCTGGGGGGCATGGCCGCCGCCGTCGGGCTCATCATCGACGACGCCATCGTGATGGTCGAGCACATCGTGCGCAGGCTTCGGGGGGCAGCCGCCCCCCATCATGGGCGCGTGATGGCGGCGGCGCTCGAATTCTTCCGCCCGCTGGCCGGCTCCTCCGCGTCCACCGTCGTCATCTTCGTGCCGCTCGCCTTCCTGAGCGGAGTGACCGGCGCCTTCTTCAAGGCATTGTCCCTCACCATGGCCGCCGGCCTGGTCATCTCGTTCCTGGTCACCTGGCTCGCGGTGCCGATCCTGGCGGACCACCTCCTGAACGAAAAGGATGCCGCTCAGGAAGAGGGCGGCCGCTTCACCCATTGGCTGCATCGCCGCTACGAGGCGACTATGGGTCGTATGCTGCGCCGCCCGGCGTGGGTCCTACTGGGCATCGTGCCTCTGCTGACCGCCGGGTGGCTGGCCTACGGCCATGTGGGATCCGGGTTCATGCCGGCCATGGACGAAGGCGGTTTCATCCTCGACTACCGTTCGCCGCCCGGGACGTCTCTCACCGAAACCGACCGCCTGCTCCGGCAGGTGGAAGCCCTGATCCGCTCCAATCCGAATGTGGAGACCTATTCGCGCCGTACCGGAACGCAATTGGGCGGAGGCCTTACCGAGGCCAACGAAGGGGATTTCTTCATTCGGCTCAAACCTCAACCGCGCCAACCCATCGAAACGGTTATGGACCAAATCCGCTCTCAAGTCGAGCAACAGGTGCCCGGGCTCAAGATCGAACTGGCACAGTTGATGGAGGACATGATTGGGGATCTCACCGCCGTACCCCAGCCGGTGGAGATCAAGATATTCACCGACGACCCCGGGCGGCTGCAGCGGCTGGCCCGAAAAACAGCCGATGCGATTGCGAAAATCAACGGTATAGTGGATGTGCGCGACGGCATCAACCCTGCGGGCGATGCCCTGGAAATTCACGTGAATCGCGTCAAGGCGGCGCTGGAAGGAGTGGATCCGGAGGCCGTTACCCGGATGATCGGCGGCTACCTGGCCGGCACGGTCACCACCCAGATACAAAGCGGGGTGAAGATGATCGGGGTTCGGGCCTGGGTGCCGGAGCGCTTGCGGGCGACGGGCGGCGATCTGGGTGAGCTCCTGCTGCGGGCGCCCGACGGCCATACCTTCCCGCTCAAGCGGGTGGCCAGCATGGTGGCGGTGACCGGCCAGCCCCAGATCAACCGCGAGAACCTGAAACGCATGGTGGCGGTTACCGCCCGCATCAGCGGGCGCGACATGGGTTCGGTGATCCGCGACGTGAAAACGGTGATGAATGCCCCGGGCATGCTGCCCGAAGGTGTTTACTACCGGCTGGGAGGGCTGTACCGGCAGCAGCAGATCGCGTTCCGCGGGCTGATGGCCGTGTTCGCCGCCGCCGTGGCGCTGGTCTTCCTGCTGCTGCTGTTCCTGTACGAGCGCTTCCGCATCGCGCTCGCCGTCATGGCGATTCCCCTGCTTTCCGTTTCGGCGGTATTTGTCGGGCTGTGGTTGACCGGGATCGAACTCAATATTTCCGCCATGATGGGCATGACCATGATCCTGGGGATCGTGACCGAGGTGGCGATCTTTTACTTCTCCGAGTACCAGGGCATCCCGGGCCCCGATCGGCGGGAGGCGCTGATCGAGGCGGGCAAGAACCGCATGCGCCCCATCGCCATGACCACCTTCGCGGCAATCCTGACGCTGCTGCCCCTTGCGTTCGCCATCGGCCAGGGATCGGCCATGCAGCAGCCCCTCGCCATCGCCATCATATCCGGGTTGCTGGTGCAACTGCCCCTGGTGCTGCTGGTGATGCCCGTCCTGTTCAGCCTCCTGCAGGGCACACGTTCGGCATGAAGGTTGCGACGGAAATGGGGGCGGTGGCAGCGTGTACAATGGGGATCGGATTGGCTGCGGGGTGGCGGGCCGGCGCGGTGGGGCGAAAGCGGATGTCGGGGGCCGTCGGATGGCCCGTATCCCGGGGCGGACCCGGGCCTTGAGGGGAAAGAAATGCGGCTGCTGTTGGTTGAAGACGATGCCATGATTGGCGAGGCTGTGCGCAAGGGAATGCGCCAGGAGGGCTTCGTGGTGGACTGGGTGCGCGACGCCGGGGCGGCGGAGCATGCGCTCCGCGCCGAACCTTATGACTTGCTGTTGCTTGATTTGGGGCTGCCGGGCAAGTCCGGGCTGGATCTGCTCGAGGAATTGCGCGGCCGGGGCGAGAACCTTCCCGTGTTGATCCTGACCGCAAGGGACGCGGTGGCGGACCGGGTTCAGGGGCTGGACCGCGGCGCCGACGATTACCTGGTCAAGCCGTTCGATCTGGACGAGCTGGCGGCCCGGATCCGGGCCCTGCTGCGCCGGCGCGAGGGGCGGGCGCGGCCGCAAATCGTCCACGGCGCCCTGGTGTTGGACCCGGCGACCCATGGCGCCGTGTTCGACGGCCGCGAATTGACCTTCTCCGGGCGCGAATTCGCACTGCTGCAGGCATTGCTGGAACAGCCCGGCGCCGTGCTGTCGCGGGCGCGCCTGGAGGAACGGCTGTACGGCTGGGGCGAGGAGGTGGAAAGCAACGCGGTCGAGGTGCATGTCCATCACCTGCGCAAGAAGCTGGGGGCGGACTTCATCCGCACCGTGCGGGGCGTCGGCTACATGGTGCCCAAGGCCCCATGACGTCCATTCGCCACCGCTTGCTGGCATGGCTGCTGTCCGCCTTGCTGTCCGCGGGATTGGCGGCCACCGCCATGACCTATTTCCAGGCCAAGGAGGACGTCGGCGAACTGTTTGACTACGAGCTGCAGCAGATCGCCGCATCCATGCGCCATCAGCAGATTCCTCACCCCCCGCCCGCGGAAAACGGGTTCGGCGACGAGGAGGATAACGAGGCCGGCGATTTTGTGGTTCAAGTGTGGGATCAGCACGGCGCGCTCGTTTACACTTCGCATCCCGACGTGGCGCTACCGCGCTTTACGGGGCAGGGATTGTCGACGCCGTCCTGGCACGGGCAGGGCTGGCGTGTCTACGTGGCGCCGGCGCGCACGCGCACGGTCCAGGTCGCCCAGCCGATGAGTGCCAGGCGCGAAATGGCGGCAAAGGTGGCATTGCGCATCTTGATCCCGATCCTGATATTGATCCCCGTCCTCGGCATCGTGATCTGGATCAGCGTGGGCCGCGGCCTGCGGCCCCTGACCGCGATCAGCGCGGCGCTGGCGACACGGAACCCCGGCGCCATGGAACCCCTGCCGGAGCGCGGCCTGCCGGGCGAGGTCAAACCCCTGGTGCGAGCCCTGAACGACTTGCTGTCGCGCCTGGGCCGAGCCATGGAAACGCAGCGCCGGTTCATTGCAGACGCCGCACACGAGCTTCGTACCCCGCTTACCGCGGTTCAGCTTCAACTGCAACTTCTGGCGCGGGCCGACAGCGCGGCCGAGAGGGAATCGGCGTTGTCCGATCTGACATCCGGCGTGCAGCGCGCAATACACCTTGTGCAGCAGCTTCTGATGATGGCGCGCATTGAGCCGGACATATCGCGCGAGGCGTTCCGCCCGGTGGCGCTCGACGATGTCGTGAACACCGTTGCCGCGGAATACGCACCGTTGGCGCTGGATAAAAAAATCGATCTCGGCGTGGTGCGCTCGGAGCCGGCGATGGTTCGCGGCGACGCCGAGAATCTGCGCGTACTGGTCGGCAATCTGGTGGACAATGGGATTCGCTATACGCCATCCGGTGGCAGCGTGGACCTGAGCGTCTACGCAAGCGATTCGGAGGCCGTGCTCGAAGTGGAGGACACCGGCCCCGGTATCCCCCCCGAGGAACGCTCCCGGGTGTTCGACCGCTTCTATCGGGCGCTGGGCAGCGGGGTGCAAGGAAGCGGTCTGGGACTGGCCATCGTGAAGGGCATCGTCGAGCGGCACGGCGGCAGCCTCTCCCTCGCCAGCGGCAAGACCGGCCGCGGCCTGAAATTGACCGTCCGGCTGAAATTGGCCTAATTCCAATGCCAATTCTTGAGTGAATCAACCCAGAAACGGCAACCGACCGCTCCATTTGGGTTTCAACAAAGTTCGTACCATAATTCCAAAATTCACCCATTAGGATAGCCCTTTCCCTTGCCGGGTGAGTAGAGGACTTCCACCTCCGGGTGAGTGCGCCCTGCGGGGCGCACCAAAAAAAAGCGGCCTTGCGGCCGCTTGATTCAAGTCTTGGAAACGCGCCGATCGTCAGTTTTCCTCCGACTCGCGCCGCTCATGGCCTTCCCGCTCCCCGGCCTGGTCCTTGCCCAGGGCGGGCAGCCCGCTGATGTAACCCACGGTTCCGCGCTGGTCGATGCCGGCACGGAAGGCATCGAAGTCGGGAATCTTGGGCTGGTAGTAGGAGAGATCGTCCTCCGC
The DNA here is from genome assembly GCA_021848325.1 of Pseudomonadota bacterium. Classification (GTDB taxonomy): domain Bacteria; phylum Pseudomonadota; class Gammaproteobacteria; order Burkholderiales; family JAJZUU01; genus JAJZUU01. Next base: position 42,516 of record JAJZUU010000008.1, on the reverse strand, counting down.
CCCCGGATGCTGGACGTTGGACATGATGTAGGCGAAGCCGTTGAGGTTGTCCACCGCCTGCAACCCGGTCCACTCCGCGCCGGCCCGGTTGGAGGCGATGCGGGTCAGCTTCTTGCTGTCCAGATTGTAGGCCCACAGAAAATTGTTGAGGTGGTTGCCGCTGTCCTCGCCGACGAACAGGGTGCGCGCCCCCTCGGAATACTTGAGGTTATCGGGGTTGGCCATCTTGTCGGTGTCGCATTGGTCGTAGACGCCATAGGCCGTCTGTCCGCCCGGCTTCTGCGCCCCCGTCAGCAGAGCCCGCATATTCGAGGCCACCCAGCGGCTGCGGATCGGCTCGCCCGCCGTGTCCGCCATCCCGGCCTTCAGATCGGCTTCGTACACGATACCGCAGGTCAAATCCTTGGGATTGCCGGTGAGCCGGATATCGTCCTGGGGACGCTCGCCGTTTTGACCGTCCAGCATGGCTTTTTCCACGTAGGACATGGCCAGGTAGAGCTTCTTGTCGGCCCGGCTGGAGGTCGCCCCTTCCATCTTGGTGAACTCGGTGGTGGCGCCCATATAGGCGGCATAGCGGCGGGTTTCCAGGAAAGCGGCGGCCTGCTCCATGCCGGGTTTGACCTTCAGGTATTCCAGTTGGGTTGAACCGCCCGTGCCGGTGTAGGTGTATACCGGGCGGAAACCGGGGAATGCCGCGGGGTTGGCCGCATAATCGGCTTTGCTCGCCACTTCGAACATATCGGAGAACTTGATGCCGGAATCCACCAGGGACTTGATTTCCCCGTCGGTGGCGTGGCCGAGCCTGATCCAGCGGATGTTGAACGCGCCGCCGTTGGCGCCGTCGGTCTGCTCCAGCTTGGCACCGTAGAGGGTCCCGCCGGACAGGTCGCCCCGGCGGTCCGCCACGAACATGGCGAACATCACGTCCCGCCCGTCGTCGCCTTTATAGACGGTCCGGCCGTCGGGCATCACGTGGGCCAGTTCGTTGGACAGGCGGCCCAGGGCGTAGTGCTTTTCCACTTCGGTCTTGCCCCGGCGATCCACCTTTACTTCGGTGGCCAGGCCGTAGCGGTAGGCATTGGCGCCGCCCTGGGCGGCCGTGGCGCCGGGAGTGCCGAGGAACAGGTTCATGGCGGCGATGGGCTGGGTTTCGAAAGTCCGGGCATCGGGCTCGTACTCTTCGCCGCCGATGTGGGTATTCCAGGGCGTCAGCTCGCCGGCGCAGGGAATCCACAAACCGTCCGCGCCGCTCATGTCGATGTTGCGCAGCGCCTTGGCGGACAGGGCGCCGGTATGGCGGTCCTGGGTAAGCGTGGCCAGGTTCATCACCATGGGCAGCTTGCCGTAGAGGTCCACGGGCGGCTGGGAGGGGTCGATGTTCGGGGCCTGGGTGTCGTACTCGAAGTGGGTCACCAGGAACACGGAATCGCCTTGCTTCATGAGGGAGTTGGCATCCGGGCTATGGGCGAAGAACGGCCCCTGGGCGACGGTGCCGGACTCGTCCACTTGGGCGGTTTCCAGCAAGCGGCCCCGGTCGTCCACCACAGCGCCGCCGAACCAGTGCCCCATCTGATCGCCAGAGTTGTACAGGGCATGATAGGCCAGGGGAAAGGTTTTCTTCTTGCCGTTGGCATAGGTCACGATCGCCTGGGAGGCGGTATAGGCGCGCTGCATGTCGCTCATCGTTGCGGGGGCGGGGGTTTCGGTGAACTCCACGCTGCGGACCGGAACATCCGCCAGGGCGGAGGGTAAATACAATGCCGCGAGTACGGCGCTCACCAACAGCTTTTGCTTCATCTCAAGGGCTCCTTGGAAGGTCTTGGGGTCTCGCTCGAAGGGGGTGCCGGATTCTGCGCGGCGCCCTGATCCGCCAGAATAGAGAGCGAAGTTGTAAGTTTGGTGTAAGTTTCGTGAAAGTTTTGGGGAAGACGGAGAAAGGGGGATCGATTCGCGATCCCTGGGGGAATGGCGATAAACGTTTTCCAGAAGGGCGCGGATAGGCTCAGCGACACCCGCACCTCTACCTCGCCACCTCCGAACGGGGCATGATCGGCGGCGAGCCGTATTCCGAATGTTATACTTGTGTTAAGGCAAACCGCTGCGTATCGGGTTTGCGGGCACCCTTCATCGCGTGCTGCGCGGCAAGGCCCGGCCCCGGTTGTAGCCGGGTACGGGTCTTGCCCGATTCCGGAAGGCGGCGGGCGGGCTGCCTATCAACCAACATACCGGACCATGAGGAGAAAAAGCATGACGCGCCTGGAACTGACGGAACGGATCATTGCGGCAAAGATCAACAAGGGGCTGACCTGGGCGGCCATCGCCAAGGCCGTGGGCAAGAGCGAGATTTGGACCACCGCGGCCCTGCTGGGGCAGATGAGCATGACCAAAAAGGAAGCGGAGGCTGCCGCGAAGAAGCTGGGGCTGGACAAGGAGGCGGTGGCCCTGCTCCAGGTCTGTCCTTCGAAAGGGTCCCTGGATGCCGTCGTGCCGACCGACCCGCTGCTCTACCGTTTTTACGAGATCACCCAGGTGTTCGGCACCAGCATCAAGGAGATTATCCACGAGAAGTTCGGCGATGGCATCATGAGCGCCATCGATTTCGAAATGGATATCGAGAAGGTGCCCGATCCCAAGGGGGACCGGGTCAAGGTCACCCTGAACGGGAAGTTTCTCCCCTACAGGAAGTGGTGAGGGGGCGGCGACTTCCTTCTCCCGCCTTGCCCCCATGAGACGAAGGGGCCGACGCGCGCCGCGCCCGGCCCGTGGCTTGCATACCGAAGCAGTCCGGCCGGGGGCCGGCACGCACACTTGAACAAGGCCACATCCGTGCAATTACACGATTTCTTTCTTTACCTCGCAGTTATCATGCTGGCCGCACGGTTGTTTTCGGAGGTGGCGGTGCGGCTGGGGGTGCCGGCGGTGATCGGCGAGCTGCTGGCGGGGCTGGTGCTCGGCCCCTCCCTGCTGGGGCTGGTGTCTCCCGACCAGACCATGAAACTGCTGGCCGAGATCGGCATCATCCTGCTGCTGTTCGAGGTGGGGATGGATACCGACGTGTTCCGTCTGGCCAAGACCGGCGCCAAGCCGATCATCGTGGCCCTGGTGGGCTTCGTTTTGCCGTTCGGCGCGGGCTTTGCGGTGAGCCGCTATCTGTTCGGGATGCCCAGTCTCGCCAGCCTGCTCATCGGGGGCACGCTCACTGCCACCAGCATCGGCATCACGGTGCGGGTGCTGTCCGACCTGCGGCGTCGCTCCTCGGACGAGGCGCAGATCGTGATCGGCGCGGCGGTGCTGGACGACATCCTGGGGGTGATCGCCCTGGCCTTCCTCTACCAGTTCGCCGTGCTGGGGCAGATCACCGCCGGCTCGATCGGCCAGGTGAGCCTGTACATCGTCCTGTTCATGCTGCTCGCCCCGCTGGCTGCCAAGCTGATGGCGGAAGTGATCGACCACTTCGACAAGCGCAGCGCCTCGCCGGGGCTGCTGCTCACCATGGTGCTGAGCCTGATCCTGCTGTCCAGCTACCTGGCGCACGTGGTGGGGGCGCCCGAGATCATGGGGGGCTTCGCTGCCGGCATCGCCATGGGGCAGCGCTTCCGGGTGAGCATCGCGCAACGGCTGCGGGTCCCCTTCACCCCGGCCCTCAACCGCCTGCTGTCGGCCAGCCCGGAGCTGGCCCAGCGGCTGGAAAGCCAGATGCGGCCCCTGATCCACGCCTTCACCCCGATGTTTTTCGTGATGGTGGGCGTCTCCCTCAATCTGCGCGCCGTCGACTGGGGGTCGCCTCTGGTGTGGCAGTTGTCCCTGGCCTTGGCGGCGGTGGCGGTGGCCGGGAAATGGGCGGCCGGGTTCTGCATCCGGGAGAGCCGCCTGCGCCAGTCGGTGATCGGACTTTCCATGATTCCGCGGGGCGAGGTGGGCCTGATCTTCGCCCAGTTGGGCTACTCCAACGGCATCCTGAACGGCGAATTGTACGCCGCCTTGCTGATCGTGATCGCCCTGACCACGGTGCTGCCGCCGTTCGTCCTGAAGTGGTTTTACCGCAGATGGGGCGGGCGACCGGAGTTGGCGCCCGGGGCCGCCGAGCAAAATTCGTAGCACAGATACGCCATGCATCCGACGCCGCCGCAATTCGAGCGTACCCACATCCTGCTGGGCGATGAAGGCTTGCGCAAGCTTGCCTCCAGGCACGTGTTCCTGGCCGGTCTGGGCGGGGTCGGCTCCTATTGTGCGGAGGCGCTGGCGCGGGCCGGCATCGGGCGGCTGACCCTGGTGGATCATGACGTGGTGGCCCCCAGCAATATCAATCGCCAGTTGCCCGCCCTGCTCTCCACCGTTGGCCAGTCCAAGGCGGAGCTGATGCTGGCACGCATCCACGACATCAACCCCCAGTGCGAGGTGCGCATCCTGCGGGTGTTCCTGACCACGGAAAACGTGCACGACCAGGTGCCGGCGGATGCCGATTACGTGATCGACGCCATAGACTCCCTGGCGTGCAAGGTGGCCCTGGTGGTGTCCTGCTGTCACCGGGGATTGAAGGTGGCCTCCAGCATGGGCGCGGGTAACAAGCTGGACCCCTCGCGCATCCAACTGGCCGACATCAGCAAGACCCGGATGTGCCCGCTGGCCCGGGTGATGCGCAAGCGCCTGCAGCGCCACGGCATCCGCCAGGGGGTGCTCACGGTATTTTCCGACGAGCCTTCCAGCGCGCCCTTGCCGCCGCAGCCGGTGGAGGGCCCCGGCAGGCCGCGGGCGGTCAACGGTACCATCAGCTACATGCCGCCGATCTTCGGCTTGATGCTGGCCGGGGCGGTGATCCAGCGGCTGCTGGAAGGCGACGGGTAGGGGAAGTTCACCGGCTCGCCCGGTCGACGTCCCCGCGCGCGTCCTGGTCTTGCCGCCGGACCAGTTGTTCCACCCCCTTGGCTTTTTCCAGCGCCTGGGTCTGGTCGTGCATGAGCGCCGATTGGGGTTTCGGGTCGGTATGGGGCGTCGGCGGTTTGTAGGGTTTCTCCTCGCACGCGCCCAGGGCGATCGGCGTGAGCAGGATGGGGGCCAGCCAGCGAATTTTCACGATCTTTATCCTTTCCTGGGGGTGCATGTTTTCCGGGTCACTCGGGGAGCAGGCCGGTGGGCAGGCCGTCGATGCTTACCCGGTTTTTCTCGCGCCAATATTCCAGAATACCCTGTTTTCCCTTTTTCTCAACCCAGCGCGCAAGGGTATCCCGTTCGCCCCGGTATTCGTATAGGGGCACCCCGTAGCCGCAGGAGGTCTGTACCGACCCGATCTCCAGCAGGATGATCTGGCGCTCCCCGGGCAGCGGCGCAAATCTCGGGTAGAGTTCGCCCCACTCGCGGTCCCGCGGCCTGATCGCGCGTCCCCGGCCGTACAGGCGCAGGATGAGCGGGGCCTCGGCGAAGCTGCAGAACATGATGGTCATGCGCCCGTTCTGTCCAAGGTGGGCGGCGGTCTCGTTGCCGCTGCCGGTGACGTCCAGATAGGCCACCGTTGTATCGTCCAGGACGCGCAGGCTGTCCATACCCTTGGGCGAGAGGTTGATGCGGCCGCCGTGGGGCGCGGTGGCGGTGAAGAAGACCTGCTGCCGGGCGATGAATGCGCGCAGTTCCTGGCTTAACGAGAGATAAAATTTTGCCATGACGAAGGCTCCGGAAAATTTATGAAGAACGGGAGGTCAGGCGGCGCTTCCGGTCCCGATCACGCGGCCCAGGGTCAGGCCCTGCACCAGCACCGAAAACACTACCACGATATAGGTACAGGCCAGGATCAGGTCTCGCTCCGGGCCCAGCGGCAGGGAGATGGCCAGGGCGATGGAGATGCCGCCGCGCAACCCGCCCCAGGTCAGGATCCTGATGGTGCCCGGGCTGAAGGTCTGGCGGAAGCGCATGATCAGTACCGGAAAGGCCACGCTCGCAAAACGCCCGATGAGGACCGCGGCGACGGCCAGCACCCCGGTCAGTACATAGGCCCAATCCAGCTTCATGGCGATGACCTCCAGGCCGATCAGCACGAACAGGACGGCGTTCAGGATCTCGTCCACCAGTTCCCAGAAGGTGTCCAGGTGTTCGCAGGTCTTGTCCGACATGGCGAAGGTGCGGCCGTGGTTGCCGATCACCAGCCCCGCCACCACGATGGCGATCGGGGCCGAGACATGGATCGCCTCCGCCAGGGTGTAGCCCCCCGCCGCCAGGGCCAGGGTCAGCAGGATCTCCACCTGATAGGCGTCCACCGTGCGCAGCAGGCGGTACACCGCCCAGCCCATGATCAGGCCCAGCCCCACGCCCCCGGCCGCCTCTTCCAGCAGGAACAGGGCGATCGGGCCCGGCTGTGGGCGGCTATGGCCCAGCGCGATATCCAGCACGGTCAGGAACACCACCACGCCGATTCCGTCGTTGAACAGGGATTCGCCGGTGATCTTGATCTCCAGGCTCTTGGGGGCGCCGACCCGCTTGAGAATGCCCAGCGCGGCGATAGGGTCGGTGGGGGCGATCAGGGCCCCGAACAGCAGGGCGTACACCAGGGGCAGGTCGAACCCGGCCAGGTGGGCCCCGCCCCAGAACAGCGTCCCGCTGACGAAGGTGGCGATCAGCACGCCCAGGGTGGACAGCACGCCGATGGGGAGGCTCTGGCTGCGCAGATCGGCCAGATCCACGTGCAGCGCCCCGGCGAACAGCAGAAAGGCCAGCATGCCGTGCAACAGCGCGCCGCTGAAGTCGATGGAGCGCACGAGGGTGGCCGCCCTTCCCACCTCGATGACGCCGAACTCGCCCAGTGCGACCAGGAGCAAGGAGAACGCCAGGGCGATCACCATCAGTCCGATGGTGGCCGGCAGGCGCACGAAGCGGTGGTTGAGGTAGCTGGCCGCGGCGGCCAGGACAAGCAGGGCGGCGATGGTCTGAAATATGGTCATTGCGGCTTCCGTTCGACAGCGTGGCGCTGCCCCTGCTTACAAGGTAGTGAATCGGGCCGGCCTTGGCAATGCGTTTGTTACCGGCGGCGTGGCACAATAGCGCATGGGCGAAGGGCCGGGATTGGGTTACAAGCGCAAGGCACGGGTGCTGTTTGTGAGCGGCAGCGGCAGCAACGCCATCATGGCGGCGGGCTTCGCCGGGGCCCTTGGGGGCGGATGGCTGAGCGGCCGCGCCGCGGCTCTCGCAGCGCCGCGCCCACAGCCGTTTGCGGCCCGGGTCATGCAAGAAGTCGGCATCGACATATCCGGATTGCGTCTTTACCCGTTGGACGAGCGCCTGCTGTCCTGGGCCGATCTGGTGGTGACTCTGGACCCGCAGGCGGACGTCCTGTGCCCCCCCTTGCCGGGCGGGGTGCAGAAGCGCTTCTATCCCTGCGCCGAGCCCGCTGCCGGCGCTGCCTGCACGGACGTGCTGTACCGCGAAATTCGAGACGGCATCAGGCGGAGGGTCGAGGGGATGATCGGCGGAATGCGCATGCTGCAAAGAAGCGCAGCCGACTGAGCCAGCGCGGCCTCAAGGAAACACTTTGTAACCACCGTGCTGCCCGGCATAATGGTGGCTGTTGGAGATGTTTGACAAATTCGGGCGGACGCTGTCAGCGAATCACGGCTGTTTTGGAGGAAAGGCGATGAAAAAGGCTGTTCTGGTCTTGTGTGCATTGCTCAGTTTGCTTGCCCTGCCGCCGCTCGCGGCCGGCCAAAGCCTGTTGTTCAGCGTCAACCTGGGAGGGGCCGAGGAACTCGGGCTGCTGGACACGCAGCAGAACTACCAGGCCCTGACGGACTATCTGGGCAAGGCGACCGGCGCTTCCATCAAACTGGTCGTGGGGCAGGATGCCACCACCGCGCTTCAGCACACGCGCACCGGCTATTACGCCATCTTGCTTGCCCCCGCCCATGTGATCGGCAGCGCCCTGAAATACGGCTACGAGCCGGTGGCGAGATTTGCGGAAAGCAAGAAGGCGGTGTTCGTGGCGCCGGAAAGCGCCCATATCCGCACCCTGGCGCAGGCAAAGGGCAAGCGCCTGGGGTTGCCCGGGCAGGATTCCCTGGTGACTTACCTGGCCAGAGGCGAACTCAACGCCCAGGGCATCTCGATGAGGTCCTATTTCGGCAGTGTGACCCATTTCCGCTATCAGGACGCGGCCTTGTTCGCGATGGGGATTGGCCAGTCGGATATCGTGGCGGTGGAAGAGGGCGAGGCCAGGAAATGGCTGGCCAAGAACCCGGGCGTGATTGTCGCGGAAAGCCAGGCGGTTCCCGGCCTTAGCGTTGCGGTCAATGCCACTGTCCCACCCGCCCTGCGCGAAAAGATTCGCGCCGCCCTATTGCGGATGAAGGCATCCCCGGAGGCGCCGCTCCTGCGCCGCCTGCATACCATCGGCTTCGTGACCGCGACGCGGGAAGATTTCCAGCATGTGTCCACCCTCGGCTACTTCACTCCCAAGGTGCTGCCGGGGGCCACGGTGATCGACGCAGTCCAGGCCAAGACGATGATGGAAAAGGGTGTGCCGCTGTTCGACGTGCGTGTGGCCTACGAGTACCAGGAAGGCCATATCAAGGGGGCGGTGAGCGTGCCGTACAAGGAAAACAGCGCCAAGGAGGTCGGCTTCGACCCGTCGCTGGATAGCTTCGATTTGAGCCGGCTGCCCAAGGATAAGCAGGCGCCGATCATCTTTGCGTGCAACGGGCCGGAATGCTGGAAGAGTTACAAGAGCGCCAGGGTGGCGGTGAAAAACGGCTACCGCAAGGTCTACTGGTTCCGTGGCGGGTATCCGGCGTGGAAGGCGAGTGGCTATCCGGTGGAATAGGGCTAGGAGCCTGTCGGACTTAAAGGAAATCGGCTGCAAATCCGCCTGACCGGTCCATATTTCGCCGCTTTTTTGGTCAATAGAACGACTATTGACCTGCAAAATCGACAAAATCTGTCCTCGACCAGCCGAATTTTGCGAGCAGCCGCTACGCGGCTTGCCTGCCTGACCCGCTTCGCTTCGATTCTTCAAGTCCGACAGGCTCCTAGACGGCCAGGCCCTGGCGCACCAGGAAGTCTTTCAGGATTTCCAGGCGCATCGCGCTGTCGTTCATTTCCAGCATGCTTTGCTTCACCCGCAGCTTGAGCGGCAGCACTTCCGCCAGGCGGTAGCCGACCCATGCCGCGTCCTCGAACTGCAGGGGCGGCTCGAACTTGTCCTCGCCCATCTGCCCGATAATGTGCCGCAGGACGGTGACGCAGGCCTGCAGTGAGGGCGCTATCTGCTGCGCCGGTTCCGCGGCAATGGTGAGGACCCCGGCCGTGATCAGGCCGTTTTCCCCGGTCCTCTGATGCTGGATGCAGAACCGTTGCAGGCCGACGACCTTAAGGTTCAGCACCCCGATCTGGTGCATATCCCAGCCGCCGATGCGCGCCAGGCAGCCGATGGACTCGGGGACCGCCGGGGCGCCTACCGCCTCGCCCTCCTTGATCAGACAGACCCCGAACGGCCTTTCCTCTCGCAGGCAGTCCTTGGCCATGTCCATGTAGCGTTGCTCGAACACCCGCAGCGGCAGGGCCCCTCCCGGAAATAACACGGTGTGGAGGGGGAAGACGGGTATTTCCATGGCGTGCACGGCGTTTTCCTTATCGAACAGCAGGGGCAGGTTGCGGCGCAGCCACGTCTTGATATCCGCCATCCGCAGGCTCACTCCCCTGCCGGGGTGTCTGCCCCCCAGCGGGGCCCCAGGGCATGGGGTACGGCAAGATGGTCCAGGATGCGCGCCACGACGAAATCGACCAGGTCCTGCACCGTTTGCGGGTGGTGGTAGAAACCCGGGTTGGCGGGCAGGATCACGCAGCCCAGCCGCGCGAGCTTCAGCATGTTCTCCAGGTGGATCGCGGACAGCGGCGTCTCCCTGGGCACCAGCACCAGCTTGCGGCCCTCCTTCAGCATGACGTCCGCCGCGCGCTCGATCAGGTTGTCGCTCAGCCCCTGGGCGATGGCCGCCAGGGTGCCCATGGTGCAGGGGCAGACCACCATGGCGTCGGCCGGGTTGGAACCGGAGGCCACCGGCGCGAACCATTCCTCGCGGCCGAATACGGAAAGCAAACCGGGCTGCGCCTGGAAGCGGTCGTTCAGATAGGCCTCCAGCTCGCGGCTGCGCCCCGGCAGAGCGAGGTCCATCTCCTGCCTGGCCACGATCTGGGCGACTTGCGAGTAGAGCAGGTAAACCCTGTGTCCGGCGCCGAGCAGATGCTCCAGCAGGCGGATGGCGTAGGACATGCCGGAGGCGCCGGTGAGGGCAAGGGTAATGGTTCGGGTCGTGTTCATGGGCACCGGGCGTGAGGGCGGCCGCCGAGGAAGGCGGCGTTTATCGCTTTTCGGCTTTCGTCGAGGGGTCCATTGTAGGGCAGGGGGGCGGGGCGCTCAAATGTTTCTCCGCTCCGGGGCCGTCCTGCCGGTTGCCGCAGGAAGGGGACGGGGCCGGTTGGCTCGCCGGCCCGTGGGGCGCGGTGCCCGTCTTCTGTGGGGGAGCGGCCTGTTGTTTGCAGCTCGGCGGTTCGGCACAGGGGCCCGGCTCGGCTGCCTCCCGGGCGGCGCGTTCGGCCTCCGCCTTCACCTGCTTGCGCTGCAGATCCTCCCGTCTTTGCCGGACCATCGGACACATGGTTTTTTCGAAGGCGTCGCCCAGGGAGTCGGGAATGATGGGGGTGGCCTCCCCCTTGGCGTTGGCCACGTATTCGATCACCTGGCCTTCCGGGGAATAGAACAGGTAGCTGATCAGCTTCAGGTTGTGTTGGGCACAGTCGATCTGTTCCCGGAACAGGCCGCTGGCTGCGAGCCCGTTTTGCATCGGTTGCGGGATGCGGAACACCACCTTCTTCCAATAGCTGATCTGGTCTCCGCTGAAAATCAGCTTGGAACGGTCGTAGTAGCATTCGTCCCCCCGGGGCAGCCCCGCCACCTTGACCCAGTCCGCGGCGTTCGCGGCGGCGGCGAGCAAGACCAGGCCCAATGCGCCGAGGGCCGCGTACCCCGGCTTCATCCTAGAAACGGCGGTTGACCGCTCCATTGAGGTTTCAACATCATGATTCAAGGCCGCTTATTCCTGATTTCAGGGTTCACCCGTTTGGTGAGCCCGCTACGGGTCGGATTGCACAATTTACGGGGCGCATGGCTACGTTGTAACTCCTTGGAATGGAACAACCATTCCGCGTACCCGCGAGGGGTAGGCCGTGGCTGTAAAGCCGCTGAAGCGGCAACAGCCACGCTCTCGTTACGCCTTGCTCTGCACCCCGTAAACCGCACACTCCAACCCGGCCAACTACCGTTTCTAGGAGCCTGTCGGACTTGAAGAATCGAAGCGAAGCGGGTCAGGCAGGCAAGCCGCGTAGCGGCTGCTCGCAAAATTCGGCTGGCCGAGGACAGATTTTGTCGATTTTGCAGGTCAATAGTCGTTCTATTGACCAAAAAAGCGGCGAAATATGGACCGGTCAGGCGGATTTGCAGCCGATTTCCTTTAAGTCCGACAGGCTCCTAGGATCATTGGATGGACTGCCAGGCGCCCCAGGGCGCGCCGCCGGCCGACAGTCTTGCCACTGCCACCCCGTTTACCGTTCCGAACAGGAGTGCGGCGGCGCCGAAAACGGGTACCAAATAGGCAACCCCGGCGTGGGGGATCAGCCACAGGTAGACAATGGCGAGCTGGCCGCCGATATGGGCGAACGAGGCGAGGATGCTCAAGCTCACCGGGCCGAACCACGCCCCGGGGAGATGTCTTGCCAGGGACAGCGCCGCGAGGCTGGCCAGCGCGCCGCCGAAGCTGAGGGCGAACGAGGGCGAGAGAAAGGTCCCCAGGATCAGGCTGCCGGCGACCACCCTGAGCAGCGATACCCAGATCGCCGCATTGAGGCCGTAGCGCTGCAACACCAACAGGGTCATGATATTGGCCAGGCCCGGCTTGATCCCCGGCAGTGGCGAGGGGATGGCGGCCTCGGCCAGGGACAGGCCGATGGCCAGCGCCGCCATTTTGGCGATCTGGTGGTCTTCCGGGGTTGCCTCGAGGCTAATAGTTGAGGGAGTCATACGCCTTGGTTGCACCCAAAATCTCCACGCTGACCTGGTTGGGCAGGCAGATCGCCGCCTCGCCGCTGCGGGACAGCCAGCCCTGTTTCACGCAATATTGCCGGGGGCTGGGGTCGCTGGCCACCCTGACTCGGCGGTCGTGAATGGCGATGATGCTGGTCCCCAGGGGGCCGTGTACCGGGATCGTCTGGTCGGTGAGCAGACTCGCCTCCGCCACGATTTTGCCGCCGCCCCGGATCACCACCCGCTCTCCCCTGCCGCCGTGCCACAGGGTGGCGAACAGCCATGCCACGAAGCCGGCCGCCAGCAAAAACACCAGCCAGTCGCCCGCCTTGACCAGTTTGAGGGCCGTCATGTTCAGCCCAGTTCACGGTGACGCACCAGCACCTGCTGGGTTGTGCGGAAGTGGCCGGCCAGGGTCTCGGAAAAGTAGACCGAACGGTGCTGGCCGCCGGTGCAGCCGATGGCTACCGTAAGATAGCTGCGGTTGTCGCGGATGAAGCAAGGCAGCCATTTCTCCACGTAGCCGCGGATGTCGCCCAGCATGCTCCTGACGTTCTCGTCGTTCTCCAGGAAGCTGGCCACCGCCGCGTCCTTGCCGGTGAGGGGCCGCAATTGCGGGTCGTAGTGGGGATTGGGCAGGCAGCGCACGTCGAACACCAGGTCGGCGTCGAGGGGGATGCCGTGCTTGAAGCCGAAGGACTGGAACAGCAGCGTCAGGCGCGAACGGTCCGAGGCCACGAAGTCCTTGATCCAGACGCGCAGCGTGTTGGGGTTGAGTTCGCTGGTGTCGATCCGGTGCGACATGGCGCCCACCTCTTGCAGCAGTTCCCGCTCCATCTGGATGCTTTCCGGGAGGGAGCGCTCGCCCTTGCTCAGGGGATGGCGCCGCCGCGTTTCGCTGAAGCGTTTCACCAGGGTCTCGTTCTTGGCCTCCAGAAACAGGATACGCACGTCGATGCCCTGCGCCTTGAGTTCATTGATGTGCTGCGGCAGTTGATGCAGGGTCCCGCCGCTGCGCACATCGATGCTTACGGCGATCTGGCCGTAGCCGCTTTCCCGGAGAAAGCGGACCGTGTCCGGCAACAGCTTGGCGGGCAGATTGTCGACGCAATAATAGCCGCTGTCTTCCAGGACGTTGAGGGCGATGCTCTTGCCGGACCCGGAGAGGCCGCTGACCAAAACGAGTTGCATGTTGCGCGGGAAGGAAGGCTAAATCGGGATAGGATAAAGGAGTTTGCGGCGGACGAAAAGCGCTACTCGCCCCCGAGGATGCTTTTCTGCTGCCGCTCGGAAAACTGCTTGCTGCCGTCGATGCCCCGCAGACGCAGGATGTGGTTGCGCACCGCGACTTCCACCAGGACGGCGAGGTTGCGGCCGGCGGCGACGGGAATGTGTACCTTCGGAATGGCCACTCCCAGGATGGTCTCCGTGGAGGCGTACATCTGCAGCCGATCCTGCTCGATTATTCGGGAATCGACGGGTTTCTTGAGGTGAACGAGCAGTTTCAGGTTTTTTCTCAGTTTTACCGCGATTTCACCGAACAGCGCCCTGATGTCCAGGATGCCCAGTCCCCTTACCTCCAGGAAACCCTGTAGCAGCGCCGGACAGCAGCCCTCCACCATATCCGGGGAAACCTGGTAGAGGTCCACCATGTCGTCGGCGATCAGCCGATGGCCGCGGGTGATCAGTTCCAGCGCCAGTTCGCTCTTGCCGATGGCGCTGTCTCCGGTGATCATCACCCCCATCCCCAGCACCTCCAGGAACACGCCGTGCACGGAGACCGTGTCCGCCAGGGCCTGGGCCAGGTAATGGCGCAAAAGGCGCAGCGTCTCCGGGCATTTGTGCGGGCTGGCGAGCACGGGGGTGCCGGTCTGGTCCGCCGTGGCCAGCAATATCTCGGGCGCCCGCTCGCCATTGGCCACGACAATGGCCGTCAGTTCCGGGGAAAACAGTGTGTTGATCGCCCGCTGCAGTCCCGCCTGGCCCAGGCTGCGCAGGTAGGCCATTTCCGCGGCTCCCAGCAGTTGTATCCGGTTGGGATGGATGAAATTGAGATGGCCGATCAGGGCCAGCCCCGGCTCCTGGGCACTATCGCCGGCAAGCTGCCTTGCGCCCCCACCCTTGCCCGCGATCCACTCGAGGCCGAGTTTCTCCCGGGTATCGTCAAACAGCTTCTGAACGGTGATCTGCGTCATGACCGGTCCATCCGGCTATCAGGCGGTACATCTCGTCGGCGGCGCGGCACCCCAGCAGGCGGTCACGAAAGGCCTTGTCGCTGAACATCTGGGCGAGTTCCCCCAGGAGTTGCAGGTGCAGGTCGGTGGCCTGCTCGGGGACCAGCAGGATGAAGACCAGGCTTACCGGCATTCCGTCCGGGGCGTCGAACGGGACCGGGTTTTTCAGTTTTATCAGCGCGCCGACCGCTTCCCGCAATCCCTTGATGCGGCCGTGGGGGATCGCCACCCCCTGGCCGAGCCCGGTGGAGCCGAGCTTTTCCCGCGCGAACAGGCTGCCGAAGATGGTGTTGCGATTGAGGCCCTGGTTGTGCTCGAACAGTTGCCCGGCCTGCTCGAAGGCGCGTTTCTTGCTGCTGACGTCCAGATCGACCAGTACGTTGCCGGGGGGCAGCAGCTTGGCCAAGGGGTCCATTTCACTCGGATGTCTGATGCTTCACGGCGCCGGATTGGCGGTTTATGTTGTTACTTCTTTCCTTGTGCTTGAGGATCTGCCGGTCAAGCTTGTCGGCCAGGCTGTCGATGGCTGCGTACATATCGGCATCCTCGGACTGGACGAAGATATCCTTGCCCCGCACATGGACATTGGCCTCGATTTTTTGCGCCAGCTTTTCCACGGTCAGGATCACGTTGACGTCGATCACGTGGTCGAAATGGCGGGTGATCCGGTCCAGCTTCGCAGTGACATAATCACGAATGGAAGGGGTGACCTCGATGTGGTGGCCCGAAATGTTCAAGTTCATGTGGTAGATCCTCAGTGGTTAAATGGCCTTGCGAAGGCTTACGGGGGGAATTTGCATGGACTCGCGGTATTTGGCGACGGTACGGCGCGCCACGACGATGCCCTGTTGCGAAAGAATTTCTGATATCTGGTTGTCTGACAATGGTTTTTTCGATTCCTCGGCGGCCACCAACTGCTTGATCAGCGCGCGGATCGCGGTGGCCGAGCAGGCGCCGCCGGCCTCGGTCGCGACATGGCTGCCGAAGAAATATTTCAGCTCGTAGACGCCCCGCGGGGTGTGCATGAATTTCTGGGTGGTCACCCGGGACACGGTGGACTCGTGCAAGTCCACCGACTCGGCGATCTCCCGCAGCACCAGCGGGCGCATGGCAACTTCGCCATGCTCGAAGAAATGGCGCTGGCGCTCGACAATCGCCTGAGACACGCGGAGGATGGTCTCGAAGCGCTGGTGCACGTTCTTGATCAGCCATTTCGCTTCCTGCAGTTGGCTTGCCAACTGCAGGCCGGAGCCGTCGCGGTTGCGCTGCAGGATCTCCGCGTACATCCGGTTGATCCGTAGCTTGGGCATGGCCTCGGTGTTCAGGCTGGCGATCCACGTCCCCTTGAGCTTCCTTACGATCACGTCGGGTATGACGTAACGGGTGTCCAATGCGGTAAAAGCCGCCCCCGGCCTGGGATTGAGGTGGGTGATCAAACTCTGTATCTGACGCAGGGCATCGTCGTCGCAATGCAGCAGCTTTTTCAGCTTGCCGTAGTCCCGTGCGGCCAAGGCATCCAGGTGGTGGTGCACGACGAGCAGCGCCTGTTCCTGGTACGGCACGTCGGGGGGCATCGCCTCCAGTTGCAGGGCCAGACATTCTGACAGATTGCGCGCCCCGACCCCGATCGGGTCGAGGTTTTGCAGATGGTTCAGCGCGATTTGCAGTTCCACCGGCTCGATTTCCAGTTCCGGCGGCAGGAGCTGGGCCACTTCCTCCAAGTCCTGGGTCAGGTAGCCGTCCTCACTGAGGGCATCGACCAGCAGCGCGGCGATTTTCTTATCCCGGTCGGAAAGCTGAGTCAGGCTGAGCTGCCATAGCAGGTGTTGGCGCAGGGTGGTGGTGGCAGCGGCGATCAGGGGATAATCCCGCTCTTCGTCGTCCTGGGCGGAGTAGGAGGTCTCGGCCGCCCATTCGCTTTCCAGCCCCGCCTCCGCGTCGCTCTCCTGCTGCGCCGGGCCTTCCTCTTTGACGGTCTCCCCGGGCTCTGTCGTCGGGGGAGGCAAGGCTTCCCGCGCCTCCATCGCGACAGGCTCGTCGTTTATGCTGTCCACCCTCTCCAGCAGGGGGTTTTCCTGCAAGAAGTTTTCCAGTTCCTGGTTGAGTTCCAGCGTTGATAGCTGCAGCAAGCGTATCGATTGCTGCAACTGCGGGGTCAGGGTCAGGTGCTGTGAGAGTTTGAGCTGTAAACTATGCTTCATTCGGTTTGGGGTCAGAACTTCGAGAGGGACACGCCGCACCGCGCGCCTGAACGGAAAACCGCCATCTCGGGACTAGAGCCGGAAGTGCTCCCCGAGATAGACTTTTCTCACGCTTTCATTATAAACGATTTCGTTCGGTTTGCCGTAGGCCAGCACCGTTCCCTCGTTGATGATATAGGCGTGGTCGCAGATGCCCAGGGTTTCCCGCACGTTGTGGTCGGTGATCAGGACGCCGATGTCCCGGTCGGTGAGAAAGCGGATGATTTTCTGGATATCCAATACCGCGATCGGATCGACACCGGCGAAAGGCTCGTCCAGCAAGATGAAGCGAGGCTGGCTGGCCAGGGCACGGGCGATTTCCACCCGCCGCCGCTCGCCGCCGGAAAGGCTCAAGGCCGAGTTGTCGCGCAAATGGCCGATGTGCAGTTCGTGCAGGAGTCCGTCCAGACGCTGCTCGATCTGGTTCGTCGGGAGCCGCTGCAGTTCCAGCACTGCCTGGATATTCTCGGCTACGGTCAGCTTGCGGAAGATCGACGCCTCCTGGGGCAGGTAGCTCAAGCCGAGGCGGGCCCGGCGATGGATGGGCATGCGGCTCAGATCCCTGCCGTCCAGGGTGATGCTCCCGTCATCCAGCGGCACCAGCCCCACCATCATGTAGAAACAGGTGGTCTTGCCGGCCCCGTTTGGGCCCAGCAGGCCGACCACTTCGCCGCTGCGCACCTCGAGGGAGACATCGCGCACCACCGCGCGGGATCGGTAGCTCTTCTTCAGGCCTGCAACTTTGAGCTCGCTCATGTTTCGGTGATTCTCGCGGGGCGGCGTTTAGCGGGGCTGGGCCTTGTCGCCCGGCTGGGGGGCGGGGGGCTTGGACTTGGGCTGAATGACCGCGTGCACGCGGCCGCCGGCGGCGCCCTTGCCGGCGCCGATGACCCGGTAGAAGTCGGTCTTGGCGTCGTAGGAGATATAGTTGCCGCGCACCTCGTCGCCACCGCGCGTGAGGCGCGCGTGATCGAACAGCTCGGCCTTGTCCGCCTTGGCGTCGTACTCGATGCGGTCGGCCCAGCCGTTGATGTACTCGTTGACGCCCTCCCGTTTCTGCCTGAAGCTCGCCGGGTTGCCCCACACCGTGCCATGGTCGAAGCCGTCGGCGTCTTGCTTGATCATGAGCTTGTCGCCGCGGATCACCAGGGTCCCCTGGCTGAGCACCACATTGCCTTCGTAAGTGCTGGTCTTCTTGGCATCGTCCACGGTGAGCCGGTCCGCCTCTATGTTCACCGGCTTGTCCCGGTCCGCCTTTTCGGCCTGGGCCGAGGCGCAGGCGAGCAGCAGCAGGCACGCAGCCAGCCAGCGGTGCGCAAGCGTTGTGCGGAGATTTTTATTTGGCCTTTTCATAGCGTCCCTTGACCCGGGAGAGCAGCTTTAATACCCCGGTGTGGTTGTTCCATTCTAAGCCAACCGCGGTCACAATGGTATGCGCGTCGGTGATGGTCACCGGCCGGTTGGTGCTGGCTATGCCCCGGTCCGGCAGGACGCGCAGCCAGTCCGTAGTGAGGGTGAGCGCACTCCGGTCCGCGACCGCTTGCCGCGACACCCATACCTTTCCGATGAGCGTTACTTCCCTGCCTTCATGGGAGACCAGTCCCCGCTCGGCGCGAGCTTGCAGGGGTGCCTGCCCCTTCCTGAACTCGGTCAGGTCCGGCTGCTCCAACTGGGTGCTGTCATCGTCCGGGTAGTGGGTCATCTTGGTCGCGGAGAGGACATAACTCGGCGTACCGTCCTGCCCGAGCTGGGTGGCGGAAAAATTCTCCACGATATAGTCCGGGTCGTGGCGGGCGGCGCCTTCCGGCCCGGGCTGCGGGTGTTCCACCGTGCGGGCCAGCCAGTAGGTGACGGCGGCGAGCAGCAGCATGAGACCGATGGGGAACCATATGGCGGTGCGGTCGTTCATTGCAGGTAGTGGGCGAGCTGTGCTTCCAGCGTCCCCTGGGCGCGCATGATCATCTCGCACGCCTCGCGCGCGGCGCCGCGCCCCCCGCCCAACCGGGTGACGTAGTGGGCGTGTTCCTTGACCAAAGCCGGTGCGTCAGGCACTGTCAGCGCCAGGCCGCAGCGCCGCATGACAGGCAGGTCCACCACGTCGTCCCCCATGTAGGCGCTAGCCTCCGGCGCCAGTTGCAGCTTCTCCAGCAGGTGCTGGTAGGCCTCCGCCTTGTTTTCCACCCCCTGGTACAGATGGACGATGCCCAGGTTCTTGGCGCGGTGGCTGACCACCCCGGAGGTCCTGCCGGTGATGACGGCCAGTTCCACGCCGCTGCGTTTCAGCATCTTCATGCCGTGGCCGTCCAGGGAGTAGAAGGCCTTGTACTCCTGGCCGTCGTCCCCGAGATACAGGCTGCCGTCGGTGAGTACCCCGTCCACGTCGAAGATGACCAGCCGCAGGTGTTTGGCGCGTTCGAAGAATTCTTGCATTTCGGGCCTTTGTCCGGGGGGGTCAGACTACCCCGGCCCGCAGCAGGTCGTGCATGTTGAGGGCGCCGACCAGATGCCGTTCGTCGTCGGTGACCAGCAGGCCGGTGATCTTGAATTGCTCCATCACTTGAACCGCCTCGGCCGCCAGCTTGTCGGGGCCGATGGTGTGGGGGGCGGGGGTCATCACGCGCACGATGGGGGTGGCGCGGATGTCCAGGCCCTTGTCCAGGGTGCGCCGCAGGTCGCCGTCGGTGTATACCCCCAGCAGCCGGTCGCCGGCGTCCACCACCGCCGCCATGCCCAGCCCCTTGCGCGACATCTCCAGCAGGGTGTCCGACAGCAGCGCGTTTTCGGCGACCTTGGGCAAGTCCTCGCCCGTGCGCATGACGTCGCTGACATGCACCAGCAGGCGCCGCCCAAGCGCGCCGCCGGGGTGGCTGCGGGCGAAGTCCTCGGCGCCGAAGCCGCGGGCGTCCAGCAGGGCGATGGCCAGGGCGTCCCCCAGGGCCAGGGCGGCGGTGGTGCTGGCGGTGGGCGCGAGCCCCAGGGGGCAGGCCTCCTGCGCGACCGACGTATCCAGGTGCACGTCCGCCTCCCGCGACAGGGAGGAACGGGGGTTTCCGGTCATGGCGATGAGTTTCGCCCCCTTGCGCTTGAGCAGGGGCAGGATGGTCATGATCTCGGCGCTTTCGCCCGAATTGGACAGGGCGATCAGCACGTCGTCGCGGGTGATCATGCCCAGATCGCCGTGGCTGGCCTCCCCGGGGTGCATGAAGAAGGCCGGGGTGCCGGTGCTGGCCAGGGTCGAGGCGATCTTGCGCGCGATGTGCCCGGACTTGCCCATGCCGCTGACCACAACCCGCCCGGGGCAGTGTAAAATGATCTCCAGCGCCCGCATGAAGCTTTGATCCACCCGGTCGATCAGGGCGGCCACCGCGTCCGCCTCTATCTTCAGCACCTGGCGCGCCAGGTCGAGGGCGTTGGATGTGGGCTGCTGCGTCCCTGCCTGTGGCTCTTTAAGGGTCATGGGCTACAAGTATACTAGAAAGCGGAGACCCGAAACCAGAGACCCCCATGGCTCGGCGCCAGGGTGTCAACCGGCCGTGTCGACCGTTTGCGGGCGGGATGCCCGCCCCCGTTCTCCGTCTCTGTGCGCCGCCCATGCATACCACTTTGCAACTCGTCCTGATCCTGCTCGCCGCCGCGGTGGTGGTGGTGGCGCTGTTCCGCACCCTGCGCCTGCCGCCCATGCTGGGCTATCTGCTGGTGGGCATGGTGATCGGCCCCAACGCCCTGGCCCTGCTCCCGGAGAGCGGGGAGACCCGCTACCTGGCCGAATTCGGCGTGGTGTTCCTGATGTTCAGCATCGGCCTGGAGTTCAGCCTGCCGCGGCTGGTGGCCATGCGCCGCATGGTGTTCGGGTTCGGCGGGGCGCAGGTGCTGCTCACCCTGGCCGTGGTGCTGGCCGGGGACATGCTGCTGGGACTCGGGTGGATGGCGGGGGTCGCCCTGGGCGGGGCGCTGGCCATGTCGTCCACCGCCATCGTCAGCAAGCTGCTGGCGGAGCGGCTGGAGCTGCAGTCGCCCCACGGGCGGCAGGTCATCGGCGTGCTGCTGTTCCAGGACCTGGCCGTGGTGCCGCTGCTGATCCTGATCCCCGCCCTGGCCGCGGGCAACGAGCACCTCGGCATGTCCCTCGGCCTGGCGGCCCTGAAGGCGGGGTTGGTGCTGGCCGTGCTGCTGTTTCTCGGGCAGCGGCTGATGCGCCCCTGGTTTCATCTGGTGGCGCGGCAGAAGTCCTCGGAACTGTTCATGCTCAACGTGCTGCTGATCACCCTGGGGCTCGCCTACCTCACCGAGCTTGCCGGACTCTCCCTGGCCCTGGGGGCGTTCCTGGCGGGGATGCTGATTTCGGAGACCGAGTACCGCTACCAGGTGGAGGACGACATCAAGCCCTTCCGCGACATGCTGATGGGGCTGTTCTTCGTCACCATCGGCATGCTGCTGGACCTGCACGTGGTGGTGCAGAACTTCCAGTGGGTAGGCCTGGTGCTGCTGGCGATCGTGGGGCTGAAGCTGCTGCTGATCATGGGCCTGGGGGTGCTGTTCGGCAACGAGCCCGCGGTGGCCCTGCGCACCGGGCTGGGGCTGGCCCAGGCCGGCGAGTTCGGCTTCGTGCTGCTGGCCCAGGCCGGCAGCCTGAAGGTGGTGGCCCCCCATACCCTGCAGGTGGTGCTGGCGGCGATGCTGATCTCCATGGTGCTGGCGCCGTTCCTGATCTACCATGCCGACGCCGTGGTGCGCTACTGCTGCCGCGGCGAATGGGCGGGGCGGGCGCGGGAGGTGCACGACGTGGCGGTGCGCAGCTTCTCCGTCAGCGGCCACGTGATCGTGTGCGGCTACGGCCGCAGCGGGCAGAACCTGGCCCGCTTCCTGGAACAGGAGAACGTCCCGTTCATCGCCCTGGACCTCGATCCCCAGCGGGTCAAGGCCGCCGCCGCCGCCGGCGAGAGCGTGGTGTACGGGGACGCCGCCCGGCGCGAGGTGCTGATCGCCGCCGGGCTGCACCGGGCGAAGGCGATCGTGGTGACCTATGCCGACGTGGCCTCGGCCATGAAGATCCTGCGCCACACCCAGGACCTGCGCCCGGAACTGCCGGTCATCGTGCGCACCCTGGACGATTCTGAATTGGAGCGGCTGATGCGGGCGGGCGCCACCGAGGTGGTGCCGGAGGTGCTGGAGGGCTCGCTGATGCTGGCCTCGCATGCCCTGATGCTGCTGGGGATACCGCTGGCGCGGGTGCTCAAGCGCATCCGCGACGTGCGGGAGCAGCGCTACGGCCTGTTTCGCGGCTTCTTCCGCGGCGCCAGCGACCAGATCGTGGAGCCGGGGGAACCCGACCAGCCCAGGCTGCACTCCGTGCTGGTGAGTCAGGGCGCCGCTGCGGTGGGCAAGCAGTTGGCAGAAATGGGGCTGGAGCGGCTGCTGGTGGAGGTGGTGGCGGTGCGCCGGCGCAACATCCGCGGGGTCGATCCCGCCCCGGAGACCCGCATCGAGGCCGGCGACGTGCTGGTGCTGCGCGGCATCCCGGAGAACCTGGCGGCGGCGGAGATCAAGCTGCTGCAGGGATGAGGCGTTTCAGAACAGGCTGGCGCCGCCGCAGTTGGTCGCGTTACCGGTGGCCTTCCAGGTCCCCGCCGGCGTGGATGCGGCATCGTAGCAGTCGGCGGCGACGGGCGCCGTGCCGTTGCCCGCATAGACGGAGAACTGGAAGGCCCCCTGCAGGGCGTTGCCGTCGTCGATCTTGCGGTCCACCTCGGCCACGATGGCCACCGGGATCTGGCCGCCGGTCTTCAGGTTGTGTTTAGGCGTGGAATTGGTACCGGCCCCGTAGACCCCGTCGTACACCAGTTGCATATAGATGCCGTAGGGGTTCTTGGGATTGGTGGCGTCGGTGGGGCCAGCCGCGTCGTAGACGTAGGTGCCGTTGATGAAGCCGGCGTGGGACAGGTGGTCCCACACCAGGATGTCTTCGTGCACGCCCGCGCTGTTGGTGGCCTCGATGCGGCCGTTGCCGTCGCCGTTTACCGTGACGTTGGGGATGTTGGTGTTGGCCTGGGCGTAGTCGCCGGGCAGGGCGCGGTAGCGGTCCTGGAACCCGAAGAAGGCCGCCTTGATGCCGTCCTGCTGGGAGATCAGGTTGCGCACCCGGGCGCTGGTGATCAGCTCCTGCCCCTTCAGCACGCCCCCCAGCAGCAAGCCGATGATCACCAGGACGATGGCGATTTCGATCAGGGTGAAGCCTTGTTGCTTGCCCATTGCAGGATTCCCGGCGGTGAGAATGTGGTTTGGACTGGCTCAGGCAATATTCGTACCAAATAGGGCAAGATGGCGCACTGTGCGAAAAGTCCGGGCCGGTGGGGCGAAAGGGGTTGCGGGCCCGCCGTTTCCGGCGTCCGGTTCTTGACGCAAATGGCGAATTTTCATCTTTTCGCCGGGGCCGCGGATCGTATTTCCGGGCCGCCACGCGCCGCCACCTGCTTCTCCAGTTCCCGGTAGCGGCCAAGCAGGAAATGTTCCTCCCGCGGGTCGGTCACCGTGCCCGTGGCCAGAAGGGCCCCCAGTTCGATCTTGGCGGCCTCCAGTTCGCCCATGTCCTGCAGGATGAAAATGGGCATCTGCCGGGCCCAGTGGGGGACGTCTTTCCCCGTGGCGCGGTTGGCCACCGCCCGGGCATAGCGCAGGGAAAGCGGCAGGTCGTGCAGCCGATGCCGGGCCAGCAGGGCGGCATGGGCAAGCCAGGGCCAGCGCCGCCCCGGGTCCTTGAAGAACTCGCGGTAGACGAAATCCAGCATCAGGCGCTGCCTGGCCGGGTCGGGCACCTGGGAATACACGTGGGAGGCCAGGATCAGGGGATACTGGCCCTGCGGGTCCAGGCCCAGCACCAGGGCCAGCCACCCGGTCACCCGGGGATAGTCCAGGGCGCGGAACGGGATGCTGATTCCCGGAGGGTTGTCGAAGGCCTGCAGGGTCAGGGCGAGGAACTGGGCGGTGGCGATGGGTTCACCCAGGTCCATTAGCCGCGCCGTGGACAGCGCCGGAGGCGGGTCGAGCGCCCGGGCGCGGGCTTGCGGCGGCGGCAGGTGCCCGCCCCATGCCAATTGCAGGGCCAGTACCGCCGCCAGGGCGAGGAGCACGGGCTTCGGGACGGCGCGGACGGGACGCTGGGGATCTGTGCTTGTCCTCAACTGGCCGCCTAAAAAT
Source organism: Pseudomonadota bacterium (assembly GCA_021848325.1). GTDB lineage: Bacteria > Pseudomonadota > Gammaproteobacteria > Burkholderiales > JAJZUU01 > JAJZUU01. The sequence goes on along the minus strand of JAJZUU010000008.1, from coordinate 18,796 downwards.
TCCTGCGGTACATGTCGAACAGGGTGGCGGCCGCCAGAATCCCGCAGTAGATCAGGGTTTGCAGCAAGATCGGGGCAATTTGCCCCCAGTCCGCGCCGGGGTTCACCAGCCAGGCGGTCCGGGTGAAGGTGTCCAGGTGCGGCAACGCCAGGGCGAGGGCGTTGAGCGCGCCCAGCATGGCCTGATGCAGGCGGCCGCCGTCGTCGATCAGGGCGGAGCCGCCGATCAGTTGCAGGGCGGAGATGCTGCGGGCCAGAAGGTAGAAGCCCAGCACGAAGCTGGAGGCGGGCACCACCTGGCTGAAGGTGACGGCGCAGAACAGGCTCAGGGCGGCGATGATCCACAGCTCGCACAGCAGGGACACGCCCCACAGCAGGGCCTTGCCGAGGGGGGCGAACAGGGCCACGGGCAGGCACGAGGCAACGGCGAAGAAGACGGCCAGCGCGGCGAATCCCGCGAGCTTGCCCAAGACAAAGCTGGCGCGGGACAGATCAAGTGCTAGAATGAGTTCGACGCCCTTGTCGTGGAATTCCCGGGCCATGCTGCTGATCACGTAAAGGGCGATAAGGAATACCGCCGCTGGGCGCGCCGTGGCGGCGAGAAACGCGGTCTGAAAACGGACCCCCTCGGCGATGGCGAGTTGCTGCACAAAGGCGCTGCCTGCCAGGAGGGTCAGCAGCGCGAGCGCAGTGAGCCACAACAGGCGCGTGCGCAGCGCCTCCAGCAGCGTGTAGCGGGCGATGGTCAGGGAGGGGTGGCCCATGGGCGCGTTTACCGGGAAACCCTGAGTATAACCAAACTCGCCGTGCAAGCAAGCAGCCCGCTGCCTGCGGCAATGCGTAATCTGCGGGCCCGGCCCCTGTCGGAACAGGCGGGAAACTAGGAAGCAGGCAATCACGTGACTGGCAGCGACTTGACCCGCAACATGCAATGGCGGATCGCCGCTCACCCGCAACGGTGGCTGGGGCTGATGCTGCTGCCTTTGCACGGCGCCACGGCGTGGGGCTTCCAGCCGGCCTGGTCGTACCCCTTCCTGCTGGTTCACTTCGGTCTGTTCCTGATGTGGCAGCCCCTGTGGCGGGGCGAGCGCACCATTGCCGCGCCCCGCGCCGGGTTGTTGATTCTTTCCGTCCTGGCGCTGCTGCTGGTCAGCGGCTGGTGGCTGATAACCTTATGGCTGGCGGTGCTGCTCGGGGTCATTGGCGGCACCATGCCCGGGGTGGGCGCGCGCCGCCAGCGCCTGGTCTACCTGCTGGCCGCGCTCTATCTCCTGTCCATGCTGTTGATGTGGGCGGTGCCCAATCTTCTGTTCAAGCGGCAGGAACTGCCCACCGTGGCGTTTCTGGTGCGCTACGGCCTGTTGCCGTTGCCCGTGCTGATCATGTTCATCCGAGTCGAGGCGCAGCGCCCGGGGCTCGCCTACGCGGTGGATTTTTTCTACAGCGTGATGCTGTTCCTGCTGGTGGTGGTGCTGGTGCTGGGCAGCTTCGCCGTGATGACCCTGACCCAGGAGGCCTACCCCCTTGCCTTGGCCAAGACCCTGGTGGCGATGGCGGCAGCGCTGCTGCTGGCGAGCTGGCTGTGGAATCCCCTGGGGGGGTTTGCCGGCCTCGGTCACTTGTTGTCGCGCTACGTGCTCAGCGTGGGCCTGCCTTTCGAGCGCTGGCTGCAAGAGATCGCAGTCCTCGCCGAACGGGAGGCCGACCCCGCCGCCTTTTTGCGCAACGCCATGACGGGGATCGCAGAGCTTCCCTGGGTCGCCGGCGGGGAGTGGCGCACCCGGGAGGACCACGGCAGTTTCGGGGAGCGCGCCCGGCACAGCGTGGAATTTTCGTTTCACTCCTTCACCCTGGTGCTTCACACGCGCTGGCGCCTGTCGCCGGCCCTGGCGCTCCACGTGAAGCTCCTGACCCAGTTGCTGGGCTATTTCTTCGAGGCCAAGCTGCGGGAGCAGGCCCTGAAGCAAAACGCCTATACCCAGGCGATTTACGAGACCGGCGCGCGCCTTACCCACGACGTGAAGAATCTGCTGCAATCGCTGAAGACCCTCTGTGCGGCGGCGGAGAGCAGCGATGCCGGCCAGGCCGACGCCTTGCAGGCGCTGATGAAGCGCCAGTTGCCCCAGGTCGCCCAGCGCCTGCAGGGCACCCTGGAAAAGCTGCAGGCCCCGGCCAGCGGAACGGAGGGCGAGAGCGCCGCCGCCGGCCCCTGGTGGCACAGCCTGTGCCAGCGCCACGCCGGTAGCCGCATCGACTTCCACGGCGGCCCCGATGACCCGGCGCAGCGCGTGCCGGCGGAACTGTTCGACAGCGTGGCCGACAACCTCCTGCAAAACGCCCTGGAAAAACGCAAGCAGCAGCGGGAACTGCGGATCGGCGTGGAGTTTAGCGGCGCGGTCGGCGGCGTCCTCACCGTTTGCGACGACGGCGTGCCGGTGGAGGCGGGGACGGCGGCGCGCCTGGGCAGCGCCCCGGTCCGGTCGGAATCGGGGCTGGGCATCGGGCTGTACCAGGCCGCCCGCCAGGCGCGGCAACGGGGCTACCGGCTGGAGCTGACGGAAAACCGGCCGGGGCGGGTGTGCTTTGCCCTGCGCCGGGACGGCGGCTGACGGGGCCGCCCCGGGCGCTCCCAACCGCCGCTACGGCGCCGCCAGCGTCCCCGCCTGGAACATGCGGCTGGCCAGGATGGCGGGGGAGATCCAGGTGACCACATCGTCGAATTCGCCGTTTGGCGTGGTCCCCGCCGCCGGCTCGTGGCTCACGAATACCGCGTCCCCGTTCAGGTTGGCGGCCTCGTCCGCCCCGCTACCCCCGCCCGTGGCCCAGTTCTTCCCCAGGGAATAGATCACCGCCGGGGCGTGGGTGACCAGGCTGACGCTCCCCGTGCTGCCGCAAGAGGCGGCGGTGATGCCGATGCTGCTGCTGCACACCGTCAGGTCCGGGAGGGTGTAGAGGGGCGCCGCGCTGTGGGCGCCGTTCACTATCCCCTGCATGCCTCCCACGGCGGTGAAGGTGTTTCCGCCGGCGTCGGCCTTTGCGGTGACCGCGTAGCGGACGCGCGAGTTCCATCCGTCCAGGGCGTAGCCCGAGTCGTCCACCTGGGTGAGCCCCAGGGTGGCGGCGGGCAGGAAGCCGTCGTGAGTGGTGCAAGCGCCCCCTCCCGCGGGGTCCTCGGCGCCGTGGCTCGCCGCGGTGGCCGGACAGGGCAGTCGGCCGTTGGCGATGGCGAAGCCGATCAGGGCCTCCCTGGCCTGATCCAGCCGCCTTTGGGTATCGGCCGCCCGGCGCTGCTCCACCTGGGCGGTAAGCGGCATGAGCAGCCCGCCCAGCAGCAGGGACACGATCAGCAGCACGATGGCCATCTCCACCAGGCTGAAGCCCGCCTGGGAGGGGCCGCCGGCGCGGGCATGGGGCGTGGCGTTCAGGGGCATGGGGCGACGTTCAATGCAGGGTCGATGCAATACAGTATATCGTTGAACGCGGGCGTGGCGGGGCCGCTCTGGTAGTCCCCGTTGCCCGCCGCATCGGGATGGTTGGCGGCGTTGCGCCCTTCCAGGTAATTGCGGATGTCCGCCTTGGCGTCGGGGTCCAGGGGCGGGGCGCTGCGGGTCTGCCCCGCCAGGGGGCTGCCGGAATAGATTACCAGCGCCGCGTACGGCCCGGCGCCGTTGACCTTGAGGCAGTTGTCCGCGGCGCACGCCTCGGGCGCCGCCGGCGCAGGGGCATAGGCCCGGGCCACCGCGTAGAACAGATGGTCCTTCCAGTTGCGCCACAGTTTGGCCACTTCCGGCGTCCATGCCGCCAGGGTGCAGGCGCTGAGGGCGCTGCCCACCGGGCTGCCGGTGGCGGCGCTGGAATCGAGCACGATGTCCGGCACCCGCGCCGACAGAGCGGGATCGGCGGCGCCGTGGTCGTCGTAGGCGCTGTCCCGGCGGTAATCCGCCAGGGCGACCGGGGCCGGCCAGGGCAGGCGCCCGGCACCCGGTCCCGGATTGGCGAGCCCGTAGCGGGCGATGCAGCGGGCGACTGCGGCGGTCAAGATTCCCATTTTCCTCTCCAGGTCGTTTCCCTTCCTTACGGCGCGGAACAGTTCGTCGCGGGTGATGAAAATGAGCCGGTCGTTGAACCGGTCCGACTTTGGCCCGGCGCCAAACCGGTCCACCTTGTCCGTCTGAGAGGAAACCGAGCCGTTGTCGAGGTCGCCCGCCTGGTCCAGGTAGTTGGCCGGGGTGTAGTTCCCGCCGCAGATGTCCACGGTGCTGGGGAGCCGGGTCCGGGCCTGGCTCGGCAGCACCGCCTCCGGTGCGAACAGGACCGCCACCGCACGAGAGCCGGGCGTTGCCCCGGCCAGTTTCTGCACCCCGTCCGCCGCCAGGATTTCGAACCGGCCGTCGCTGTCCTCGTTCAGCAGGTCGCTCTTGGTGGCCGCGTTGACGTGCTTGTACGGGCCGGACAGGGCATACCACAGACATTCCCCGCTGCTGTCCCGCAGCGGCGGCAGCCCCAGGGTCTTCCACGGCAGGCGCCCTATGGTATTGGCGTCTTTCGCCCCGCAGGAGCCATGGGACTCGCCCTCTTGGGTGATCCCGGAGCCGTTCACGTCGGGGCAGGGCAGGAACGCGAATTCGCCGGGGTGGCTGGAATAATAGGCGACCGCGTAGCCCAGCAGCGCTTCCTTGGCCCGGGCCAGCGCCGCCGCCGTGTTCCGGTCTCTCTCGGCGCGCGGGGGCGCGCCGCTGCGGGCGCCGACCAGCAAGGCCGCCGCTGCGACCAGTATCAGCAACAGCATGACGACGAGCACCTGGCCGGTACGACGGTCCGGGCGCCGGTAGCCGCGGGGGGTCACGGCTGGGGCGCGGCGGGGCGCGCGTCCGTTCCCGGTGCCGCGGCGGGCGGGGTGGCGGCCTCGCTCCCGGATGGGGTGCCGGCGTCGCCCGCGGCGGCCGGGTTCACGGTGGTTTCTTCCACCTTGCCGCTTGCCGGGTCGAAGCGCTGGCCGACCTTCAGACGCACCACCTGTCCCGAGTCCGGGAGCCTCAGCGTATAGCCGAGTCCTTGTTTCCCCGTGATCCTGGTCCCGGCCGTCGCCGGATGGTCGCTGTCGTATGGCCGGTCGTTGAGCCACAGGGTGCTGCGGCCGTCGCTGCGTTTCACGATCCCGTTCAGGGTGACGCCGGCCGCATCCGAATGCCCGGCCGTCTCGGCCGCGGCATGGCGTTGCCTGGCCCGGTCCAGCATGGCCCTCTGCTGGGGGGTGAGGAACAGGCGGCCGGTCAGATCGGCTTGGGCCGATGAGGTCAGCAGCGACGCGACCAGCAAGAACGGAAAAAGCTTCATGGGCGGCTCCCCGTCAGACCGGCCTGCCGCTCGCCGCCCGGGCCGAGGGTGATCCAGTTCAACTGGCAGTCGGCCTGCAGGTGGGGCCGGTAGCCGGGGGATGCGCCTTCCATGCGGGCCACGGTACATCCTTCCAGTACGAAGACCCCGGCATGCAACCGGTCCAGGGCGTTGAAGAAATGCATCAGATCCCCTTCGTGCAGCAGTCCGAAAGTCAGCCTCATGGGGGACTGCCAAAGCCGCAATGGGCCGGCGTCCAGCCCGTCTGTGCCGGGATAGGGTTGCTGGGCGCCGATTTGGTAGGTGACGCCGAACATCCTCAACTCCCGGTCTGCGGCGCGCAGTGCGTCAATCCAGTCGATGCGCCGCTCCGGCCCGATGAAGCCCTCCCGCTCCAGGCGGCGGTACTCCGACAGGTAGCGGACGATGATCTGCTGTTCTTCACCGGATTTGCGGTAGCGGTACTGCGCGTGCTCCAGGGCGCTGCGCTGGTTCTGAAGCACTGCGCGGGCGTGATCCAGCTTGCTCCCGGTATAGCCGACGCCCGCCGTGCCGGCCGCCAGGACGACGGCCAGGATGGCCAGGGGGGCACGCACGGCCCAGAGGTCTTTGAGGATAGGTATCATCCTAAATCCGGATTTATCCTAGAAACGGCGATTGAATCCGCAGATTACACAGATTTTAAGACTGTTGCCGATGAGTGACACTTCACCCAACAAGTTCTCAAGTTCAGTTCCGCTACCCATTGTTTAATCTTGGTTAATCTGTGCAATCTGTGGACAACTGCTTTTTTCAGGTTTATAAAGGTGGCCCGTAAATTCCTGGGTGTCGTCATTCCCGCGAAGGCGGGAATCTAGGAGCCTGTCGGACTTAAAGGAAATCGGCTGCAAATCCACCTGACCGGTCCATGTTTCGCCGCTTTTTTGGTCAATAGAACGACTATTGACCTGCAAAATCGACAAAATCTGTCCTCGGCCAGCCGAATTTTGCGAGCAGCCGCTACGCGGCTTGCCTGCCTGACCCGCTTCGCTTCGATTCTTCAAGTCCGACAGGCTCCTAGCCAGTTTTACTGGGCTCCCGCTTGCGCGGGAGCGACGGAATTATTGGGCCGGGTTAATAGCAATGTCGGCTCCGGCATTGTCCCCGGCTTGTCCGTAGCCGGGTCACTGGTGCTGCCGCAACACCAGCTTGAGTTTGAAGCTGGCGACGGCGGGGGCGCCCGCGCCCTCCGCGGTGGTGCCGGCGAGGCTGGAATCCGGGGCGACGTTCAGGGGCAGCGCCACGGTGCTGACTTGCGTCACATACGGGTTCTTCCTCAGGCTTTCCGCGAAGGACTCGATTTTTTCCAGCATGGCCCGGTAGTCTCCGTCAAAGGGCGATACCCGGGCTTCAATATAGCCAATCTGGGCGTGTTGCGACAGCGCCCGTTCCGGCCGACCGCCGTCTCCGGGAACGGGCGGCGCGGCCCCGGATTCCCACTGGAAGCGATCCAGTTCGATGGAAGGATGGGCTTCCAGGGCTTGGCTGAGCACCTCCATCAGAATCTGCGGCGAGGGGCGCTGCTGCCGGATCCGCTGCGCCGCTTCCACGGCTTTCAGCAGCCTTTCCGCAGAGGTGGGAGCGTCCGGGAAGTGCCTGGCCGCCGTCAGGTACAGGGCGTCCTGCTGCCTGGTTCGCGCCGCCAGCAGGCTGCTCTGTTGCCGGTAGGCGCCCGCCAGGTAGAGATTGGCGCCGCCCCAGATGGCACCGGCCAGCGCGGCGGCGGCACCCACTCCGTACAGCACCAGGCGTACCCGGTAGTGCAGGAAACCCCGGGTGAGCGCAGCCGGGGCGAGGCTGATGTCCGGAGGCCGGGCGCCGAGCGCGGCCAGATGGAAGGCGTTGGGACAGCCGGCCAGGATGGCCGTAGTCAGTCCAAGGCGACTGTTGGCCGTGGCGTGGTCGATGGGCAGGCATTGCAGGCCCGGATCGGCGGCGAGCACCCGGCACAGTTCGCCCAGGGTGCCGGACGGGTCTAGCACGCACACGGCAAGGCGCTCCTCGCGCGTGGTCAGTCGCAGGCTGTTGAGATAAAAGCGGGTCTTTTCTATCTCTTCGGCGTAGGTGGTCATCGTCTGACTGCCCGGGACCTCCAGCGGCGTGAGCCGGCTTATCTTGAGCTTCATGTCCTGGAAGAAGCTTTGGCGTAAACCGCCGCTGTGTTGCGACACCAGAAGCAATTTGGAGGCGCGCACCTGCAGGCTGCCCAGCAGTTGCTGGCTCACCATGGGCAGCAGAAAAATGCCCGCCAGCGGCGCCCGCCGCGTCTGCACGATCTCCAGCCAGGGACGCAGCAGTTCGGGGTTGGTCAGGGCGGTGAACAGGTAGCGATCGTCGCGCCGTTTATCCGCGTCCCGCCCTTGCGGCCATACGGCGCGATAGGGGGTGGCGCGGTAGAACTGCCTGAGCTTGCGCGCCAGCATCTCCCGCCGGGCGGCACCCGCGGCGTGGGGCAGGATCTCGTTGCGGTAGTCTTCCTCCACCGCGTCCACCAGCAGGTAAACGGGGGTCCCGGGGTGGGACAAAAGCAGGCTGCTGAATTCCGCCCATCCGTCCTGGTCGTTGGTGAATTCGCGGCACCACGCCAGTCTGCCGGCGCGCCAGCGGACGGCGCTGGCCTGCCGCGCGGATACGTATAGCAGGATCTTTCCCGGCACCGGGTCACCCTCCACGCCGGGGAAGGCGCACCGGACGCAAGGCCGGCCGTTCCCGGGTCATAGGGGAAGCTTCCCCAGGACGTCGTACATCGGCATCAGCACCGAATACATGATGAGCCCCAGGATCAACCCCAGCACTACGGTCAGCGCGGGCTCAAGCAGTTTCAGCGCCTTCTCCAGGGAGTCCTTGGTCTCGCGATCATAGAAATAGCTGACGTTGAGCAAGGCACTGTCCAGGGCGCCGGTGCTCTCCCCCACCCCCAGCATGCGCAGCACCAGCGGCGGGAAAAAGCCAAGGTTCCTGAAGCTCTCGGTCAGGCCGTCGCCGGCGCTGATCTGCTGTCCGGCCCGTTGCAGGGCATCGGCCAGCACCCGGTTGCCGACGATCTCCTCGCAGGTCCGCAGGGCGTCCAGCAGGCTGATCCCGGACTGGTACATCAATGCCAGGAAGCTGGCAAAGCGCGCCAGGATGATCTTCTGCAGGATAACGCCGGTCAGGGGCAGGCGCAGCTTGAAATGGTCCAGCAGATAGCGCGCCTTGGCGTTCCTGCTGACGGCCGCGGCGGCCACCGCGGCGGCAAGCACCGGCAGCCCCAGGATGACCGGCCAGTAGGCGGCGAACGCCCGGGACAGGGCGATCAGTACCCGGGTTTGCAGCGGCAGCGCCACGCCCATGCTGCGCAGCAGCGTCGCCAGTTGCGGCACCAGGTACGTCAGCAGGAAGACGATGACCGCCGTCACCACCACCAGCACGAATACGGGGTAGATCAGCAGGCGCCGGGTCTGGGTTACCAGTTCGTCCTGCCATTTCATGTGGGAGGCCAGGTTGGCGAACACCTCGTCCAGCCTGCCGGTCTGCTCTCCGGCCTTGACCAGGCTCACGAACACGCCGTCGAAGATCTTCGGGTGCGCGGCTAGCGCCTGGGACAGCATCTTTCCCCCCTCCATGTCTTCCAGCATGGTGGCCGCGATCTCGCGGAAGTGGGGGTTGGCGGTGCTGTCCCGCAGGTCCCTCAGGCCCTGCAGGAAGGGCACCCCGGAGCGCTGCACCTGTTCCAGATGGAAGCAGAAGGTGATCAGCTCCTGGCGGGTGACCCGCCTGCGCCGACCGCCCAGCCCCCCCTCCCGCATCTCGCGGCAGGTGATGAGGTCGAGGCCCATGCGTTTCAGACGCAATTCCAGGTCCACGTCGTTGGCCGCACGCAGGCTTCCCCGTGCGGGGCGCCCGGTTCGGTCGACGGCTCTGTACTGATAGCTCGGCATGTTGCGAATGCGCTTCCAGGGGTTGTCCGGATGCAGCCTCGGCCGGTCCCGCTCCGGTCCTCGTTGCTATTGCAGGCGCCCGGTCAGGTCCACCACGCGCGATACCTCGGCCAGGCTGGTGCAGCCCTCCAGCACCCGCCGCACGCCGTCCTCGGCCAGGGTCTTGAAGCCTTTGCCGAGGGCCGCCTCCCGCAGTTCCTTGGCGGTGGCGCGGCGGGCGATCAACTCGTCCAGGTCGCCGTCCATGCGCAGCAGCTCCATCAGCGCCAGACGCCCCTTGTACCCCTTGAAGGCGCAATGCGGGCAGCCGACGGCCCGATACAGGGCATCGGAGGCGGCCGCGCCGTAAAGGGCCAGCAGCCGGTTTTCCTCCTCGCTCGGCGGGTAGCTCTCCTTGCACTCGGGGCAGAGCACCCGCACCAGGCGCTGGGCGATCACCCCGATCACGTTGCCCGCCATGATCTCCGGTGTGATGCCGATGTCCTGCAGGCGGGGAAAGGCCCCCAGCGCGGAATTGGTGTGCAGGGTAGTATACACCTGGTGGCCGGTCATGGCGGCGCGCAAGGCCATCTCCGCCGTGTCCCGGTCGCGGATTTCGCCCACCAGGATGATGTCCGGGTCCTGGCGCATGATGGAGCGGATGCCGTTGGCGAAATCCATCTTCACCGCCTCGTTGACCGAGGTTTGGCGCATCAGGGTGACCGGGTATTCCACCGGATCCTCCAGGGTCATGATGTTGACCGTCTCGTTGTTGACATTGCTGAGCAGGGAGTACAGGGTGGTGGTCTTGCCGCTGCCGGTGGGGCCGGTGACGATGACGATGCCCTCGGGGCGGGCCATCATCAGCTTCAGGGTTTCCAGAGTCGCCGCGGGCAGCCCCATCTGTGCCAGGGGGATGATGGATTTTTCCCGGTCCAGTACCCGCAGCACGATATTCTCGCCGTAGATGGTGGGCTGGCTGGACACCCTGAAGTCGATGGGGCGGCCGTTCAGGTTGAGGGACAGGCGCCCGTCCTGGGGGGCCCGGGTCTCGGCGATGTTCATCCCGCTGATCACCTTGAGCCGCACCGCTATGCCCGGCCAATAGGTCTTGTGCAGGCTGCGCACCTGCTCCAGCACCCCGTCGACGCGGTAGCGGATGCGCAGGAAGGCCTGTTCCGGCTCGAAGTGGATATCCGAGGCACGCCGCTTGACGGCGTCGGCCATCAGGGCGCCCACCAGACGCACCACCGGCTGGGTGTATTCGCCGCTGCCCGCCTGCAGGCTCTGGTAGTCGATCTCCCCGGTCTCGATCTCGCGCAGGATGCCGTCCACCGAGAGTTCGAAGCCGTAGAAATGGTCGATGTACTCTTCCAGTTGCGCCTCGCCGGCGAGCACGGTCTCGATGTCGATCTGACCGCCCAGGGTGGCGCGCAACTGGTCCAGCGCCACCACGTTGAACATGTCCGTAATGGCCACCACCAGGTTCAGGTTCTCGCCATCGTAGGCGATGGGCAGCAGGTGGTTGCGGCGCGCGAAGTCCTCCGGTACGAGTTTGAGGGCCTCGGCGTCGGCCACCACGGTGGCCAGGTCGACGCTCTCCTGGCCGATGGCATGGGCCAGCAGATCGCGGATCATGGCCTCGGTGACGAAGCCCAGCCGAACCAACTGCCGCCCCAGGGGCAGGTTGCTGTGCCGCTGTTCCATCAGCGCGATGCGCAGTTGGTCCTGGGTCACAGCCCCCTGCTGCACCAGCAGATCGCCGACCCGCAACTTCCTGTCCTCCTCGTGCGGCGTCATTTCCCGTCCCCTTCGGCGGAAAGCCGGGCGATGCGGGCCGCCAGCAGGGCCGGGTCGAAGCCGTGGCCGCCTTTCGCCTGCGCCAGTTGCTGCGCCCGCCGATAGTACGACAGGGCCGCCTTGCGCTGGGTCAGGTGATCCAGGCTCACGGCAAGGTTGAAGGCATAATCCGGGTCGCCCGGGTCCTTCTGGTAGGCCTCGAAATAGGCCCCCTCGGCGGCGGGCCAGCGGGCCTGGCCGGCGTACAGGTTGCCCAGGGCGAAAAACAGGAAGGCCGCCGGCTGGCGAGCGAGCAGCCGCTGCAGGCGCGACTCGCTGGCCAATGGGTCGGAGCCGCCCGTAAGGCCGATCAGCCCGGCCTGGGCCACCGGGTTTTTGGGATCCAGTCGCAGCACCCGCAGATAGTATTCGGCGGATTGCTCCGCCTCATTCCGGCGCGCGGCGATCACAGCGAGACCCAGCAGCGCGTCCACACTGTCCGGGTCCGACTCGAGGAGCCGCTGGTACAGGGCCCGGGCGGCCTCGTGCCGGCCCTGCCGAAGCGCCTGGTAGGCCCGGCTGAGCGTGGGGTCCACGGCCGCCTGCGCGTCCCCCGGGTCGACTTTTATCACCGACGCCCGGGCGGCCGGCGTGGCGCTCGCGGGTGGCTGAACCGGGTGCGCCCGCTGTGGCGTGCCTCTGTCGCGGCCGGGCGGCGCAGGCGCCACTTGGGGTCGTTCCTCGGGAAGGGAGGTGCTCGGCGGGTTTGACCGTGGCCCGGCGCGGTGCGAGACAGGGGGGGCTGGCATGTGGTCGGCGGGCCGTGCAGGGGAGGGCTGGGGCGGCAGGGTGAGCGGGATGGGCGCGGAGGTCTCCAGGTAGATGTATATCCCCCATGCCGTTGCGACCACGGTGGCCAGCGCCGCGGTGGCCGGCACCAGCCACTTGCGCTGCGGTTGCGGTGCCAGGAACGGCAGGGGTGCAGGCTGGTGCCGGCGGCCGTCACCGCACTCGGCCTGCTGCCCGGTTTCTGCGCCGGGGTGCTGCCCTGCGGAAGAGCTTTCCTTTTGGTTTTGTTCGGCCTTTTTCAAGGCCTTCATCAACAGGCTCATGGGCTCTGGGGGGTGCGCGCTTGCGGCCCGCCGTCCGCCGTGCCGGAGGGCAGGTAGCGGCGGTAGAATTTGAGCTCGTCGCTGTCCAGGCTGGGGTTGGTGATCACCGTGGGACGCAGAAAGATCACCAGCTCGGTTTGGCTGGTCTGCTCCTCTCTCTGGCCGAACAGGCCGCCGACGCCTTCCGCCTCGGAAAGCCCAGGTATCCCGTCCCGGGCATGGGCGCTGTCGTCCTGCATCAGCCCCCCAAGGATGACGGTCTGGCCGCTATTCACCTGCAGCACGGACTCCATTTCCCGCACCTGGATCTCGGGCACCGGGTTCTTGACCGGGGGGTTCGCCTTGGCCAACTCCGGGTTGGGGTCGTTCGTGACGCCCACGATGCGGGAGATGGTGGGGCGCACCGTGAGCGAGACCACGCCGTTGCCGCTGATCTGGGGGGTGACGCTCATTACTACGCCCACCGGCACCGTGTGGGCGGTGGTGGAATAGGTCGGATTGGTGGAGCCGCCGCCGGCCAGGTTGGTGCCGGGCTGCACGTCCACCGAGAAGTAGACCACATTATCCACCACCTTGAGCAGGGCGGTCTGATTGTTGAGGGCCATGATCTTGGGGCTGGACAGCACCCGGGTCTTGCCGTAGGACTCCAGCAGGCTGAGGGCGATGCTGAAGGCCGATGCCTGGTTGGAATAGCCGATGCTGAAGAAAGGCGAGAGGGTGTTGGCCAGGTTGCTGGTCCCGCCGGGGGTGGTCTGGAAGGTGAAGCCGGTGACCGTGGGGGGGGTGGCCCCGAAGCTGAAACCCGCCTGGTTGGACAGGCGGCTCCAGTCCACCCCGGCGCGGTACTGGTCCTTGAGGGCGACTTCCACAATGGTGGCCTCGATCAGCACTTGGCGCTGCACCGAGGCCTGCACGCTGTCCAGGTATTGCTGGATCAGAACCTGCTGACGCTGGCTGGCCAGCACCGAGACCGTTCCCGCCACCGGGTTGACGATCACGTCGTCCTTGCCGTCGTCCCCCTGCCCGGTTGACCGGCCGCCGAACGCCGCGGTGAACAGGGTGGCGGCCGCACTTCCGGCACGGCTGACCGCTTCCGCCTGGCGCAGGCGCTCCTCCCGGGCGGCGCGCGCGGTTTCCGCGCGGTCGGCCCTTTGATCCTGGCTCAGTTCGGCGGCGCGGGTGGAGCTCAGGATATGGTGGAGATTCCGGGTCAGTATCTCCCAGAAATTGTTGCTGGAAGTGGTCGTGACCGAGGTCCTGGAGCCGTTCCCGATGCCGCCCTGCTGTCCCGCGGGCCCGCCTGCGCCCACCGTCCCGGTACTGGCGATCTGGGTCGAGACGTCGATGGAGGAGGTGGTGTCCCGGGCCAGATTCACGTAGTTGACCCGGTAGGTATGCAGATAGGGCGTGTCGGGAGTGACGACCAGGGTGTCGCCGTCCTGCTTATAGCGGATATTCACCTGCTGGGCGATGCGATCCAGGATGGCGGGGAGCGTTTCGTTGATGGCGTTGAGGGTCACCAGCCCGCGGATCGCCGGGTGGACGTCGATATTAAGCTTGGTGTCCCGGGCCAGGGCAAACAGCAACTCCTTGGCGGGCACCTCGTTCACCACCACGGTGTAGGTCTGGGGCTTCGGCCGCGCCTTGGGCGGCGGGACATAGCCGCTGACGGTGACCGGCGGGGGGATCCGTTCCGCCTTGGCCGCCTCGGGTTGCAACTGGATATGGCCCTGGGAGGGGACGATGCGGGACTCGTGCGCACAGCCGGACAGCAACAGAAGGCCGGCAGCGGCCGGTAGCCAGCGGCGGCCCGGCATGCGCGGCTCGCCTCCCTCCGAGGCACGAATTATGGCTTTCATGGCACCTCTCTCGGTCTTACGGCAGACAGTTGCCAAACCCCGCCGCGCAGGGAAATGGACCTTGCCGTCATCATATCACGTTCCCCGGATACGGTCGGTGGGCGCTCTCCCGTCATTGAGTCGCAGATGTCACGCAGCACTGCCGGTCTCGGCCCGGATTCCCTGCACCGATCTCAGGTACGGATGCTGGGACTTGAGTCGCGCCGGCAACCGCGCCAGCGCCCGCTGCGCCTCGGCGCGGCCGCTGAAGCGGCCGTACAGCACGGCAAGCCAAGGCCTTCCGCCCGCCACGGTGCGGTACACGAAGACCCGGTCCAGCCCGATCAGCGGGTCGAGGCTTGCCAGATAGCCTTCAAGCTGCGTCCGGTTGTTTGTGCCCAGCAACTGGATGGTGAAAGTGCGCGGCTTTTCCCGGGCCAGCCAGCGGGCGGTGGCGGCAAGCCGCGCCTCCAGCAGGTCGGCGCTGTTGGCGTCCGCCGCCGGCAATTTGTCTACCGGGACGGTTCGGGCCGCTGCGGCCGGCGCGGCGACGGCCGGCCGGGGCACCGCCTGCCCGCGAGCCCGGGGCGGGTTGGCAGCGCGCATCGCCATGCCCAGCCCGCCGAGCGCGGCCAGCAAGGCGAGTCCGGCGGCGGCCCCGCGGCGGGCGGGCCATCCCCTCTGCGCCCGGTACTCGCTGTCCTTGGCCGCGGCATGGATGTGGTTCGGGGAGATGTCGTGGGTGCCGGCGGAAAACGCCGCCAGCATGGCCTTGTCGGCGATGATGTTGACGCGCCGGGTGAGTCCCCGGGAGTAACGGGCGATGTGGCGCACCACCGGACCGGAAAATAGGTCCGGACCGCGGTAACCCGCCGCGCGCAGGCGGAAGCCCAGGTAATCCCTGATCTCCCCCGGCGCCAGCGGCGCCAGGGCGAAGCTGTGGGTGATGCGTTCCTTGAGCTGGCGCATGTCGGGGCGGGCAAGGTGCTCGTCCAGTTCCGGCTGGCCGAACAGCACGATCTGGAGCAGCTTTTCCCGTTCCGTCTCCAGATTGGACAGCAGGCGGACCTCCTCCAGTGTGTCCAGCGGCATGCCTTGCGCCTCCTCCACCAGCAACACCACCCGTTTTCCCTGGTCATGGCACGTCAGCAGGTGCTGTTGCAGGGCGTGGGTGAGTTCCAGACGGGAGGCCTCGCGCGGCACCGCCAGCCCCATCTCCAGCGCGATGGCGTGCAGCACCTCCTGCGGCGAGACGCTGGGGTGGGCCAGGTAGACGGTCTCGATCTCCGGGGGAAGCCGCGCCGCCAGCATGCGGCACAGCATGGTCTTGCCGCTGCCCACCTCCCCGCTCACCTTGACCATGCCCTCGCCGTGGGTGACGGCGTACATCAGGGCATCCAGGATGGCCCCGCGGTTACCCCCCGAATAAAAGAATTCGGTGTCGGGAGTGATCTTGAACGGCGCCTGGTGGAGGCCGAAGTGGAGGTGATGCATCAGTCGTTGGAGTAGGTCTGCATCCGGCTGTACAGGGTGGTGCGGTTGATCCCGAGCAACTTCGCCGCCTGGCTCAGGTTGCCGTGGGTCATGTTGAGGGCCGCCTCCACGTAACTTTGTTCCCACTGCTTCAGGATGTGGTCGAGATCGAAGTTTTTCTGCGCCTGCAACTGCTTTCTGGCCATCTCTTGCAGGGCCCTGGCGTCGTTGGGCATGGGGATGTCGGGCTGATAGGCGAGGTCCGTGTCCAGTTCCGCCTCCAGTTGCTCCCGGTTCACCTTCCTGCCGGAATGCTTGGTGGTCAGCCGGATGACGATATTGCGCAGCTCCCGCACGTTGCCCGGGAAGTGATAGTCCTGCCACGCCTGCAATGCCTGCCGGTCCAGCTCGAACGGCTCCGTGCCGGCCTCCTTGGCGTAAAAGCGCCGGTAGTGGTCCAGCAGCGTTACCCGGTCGTCCCCCAGTTCCCGCAACGGCGGCACCCCCAAGGCGAACACGCTCAGACGGTGGTACAGGTCGCCGCGGAAGCGGCCGGCCTTGATTTCCCGGCGCAGGTCGCGGTTGGTGGCGGCGATCACGCGGGCGTTGCTGACCCGGGTCTGGGTCTCCCCCACCCGCTGAAACTCGCCGTTCTCCAGCACCCGCAACAGCTTGGCCTGGAGTTCGATGGGCAACTCCCCGATCTCGTCCAGGAACAGGGTGCCGTCCCGGGCGTCCTCGAAATAGCCGGAGCGGGCGCTGGCGGCCCCGGTGAAGGCGCCCTTGCTGTAGCCGAACAGGGTGGGTTCCACCAGGGTGGGCGAGATGGCCGCGCAGTTCAGGGCCAGAAAGGGCCTTTGGGCGCGCCGGCTGAGGCGATGCAGGGATGCCGCCACCAGCTCCTTGCCGCTGCCCGACTCGCCCTCGATCAGGACCGGGAAGGGCGCGTCCGCGTACTGCCGGGTCTGGCTGCGCAGCTTGTCCATGGGGAAGCTGTCGCCGATCAGCCCGCAGTTGTCCTGGGCGGGCGCGGCCTCCGCGCTGCGCTCGGCATCCTGGACCATGAGGGCGTTGAACAGCAGTGATTTGAGCTGCTCCGGCTCGCACGGCTTGGGGATGAATTCTATGGCGCCCAGGGCGCGGGCGTGCCGGGCGTTGGATTCGTCGTTTTGCCCCGACAGCACCAGGATCTTCATGCCGGGGGAAAGCCCCAGCAGCTCGCTGATGAGTTTGAATCCCTCGTCCGGGCGGTGCGGCGTCGGGGGCAGCCCCAGGTCCACCAAGGCAAGCTTGGGCGCGGCGTCCAACCGCGCCAGCAGGTCCTT
Source organism: Pseudomonadota bacterium (assembly GCA_021848325.1). Taxonomy (GTDB): domain Bacteria; phylum Pseudomonadota; class Gammaproteobacteria; order Burkholderiales; family JAJZUU01; genus JAJZUU01. Next base: position 1,995 of record JAJZUU010000008.1, on the reverse strand, counting down.
CACGCCGCTGCGGGACTCGGCCACGTGCACCGCGAAGTCCTTCTGCAGCACGAAGCTCAGCGTGTCCGTGATGAGCGGATCGTCGTCCACCACCAGCAGGCTGGGCTTGCTGTCCTTGGTTAAGCCCATCGTGTTTCCCCTTAGGGCTCGCTATTCATCACAAAGAGTCCTTGTTGCAACGAAGTATAGCCTAGCCGCGGCGGGAGGCTCGCCCGGGTGCGGGCCTCCGCGGCGCGCCAGCCCTATTTTGCCAGATCGCTTGCGGCCGTCATAGACCTGGCGGACGCATCAGGCGATGCAGCGCAGAAATGCCTGTTCCAGGTTGTCCGTGCCATGTTGCCGGCACAAGGCCGCGGGCGGCCCCAGAAAAAGCAACTCGCCCCGGTGCAGCAGCGCCATGCGGTCGCACATCTCCTGTACGTCGGCCAGGGAGTGGGAAGTGAAAAACACCGTGCGTCCCTCCGCCTGCAAACGCCTCAGCTCCCCCTTGAGCAGCGCCCGCGCCTTGGGGTCCAGGCCGGTGGTCGGTTCATCCAGCACGTATGTTTCCTTGCGGCTCAGCAGGCAGGCGGCAAGTCCCAGCTTTTGCGCCATGCCCTTGGAAAAGGCGCGCACCGGCAGGCTCAGGGCCGACAGGTCCAGATCCAGTGCGGCAAGTGCGCCTTCCGCCTCGTGTCCCCGATAGCGCATCCCGTACAATTGCAGCATGTACCGAAGGAAGTCCCTGCCGGTGAGGTAATGGGGCGGAACGAAGCTTTCCGGCAAAAAAGCGATGGGCTTGCGGGCGGCGGTGAGCAGGTGTGGAATCCCCGAGATGCGAATGGAGCCGGAACTGATGTCGCAAAAATCCAGCAGGCCCTTGATCAGGGTGGTCTTGCCGGCCCCGTTGATCCCCACCATGCCGAAAAGCTCCCCGCTGGACACCTCGAAGCCGATGTCTCGCAACACGGGGGTCCGCTTGAATTTCTTGCTTACCCCTTCGAACTGTAGTGCGGGAAGCGACATGGGCAGGGCCGGGGACGGCATGGTTGATCATCGGAGCGCATCTGTGCCGACATGGGCTTTCAGTGTAGCGCAGCGGACCGAGGGAGGGAAGCGTGGGGGGCGCTCCCGGGCGGCTATCTCTGGTGACAACCGTAACAGATCCCGTTCGGGTAGGCGCGTATCAGCGTGGGCGTGTCGGTGTGCAAGTCGTGGCAGGTGCTGCAAACCATTACGCCGTTTACCAGCGGCAGCGTGGTGGGCATGCCCGGGTCGAGGGGGACGCTGATCACGTGGTTGCCGGGCCCGGTCTGGTCGGGATGGCAGGATAGGCACAATTGCGGTTCCGGCATTAACAGCTCCGCGCTAAGGGAATCGGGCGTGGCGCTGACGTGGCAGACGTCGCAGCCGGCATGGCCGCCGGCGACCCCGATACCGGTCACCACCAAGCCGAGGAAGGCCGCCGCTGCCCGGGCTATCCAGCGAGCACGCAGGCCGATATGGCGCGCACCTGTCATAATTCTTTGCTTCGTTTCAGAGAGCGCATATATGTGCACTGACCCGGATCCACCCGCGATCCGGCAGGCGCGGTACTTGCGATGCCCTTTCATTCACGCCGTATGCGGGAATCATATGCTACGCCAACCGAGCGCTAAATTCAAGACATGGATATCGTTAACTCCATGGCGGAAATCGAATTTTGACAGGTCGGTTCCTGGACAATATGGCGCCGGCTCCGACCCCGACGAACGTGGTCTCCGCCTTGGCGACAACCGGGTGAGGAGTGGCTGGATCGGGCGATTGCGCGAGATGAGGTACAATAGCCGCCTGCGGCAGGGGGGCGATGGCCGGCCCGAGGCGGATCGTCCGGCACCGCTTTTTTGATTTCAATGCGGTATGTTGGATTTTGAGAACGGGTGCGCCATGGCGGGATTTGCCGCCCTCGTATGGGGACTGGAAGAACACGCACCGAAGGTTCTGCCGATGGCGTGACAACGGAGCCTGGGAGGCATT